>NZ_JBHZPE010000001.1:0-309668 GCF_042787985.1 Peribacillus sp. YIM B13481
CCCCTCCCAGATAGACTGTTAAGAACATTTTATCATGCTCTCTTTTTTACTCTGTCTACCTGTAGGGGATAATACCAGGTTTAAAAAATCCTGGTTCTTTTTTTCAATCTTTCTCTTCA
Source organism: Peribacillus sp. YIM B13481 (assembly GCF_042787985.1). NCBI lineage: Bacteria > Bacillati > Bacillota > Bacilli > Caryophanales > Bacillaceae > Peribacillus > Peribacillus sp. YIM B13481. The sequence continues at coordinate 120 of NZ_JBHZPE010000001.1, forward strand.
TCAACATAAGGATCATGCTCATATCGCGGCAAATCACCAAACGGAGTTTGAATATTTTCTTCAAAAAGTTCTTCCTTCAATTCTTGATATTGGGAGTTCGGGTAAACCGTTACCTCTTTACCGTATATATCCACACCAACAAAATTTTCATAATCTTCGACATATCCGATATTTTCTTCGGACTCAACATACATATCTTCGTAATCGCTTGGCGGATTTACAAAATCGGAAGGCGATTCAGATGTTCCATAACTGGCAACATCCTGCCACGAATCTTCCGCATCGTAAGCAACCGATTCGTGCCGGTCATCATAATCAAACTTTCCAAACGGTGGTCCCAGCACTTCCTCTTCGATCGGCCGATTGTGCGAAGTTTCCTGTGATGGGGTATGCTCGACACAATAAGTCGTTGTAGGCATGGCTTTCAAACGTTCAATAGGTATTTCCTTTGAACAAACCTCGCACTTTCCATACTCACCTGCCTCGATGGCAGAAAGCGCTCGATCAATATCCCTTATTTCATCCCGATCATGCTCGGAAAGGGCCAAATCCTTTTCCCGTTCATATAACTCGGTTCCTTCATCGCCGGGATGATTATCGTAACTCGATAGCTCACCTGTCGAATCCTCCAAGCTTCTTCTTAAATCGTAGTTGCCTGAATCATTTAATCGCTCTTTCAACTCTTGCTTCGTTTGCTGCAATTGCTGTTGAAATTCTTTTAGCTGCTGATTGGATAGCATGTGCAACATCCTTTCAAAATCGTTCTTCCCTCTAGTATTTCTCTCTTCCCTTCATTCCATAAAGGTACTTTTTACCTTAGGAATAATTTAATTGAGGCAACAGAAGCTAAATTAGAAATATTGATTCTAGGAGGGCTTTCATTGTATTTCTATAAAGAAGATTTAATCAATATGATCGTTCCAGATAAGCCTGATCCCAATGCAGCAAAGGTTCTTCAGGAAACGCTTGGAGGGCAATTCGGTGAAATGCGGACGATGATGCAGTATTCTTTCCAAAGTGCCAACTTCCGCGGCAACGCTAAACAATATCGTGATTTAATCCGCGGGGTTTTCCTAGAGGAACTAAGCCACGTAGAACTTGTCCAATCAACCATCAACCAGTTGCTGAATGAGGTTGGTGGGGATATGCCCGGAGATTCCGGGATCGATGGTGCCCCATTGGATGATGCCATCCAGAGTGGTGCAAATCCACATCATTTCATAATCGGTGCGAAAGCGTCCCTACGTCGACGCTGGCGGCAATCCATGGAATGGATCTTGGGTTTATGATCACGGCAATCTTGTGGCGAACCTTTTGAATAATGTCATCCTTGAATCTACGGGGGTTTTGCAAAAGTCGAGGATATATGAAATGAGCTCCAATAAAGCAATGCGTGAAACACTGGCATTTTTAATGGTCCGCGACAATGCCCATCAAAATGCATTTGCCAAGGCATTGGAAACTCTTGGGGTCAGCTGGGGGAAGATCTTCCCTATACCTAATTATGATTTGAACAAATATCCTGAATGCCGAAAATATGTGGATTTGGGCTATCATAATGCTCAATTCAATTTCAGGCTGGATCAAACTCAAATCGGCTAAATTTTCCAAGGGGAGACACCGAGCCGAAATGGCGGAAACCTTGCCGTTACCGAGCCGCCAAAAGGATTCCCGGTCCCGGAAATGCCAGATATGCCAAATGAACACAGCCCTGGTTTGAGTGATTTGAACAATTAAAAAAGAAGGCGGACACATCATTCCGTGTTCGCCTCCTTGTTTTAATTATTTATATATTTCTCAAAAACATAGCCAAAATCTTTCACATGGTACTTTTTCCGACTGTCCATCAACCATTCGAAAGCTGCGGAATTAATTTCCTTGAAACTTGCAGCCATTTGGCTTCCCTCTGTCCGAACCTGGTTCAAAGTGGAAGAAGCAAGGTTTACGCTTTGCTGTGCAAATTGAAGGGCATATTCATTCTCATGGCAAATTTCCGATATTTTAACTAATGATTTGAACAAATCCTTTAATTCTTCAATGAACTTCTTATGGACATCAATGGAGAACGTCTTTGCACCGATCGTAAATTTAATTTCCGCATCCAAATCCACGGTCCCTGCCGTTTCAAGTGTTACGCTGGAAATATTGTACTGGCTGTAGCTATATCTTGTAAGTGTACGTTTTTTGCTTATGGCACTTGTCCCGTCCAAATGTATGAACGCTTGATTCGTGAAACAGTACTCATCGGTTTTCGATTTTATCAGGAAATAAATTTTTTCCTCGTCTTCATGCATGATATAGTCATCTGCATCCACCTTGTCATAATTGGCAGGGCTAATCACACTTCCAATATCACTAAGTCCAAGGGCATCAGCCGCAATTTTCTTAAACATCCCTATTCCCCCTATCAAAATTCAGGCATTATAAGTATTTCTCCAGTATTATCTCATCTCGGATAGGAATTCCCTCAAAACTGTAAAATGGTATTTCAGGTTTGATTTTCCGTGATTCTTCAACCGCATTTTTAACGATTTCCGCAATGACATAACCACGCTTTTGAAAAAACTTCAATGCCTGTAAATTATCGTTCGTTGTAATCGCTTTAATAGTATGGCAACTTTTCTCCTTGGCGGTATTTTCCATTACATAAAGCAACGATGAGCCCACTCCTTGATTCTCATGCTCACTATTCAAAGAAATGATTTGGCATACATGGTCGGACAACTTATATGTTCCCAACCCCATGATTTTTTCATTCTCGTCCATCACTCCAAAACCCTCAAGTTCCGCATAATGAAACAAGCCTCTTGAAAAAACGACTTGAGTCGTCTCCCAGTGCTGAATGAAAAAACTCTTAACTGTATCCGTCGCAATCATTCTTTTAGCTACGATTTGCATAACTATTTACGCCCCCAAAGTTTCTATCTCTATGCTTATAGTATAAATTGCTTATGCTGATAAGGGAACAGTTTATTCTTCATTCAGGTCCTTTACGGCCTTCTAACAAAACATAATACCATTCATATTCTAATTAGCAAAAAAAAAGGCTGGCACTCTAGTGAATCCACTCGCATCTTCCGGAATCAAGAAATAGTATCATCCTTTATACGCTGGTTCCTTTTAGTGACTTCATCTTCGAATTGCTTAGTTTTCAGTTCTTCTTTTTTTGAATATCTTATAATTGCCCTCATCGTTAAAACGGCTGCTACTAAAAAGATGAAGCATGTTATACCCGCAGAGATATATTCAGTCTTGTCTTCTGGAAAGTAAAGAAACAAACCTAGTAAAGTATGATTGAGAAAGTCCATTCGATACATCCTTCCTTATAGGAATTAAAATGCTTTAGCCCATTATATCAATTGCCAGAACAATCCACTAGTGGAGCAAACCCGCTAAAACCTAAAAAAACGAGAGGCACTAAGCCCCCCGCTTCTCTTTTATTTATAAAATGGTGATTCCTTTAATGACTACATCCACTGCTGGCTTGTCTCCCGCAACTGTCTCTACATTAGCAATCGTATCAACAACGTCCAGGCCTTCGACCACCTGTCCAAAAACAGAGTGTTTATGGTCCAGCCATGGTGTGCCGCCTTGTTCCATATAAGCGTTGATGATTTCTTCCGGATAACCGGCTTGCTTCATCTGCTCACCCATCCTGCTGTCTACATGCTGGGCCTGTACGACGAAGAATTGGCTGCCATTTGTTCCCGGACCTGCATTTGCCATGGAAAGAGCTCCACGCAAATTGAATAATTGCATGGAGAACTCGTCCTCAAATGGAGCTCCCCAAATACTTTCTCCCCCCATTCCAGTACCTGTCGGATCTCCGCCTTGAAGCATGAAATCCTTGATGACACGGTGGAAAATGATTCCTTCGTAGTAACCGTTTTCAGCATGAGTCATGAAATTTTCCACTGTCTTTGGAGCCAGCTCAGGGAATAATTTAATTTTAATATCGCCCATCGTCGTTTGCATGATGACCGCTTTTTCATTTTCCAAAACTTCACTTGTTAATTGTGGAAAATTTGTCATTGTATATACCCTCTTTCTTTTTTTAAATAAATGGCCTGTAACGCCATTTTCCATCTTCATTTGTACACTTTACACGATTTTCATAAAAAAAGCATCTTTGCGAAATTGAACGAATTCGCTGTGAAAAATCGTTGTTCTTATGTATCATGAAGGAAGTTAAAAGAAAGGTGGTAGGGAAATGTCAGAACAGGATTTTAAAATCGGCGATAAGGTTACCGCCATATATAAAACCGGAAAATACATCGGGGAAATCACCGATATCAGACCTGCTGCATATCTTGTTAAAGTGTTGGCTGTCATGAAGCATCCCATGCAGGGGGATCTTCATAACCCGAAGCAAACAGAAGTGTCCATGTTCCATCAGCGGCGTGCTCTTGCATTCCGGGAGCAAACCAATGTACCTAAGAATATGGTAAGGGGCTTTGAAGAGGAAATTCCTGAGTATAAGGAGTCCTTAAGAGAAGCTGTTGAGAAAATGAAACACACCTTAAGCGAAGCAAACACAGAGTGGAATGATAAAAGCTTACAGCTGCTTGAAGATCTGGCGGCGGATTATTTCAAATAAAGCATAAAAGCCAAATCAGTAGTATATGATTTGGCTTTTATAACGCTAAATGATTCAATACCTTTGATAAATCAATGCGATCGCCAATTGTCGTCGGTTCATGATTTTGCATATAACTTTTATCTTTCTCTACTAACTTAAATATATTATATGTCGTAATTGCATCATCCAACGCCCTGTGATGCTTGCCTGTCCCTTCTTTGCCATAGGCCTGTACAGCCTTCCAAAGTCCGGTTTGATTTTGATCTCCGAAAAAGCGTTTATACTCCAGGCAAAGATCTATTTGTTTTCCTGAAAAAGGGAAATCCAATCCTGATTTCTGACAGTTCTGGCGAAGTACCTTCATGTCCATATTTCCCCAAGTCACAATCGTCGTCGGGTGCTGCTCATCTATTTTCTTCAATAAAGAAATCAACTCTTCAAATGAAATCCCCCGGTCCACCTGATCTTGGGTAATATTCAAGAACTTCTTGCATCTCCCCGTTAGGACTGGAAATTTCAATGGGTTAACAAAAGAAGAGAATTGTTCCTGAATTGTCTCATTAATGACGCTGACTAAACCGACCTCAATGATTTCTGGATAAAAACCTACTGGATTCGCTTTTCCTTCCGGCATCGTAAATTCAAAATCAATGAATACATATTGCTGTTGTTCCTCCATTTTAATGACCCCCTTCTTATTCTTGACGTCAACATACAAACAAAAATTGGTTTTTATTTTCTCATGAGAATATTATAACAGAAGATTTAGAAAGTTTTTCATTGGATCATATTACACCATTTAGATACGACTTCTGCCATCATTCTTGATTTACTCAAAACTATATATTATTTTCCTTAATTGGTTTTAGTGTTTGGACGAACCGAAAGTACCATTCTTTAATCCCTGCATTATCGCCAAGAATATACTAAAAATATATTAGTTAGGAAGTTGAACTATGCGCACGTATCTTGGTTATATCACGATTTTCTTCACAGTTCCTGTATTGTCCTTTTCATTTTCCTTTCCTATCACAAGTGATCCTTAGCCCAAACTCCCTATCATGTACTTCACTTAGGAATCCCATTGATTCGATAGAGCTGGCTCAGGACTAATTACATGACGGCTGCAAATGGAAAGTGATCAGTGAAATTTCCAATGGTGAAAAACGGACTTATCTTAAACTTGATGGCATCCCCTTTTTCTGGAAAACCATTTCCCTTTCAGCATAACAGAGGATCACAAATTTTTATGATCATGCAGGTGTTGGCCTGTCCGGCATGGAAGGCGCATCTTATCAATTCACAAAATAAAACAATCGAACAAGGCGGCAGTACCATTACCCAGCAATTCACCAGGAGTGTTTGCCTTTCCCATGAAAGGACGTATAACCGAAAACTTAATGAACTCTTTTACGCCTATCAATTAGAGCGAAAAAATTCAAAACCGGAAATCATGGAGCTATATTTGAATACGATATATTTCCAGTAATGGATCATATGGGATCGAAGCTGCCTCCCAGTATTATTTCAGTAAACCGACTGGGAAGTTATCAAAGGCAGAACTCACCTTACTGGCAGTAATCCTTAATAATCCGAAAAACTATAAACTCTTAATGTGCCGAAGATCGGAAGTACGATTAAATTAGACTTGTCCACCTCGGTCGACTTATTATCCCGATTACGTGACATATGCTCATCAGGAATTGAAAAACCTAGTGACATCCTCTGAAGGTCTCATAACATCCCTGCAAGGTTCTGATGTGGCTATACGCCATCAGGTGAGGCAGAGCTGGATAAAAGGATTGAAAAGCTTTTGATTCCGGTGTAACCATCCATACCGCACTCGATACCAAGCTGTAAACTAAAGCCCAAGACTGCTGTACAATCAAAAATCGGTGCAATGATATCGAGGAAGCTTTAGTGGTTATACAGCATCATACGCACGAGCTTGTCTCTTTGATTGGGGAAAAGGATTATAAAAAAAATTCTTTCAATCGGGCATACCAAAACTATCGGCAGCCAGGGTCAGCCATTAACCCCACTCCTTGATTCTGCCCACTATATAGAAGAAACGGATGCTGACATCAATCACCCAGTTAGCGGAGCAAGCTATTGAGCAAAAACTATTGTCCAAAGAATTATAGCGGTGACAGCTATGCGTTGGACACACTAAGTACTGCCTTTGCTCAGTCCTATATCACACCCGCCATAAGGATGTATTGAACAATGAATAAGCACCGCCAATTACATATATGACAGATTCCCTTCTTACACTGTTCAGTGTTTTACCTTCCGAAGCCTTGGAAAGGAATAATAAAGACTGCTCCATATAGTATCGGAGATCAACTTCAATCCGGCAAAAACCATAAAAAATTTAGGAGCAATACGATCAGCAGATTTCTAAATAACATGAGCATTTGCATTTTCCCATAAATGGCAAAGGAGAGGCTGAATAGTAGGATTGAAATGATTGGAAAGTAGCTAAGTAAATAAGCGTTTTTCATGAATTCTCCATCCATGCATCCTTTTCCCTACATTATGCAAACTATTCCACTTTTTAACAAAGAATTCTCTACTAATTCACCCTTTAAAACTTTTAAATTAAAATTTTTCGGGACGATTTCCCCTCCTTTTCTACCTATATATAAAACTCCATTTTTAGTCGGCCTTCACTGTTCTTAAAGCCATGCAAACCCACATAAATTGCGTTATACTTTTAAGCGAGGCAAGTATTCGAATCAAAAATACATATTCAACGAAGGTTCTCTAACGTCTAAGATTGCGTAAAAAAAGCATAATAAGACGAATGACTTCGTTTTAAAAAGGGGGGGGAGTTTATGTCTTTACTGCATTGGGCGGTATTATCACCGTTTCTATTTGCACTTATTGTACCAATATTATACAAACTATTCCGACAAATACATACAGGATGGTTTGTATTGATTTTACCGATTCTCCTTTTCACCTATTTTTCAAGGTTCATTTCCTTGACCAAACAAGGGGATATCATTACGGAAAGGGCTGCATGGATTCCTTCACTCGGAATTCATATTGATTTCTATGTAGATGGACTAGGACTTTTGTTCGCCTTGCTCATTACAGGGATAGGTTCACTTGTCGTTCTGTATTCGGTTTTCTATTTATCGAAAGAGAAAGAAAAGCTGAACCAATTTTACGTCTTCCTTTTGCTTTTCATGGGAGCGATGCTGGGCGTCGTCCTTTCCGATAATCTAATTGTCCTTTATTCATTTTGGGAATTCACGAGTTTATCATCTTTTCTATTAATAGGATATTGGAACGAAAGGGAGCGTTCACGTTATGGAGCGCAGAAATCCCTGCTGATCACCGTGCTTGGAGGCTTAAGCCTGCTTGGAGGAATCATTCTCCTTTCCATTATGGGAAACACATTCAGTATACGTGAATTGATAGCACAAACCGGGGAACTTATGGACCACTCGCTCTTCATTCCTGCACTTTTGCTTGTGCTGCTTGGCGCATTCACCAAATCAGCACAGTTCCCGTTCCATATCTGGCTTCCTGACGCGATGGAAGCTCCGACACCTGTCAGCGCTTACCTTCATTCCGCGACAATGGTCAAGGCCGGAATTTATCTGGTTGCTCGCTTAAGTCCTGTTTTTGCAGAATCCGGATTATGGTTCTGGCTCGTTTCGATTGCCGGATTGATTACCTTGTTCTGGGGCTCATTCTCTGCAATCAAGCAGACTGATTTAAAGGGGATTCTCGCTTTTTCCACCATCAGTCAGCTCGGATTGATCATGTCGCTTTTGGGACTTGGTGCGGCGGCTCTCCACTTTGATTCGTTAGGGGAAAATATATACTTGGCGGCCACGGTTGCAGCAGTATTCCACCTAATTAATCATGCGACCTTTAAAGGCAGCCTTTTCATGGTTGCAGGCATCATTGATCATGAAACCGGTACGCGTGATATCAGGAAGCTTGGCGGATTGATGCAGTTGATGCCGATTACTTTCACCGTCGCCGTCATAGGTGCTTTTTCAATGGCTGGCCTTCCGCCCTTCAATGGTTTTTTAAGTAAGGAAATGTTCCTGGCCAGCATGGTGAATGTATTGGAATTGAATATCTTCAATATGGAGACATGGGGCATACTGTTCCCTGTGATAGCATGGGTTGCCAGCGTATTCACTTTTATTTACAGCATGATCGTCGTGCTCAAGCCCTTTACAGGCAAACTTCAGTTACAACTATTGGACAAGAAGCCCCACGAGGCACCGATCGGGATGTTGATTTCCCCGGTCATCCTTGCTTCGTTGGTCATCATTTTCGGTATCTTTCCAAACTTGCTATCTTCATCGATCATTGAACCTGCGGTAGCTAGCATACAGCCAAGCTTGGCGGGTCCGGATTTCCAAGTCCATATCGCCTTCTGGCATGGATTCCAACCTGAATTTTGGATGACTGTCGGCATCATTGCATTTGGAATCATTTTATACAAAACGTTTCCGAGGTGGCAAAAGATCCACCAGTGGATGCCTGAACGTTTATCCCTGAATGCTCTTTATGATAACGGGATAAGGGGGCTGGAACGATCAGCATCCTCCGTCATGAAATTTTTAATGACAGGTTCGATTCGGACGTATTTGCTTTCCATATTCCTTTTCTTCATTCTTTCATTGGGCTTTACACTCTATTGGAAGGATGCCTTTAAATTGGATACAGGAAATTTTGCCCCGATCGGCTTATATGAATTGGTATTAGCGGCAATCATCGTGATTAGCTCGATCGCCATCTTGTTTGCAAGATCCCGTTTAACTTCCATTATCATTCTAGGAGCGGTCGGTTATACAATTTCCCTATTTTTCGTTTTGTTGCGGGCACCGGATTTAGCCTTGACTCAACTGGTCATCGAAACGATTTCGGTATCTCTGTTTTTGCTCTGTTTCTTCCACCTTCCGTTAATGGCAAGCAGAAAGGAAGAACGGATGACATTCAGGTTGAATAACGCCCTGATATCCATTGGTGTAGGAGTCATCGTGACACTGATTGCCTTATCGGCACATAGCAATAAACTATTTGATTCCATATCAAGTTACTATCTTGAAAATGCTTATAAAGAAGCAGGCGGGAAAAACGTCGTAAATGTCATTCTCGTTGACTTCCGCGGACTTGATACGATGTTTGAAATCAGTGTCCTTTCCATCGCTGCTCTCGGAATATTCGCGATGATCAAATTGCGTTTGACAGGGGGGAAAGATAAATCATGAAGCAAAATGACCTGATTCTCCAAACGGTTACGAAGGTAGCCGCCTTTGTTATCTTGCTTTTTGCGGTAGCCATCTTTTTAGGAGGGCATTATTCGCCAGGAGGCGGGTTTGTCGGCGGTTTAATGACTTCAGCTGCCATAGTCTTGCTGTTGCTCGCTTTCGACATTAAAACCGTCGCAGGCATCTTGCCGATTGACTATAAGCTAATGATTGGTTCAGGCTTGCTCATATCAAGCCTGACTGTTGCCGGCGGGTTACTTTTCGGGGTGCCGCTCATGACACATGTATATCATTATATCGATTTGCCTCTTCTTGGGCACATCTCGCTTCATACCGCGGTACTGTTTGATCTGGGTGTTTATCTTGTGGTTGTTGGTGTAACGATGACCATTATTCAAACGATAGGGGAGAGTGAATAATGGAACTTTTAATGGCCATTGTCATTGGAATACTATTTATGTGTGCGACCTATTTAATGCTTTCAAAAAGCATTTTAAGAATCATAATCGGTACTGGGCTGCTCAGTCACGGCGCCCACCTTTTGATTTTGACGATGGGTGGTCTGAAAGGCGATTCCGTTCCATTGCTAAGTGATAAAGTTGCATCCTATGTCGATCCGCTTCCGCAAGCGCTTATCTTGACTGCGATCGTCATTAGTTTCGGAGTCACATCATTTCTGCTGGTTCTAGCTTACCGGACCTACCAGGAACTCGGTACGGATGACATGGAAGAAATGAGAGGTACGGAAACAAATGAGTAATCTTACTTTCATGCCTGTTTTATGGCCGCTTTTCACAGCCATCTTTCTTATTTTCTTTTCAAAAAAAATCAAGCTGCAAAGAGGGATATCCCTTTTTTCCTCTCTTATAGGAATTGCGATTTCCCTTTATCTAGTGTTCTCGGTTCATACTCATGGGATCTTGACTCTCGGTGTCGGCAGCTGGGATGCGCCATTCGGGATCGTGATCGTCGCAGACATGCTTTCTTCTCTACTGGTCCTGACCACGAATATCATTGGATTTGCCATACTGCTTTACTCGTTTTACTCCATAGGTGAAGAACGTGAAAGACACTATTATTATCCTGTATTTCAATTCTTGCTGATTGGTGTTAACGGTGCTTTCCTTACGGGGGATCTTTTCAATCTATTCGTCTTCTTCGAAGTCATGCTGATGGCTTCTTACGTGCTGCTTGTACTGGGGGGGACGAAAATCCAACTGAGGGAATCATTGAAGTATATCATCGTCAATGTGCTTTCCTCTTCCTTTTTCGTCATCATGGTGGCGTACCTTTATTCAGTTCTAGGTACATTGAACATGGCGGACATCAGCCAAAGGATAGCGGAAGTAAACCAGCCTGGAATCATCTCGGTGATAGCAATTGGCTTCTTGATTGTATTCGGTTTGAAGGGAGCCATTTTCCCGCTATTCCAATGGCTCCCTGGGTCCTATTATGCTCCACCAATCCCGGTGATGGCACTATTCGGAGCATTGCTGACAAAGGTCGGGATATATTCCATTTTCAGGACCTATACACTCATGTTTTACCATGACCAGGATTTCACTCATACTTTCCTTGCGATACTTGCAATCTTGACCATCATCATCGGTGTCATTGGTGCGATAGCCTATTGGGATGTTAAAAAAATCATCATTTACAATATCATCATCGCCGTCGGGGTTATCATTTTCGGCATCTCCGTCATGAATGAACAGGCCTTATCGGGCTCCATCCTATATATCATTCATGACATGCTAATCAAGGCTGCGCTCTTCCTGCTGGTTGGCATCATGATCAAAATCAGCGGATCGGATGATTTACGGGATATGGGCGGCTTGATCAAGCGATACCCGGCCCTTGCATGGACTTTCTTCATAGCTGCCATATCATTGGCGGGAATCCCGCCGTTCAGCGGTTTTGCCGGTAAGCTTTTGATTCTTCAGGGAGCTGCAGAAAAAGGGGCCTACTTTGGAATGGCCGTTGTCTTACTTTCTAGCTTGATGGTTCTATATTCCGTTATGAAAATATTCATGAATGGCTTCTGGGGAACCCCAAAAGCTGATTATGCCTTAACTAATAATACGGTGAATAAAATGCTGGTTCCTGCCGTCCTCCTTGTTATCACTTCCGTTTTATTCGGAGTAGGAACAGAATCGATTTACCCATTCATTACACAAGCTGCAGAAACATTAATCAATCCCGATATTTATATTAAAGCGGTTTTAAAGGAGTAGTGCCTGATGTCATTCCAAATTTTACTGAATGTGTTCCTTGCGTTTATCTGGATGTTTTTGAAAAATGAGTTTAACGGGAGCACTTTTATCATCGGATATGTATTGGGGCTCGGCATCATGTTCGTCTTCCGTCATTTTTTCAATGACCGTTTTTACCTGAACAGGGTGAATGCCGTCGTTCAATTGCTGCTTATATTCGCAAGGGAACTCTTACTTTCCAACGTTAGCGTCCTTAAGGTCGTGCTTAAACCGAGCCTTGATATGAGACCTGGCATATTCGCATTCGAAACCGCGCTAACTAAGGATTGGGAAATTACGATACTATCGAATTTAATTACACTGACACCAGGAACACTTGTCGTTGAAGTATCGGAGGATAATCGGATTCTTTATATCCATGCGATGGATATTGCCGACAAAGAAGAAGCCGTGGACAGCATTAAAAATACATTTGAAAAGGCGATCATGGAGGTGAGCAAATAATGTTCGATCTTATACTTAAAATCGCGTTGCTCGGTGTTTCGCTTTCCATGATAGGATTCTTATACCGTTTAATCAAAGGGCCTTCTGTACCGGATCGGGTCGTCGCGCTCGATGCGATGGGAATAAATCTTATCGCAATCGTTGCACTTGTATCCATTGTCATGGATACAAGCGCTTATCTGGAAGCCATTCTTCTGCTCGGAATCCTATCTTTCATCGGAACGGTCGCTTTCGCCAAATTCCTTGAGAAAGGGGAGATTATCGAAAATGACCGCAATCGTTGAAATACTATCAGCCTTATTCCTTTTAATGGGGGTCTTTCTCTTTTTAGTCTCGGCTTTCGGAGTCATCCGTCTGCCCGACGTCTATACAAGAAATCACGCTGCCTCAAAAAGCTCGACACTTGGAATCATGTTCATCCTGATTGGCACCTTGTTATATTTTTATTATAAACATAGCCTTTTCGATTTCCGGGTCGTGCTCGCGATCATCTTTATCTTCATGACCAGCCCTGTTGCCGGGCATTTAATCAATCGCTCTGCTTACCATTCAGACGTTAAAATGTGGGATCGAAGTGTCCAGGATGATTTAAAGAAAACCCGGTGATTCCTGCCATTGCAAAAGAGCTGCCCTGATTACAGGAGCAGCTCTTTTCATGTATCAATCCTTTAAAAATACTTGGTCCCCTAAACTGATTTCGCCCGTACGAATGACCGAGGCATATACGCCAAAATGATTGTTCCTTTCCTTGACGACAGTTTTCAAGAGTGATGAATCTCTTTGGGAATCGCTTGGATTGACTGTTATGATCATACAACGCTCACAATGCCTTTTTATCTCCAATTCTACATCATTTCCAATCAGAATCCTTTTTCCGAACCATTGCTCTTCTAAAAAGGGTGTTTTGTCCACTAAAGATAGCACCAAATTTTGCCTGAATCTCCTGCCATCCACTTCTTTTCCCCAAAGCTTTTTCAATTCGCCAATCGAGGCATCACTGACAAGCAGGATGTTTTCTCCCTCAATCGCACCGAACGGGATATGTGCAGGCGGATAAACAACGGATGTTGCCTCCTGTTTCAACAACCGTTCCATTTCCTCCTTAAAGGCCTCTTCTCCCCAAGCCAGCACGTTTCCTGAAGGGGTCTTCACTTTTATTTCCGGATATTGTTCTAGGGTTTCCTCACCAGAAAAAACAGCTTGATAACGGACCATTTCAGGAACTTGGGTTATCGTTAGGAACTTCCCGTGCTTGTCTTTAAAGGCATGACTGCGATCTCCATATAGCCCATAGTCCATCACCTTCGTTTTCTGTACATGCTCACCAGTGAATGATTTTACAGGATGGCGGGTGATTTCTTGTATATGACCAACCAGCATAAAAAAACTCCTTTCAAACAATAGTCTACTGCCATATTATACTTAAACCGGACACTGTAAAATCATTACGTTACATTTCAAAGCGATAGTTCCCTGATTCACTTTGGTAAGTCGATAACGGCCAATGTACAGCGTGAAATGCAGATAAGACGATCCTCTTCATCACGGATTTTCACGTCCCATACCATCGTCGTCTTCCCGCGATGGATTATGTTCCCTTCTGCTGTAACCAAACCAGAACGGACGCTCCTTACATGGTTGGCATTGATTTCAAGACCGACGACAGCTTGTTTTGTCCTATCTACAAGCTGGATTCCGCCAAAACTCGCAACGGATTCCGCAAGGGCAACGGACGCCCCCCCATGCAATAATCCAAACGGCTGCCTAGTTCGTTCATCCACCGGCATCGTCGCAATGACTTTCCCATCACCGATTTCCTTCATTTCTATCCCAAGCGTGCCTATCAAAGAACTTTCAATATTTCTCTCCATTCCAATACCCCCAACTCTTATGTTTTTTTCTACAACGAAATGATTCATTAAATTCCGAAAAAATGAATAACCATTCATTATAGTATACATAAAAAGGATGACTCAAGTCTATTCAAGTCATCCCTCATTATGAGAATTCGATTATTTGGAGAGTATTTCTTTTAATTCAAACCAGCTTGTCAATCTTGGAATATCCAAATCCCTGTTATAGGAGTTATCCATTGCATACACTTTCGTTGGGATATCCAATAAAGTTTCAAGTACTGCCGGTTTATCATCAAAATAATAATCCAATTCCAATCTGCGAATCGTATCAATTTTTTCATGATCCTTCATGCCGCAGTAAAATTGGTCATCCTTAACGGGAAAGCCGTTTTCAATCAACCATTTTTTCGTCCGTTCACCATGCTCCGCTTTTCTGGCTGTGATGTAATAGACTTCATGGCCATCGCGTTCAAGCTCCTGCAGCGTTTCCACTGCTCCCTCGAAGGCTGGACAGGATGAATAATACACTTCCTCGGCAAGGCTGTTCCACATCTTGCCCCCAGCCTCTTTATCAAGCCCGAAAGCTTCATGGATCTCTAACGTCTTTAAAGCTCTGAATTTCGTTAACTCTATGTTCTTATTAAGCTTTTTATTATAAAGATGGAAAGCGAACTCCCTCAAATTAATAAGGGTATCGTCAATATCAAAACCGAATTTCATATCCTTCACTCCTATTCAAACATTAGCGGCAAACTGTGCTGCGAAGGAAATTTCCTTGTTCACCTGCATGGCCTGTAATCTTTCAATTTCGGCTTTTCTTTCCGGTTCAGCGATTTTAAGTCCAAGGAAGCCAGTATCCTCCCACATGATGCATCCTTTAATAAGATCCGCTAATATATCGGCATCTTTCATGGCACAATTGAGTCCAAACGCACCTGTAGGCGTCATCGTATGGGCTGCATCACCCAATAAAGCAACGCCATCCTTTGTCCACGTTTCACAATAGCTGCTGTAAACATCCAATAAAATGAAGTCATTCCAAGAGCGGATATTTTCACACACAACCTTTTTTAGTTCAGGAAAGGCGATAAGCAAATCTTCAATGAATGGCTCAAAGGGCTGTTTTCGCAAATGGAGAAATGAACCATGTTCTATATTCCATCCAATTTGGATGAAACCTCCAGCCTGGGTGAAGAGGGCAACCTGGGAGTCATTGACCAATGCCATCTTGACCGAGGGCTTCCACCCCTCTGGAGCGGGAATTTTTGCCCACAGTAAATCATAGCCATGATTTTTAATAACTACTGGTATCCCCGCTTTTTTTCGAACCATGGAAAATCTGCCGTCCGCTCCGATTATCAATGAACTATGCACTTCCAGGTCATTTCCATCCTTTCGGGCCTTAACACCCGAAAACCGGCCCATTTCATTCTGAATCAAGTCCGTAACCCTCGTATTCATCATCAATTGAAAAGAGTCCAGCTTTTCAGCTTCATTCAATATAGCAGTAAGCAGATGATTCTGAGGGACATGTATCCCAACATGATCTACCGGTAATTTTGGGAAAATCCTTTTAAATATTTGGCCGTCATGCCAATATTCAATTTGTTCCATCCTAAGCAAGCCAAGACTTTCCACACTCTCGAATAAACCGTGCTTTTTCAGAATGCCTTCTCCTTCTTCGTTCAGGAATTCGCCCCTGAACTCCCGTGCAACTTCAGAATGCCTCTCGAGCAGGACGACTGAAATGTCCTGTTTGGCCAATAGATAGGCTAGCAGCGCTCCTCCAGGTCCCGATCCGACTATGCATACATCTGACTTAACCATCATGCCTATCACCTGTTGTCTATTTTAATTTAGGATAAGCCGTGATGCGTATGTCCTCTCCAAACGTGTCCACGCCAGAGAAGGAAACATCCATCGCTTCATCCATCGTATCTACATTCATTCCACTATACGGTGTTAGTGAGTTTCGTCCGCCCAATAGTTTAGGAGCTATATAAATCAAGTATTTATCGATGAGCCCTGCCCTTAGGAAAGAGGCATTCACTTCGCTTCCACCTTCCAGCAAGACATCCGTAATCCCCTTTTTATACAGCTCTTCCATCAAGGTCCTTAAATTCAGGCCCGAATCGTTTTTGGGGACGAAAATGAATTCGATCCCTTTTTCACGTAGAGCTGCCATTTTATCGGCAGGTGCATGATCCTGCGTTACGATCATGGTCCTCGCATCTGATACCTGGACAACATTGGCTTCCATTGGAACACGTAATTCACTGTCTAAAATGATTCGGATCGGATTTTTCCCTCCGCCCTCCGGAAGTCTGGTCGTAAGTGATGGATCATCGGCCAAAACAGTCCCGATTCCAACGAGAATGGCATCGACCTCATCCCGGAGCAAATGAACGGAATGACGGGATTCTTCTCCTGTTATCCATTTTGAATGGCCTGTGTGTGTTGCAAGTTTTCCATCGAGTGTCATCGCATACTTCGAAATGACAAATGGACGGCTCGTCAGCATATTGTGAATAAAACGCTCATTCAGTCTTTGAGCTTCCTTTTCCAGGACGCCAACTTCCACTTCAATGCCTGCATCCTTTATGATCGATATACCTCTGCCCGCAACTTCCGGATTCGGATCTTGCGTAGCCACTACAACCCGCCGTACACCTGATTCTTTCACTAAATTTGCACAAGGAGGGGTTTTTCCATAATGGGAACACGGCTCAAGAGTCACGTATAGCGTTGCCCCTTCTGCATACTCACCCGCCATTTTGAAAGCATGTACCTCTGCATGCGGTTCACCCGCTTTACGGTGGATTCCTGTCCCGGCTATCACACCGTCTTTAACTATGACTGCACCGACAACTGGATTTGGATTCGTCTTTCCTTTAGCACTTGCAGCCAAATCCAGTGCCAGCTTCATGTAATATTGATCATCATTCATGCGTTTAGCTCTCCTTATACAATCAAAGTTGGCTTCTTGTGTGGTATGTGTCCAGACTTCTTAACCTTTGTATCCAGATAGAAACTATTATCTTCCGTCAAACCGCCCCAAAGCGGGATATGGTCCTTTGCCGCTAGTCCATGCTTCATAAGTGCGTCCAACTTTTTAGGGTTATTCGTAATTAAAGTGACCGGATCCTCACGCAGTTCCTTCAGCACTCGAATGGCTCCCTCGTAAGACCGCGTATCGTCTTCGAATCCTAAAGCCTGATTCGCCTCGACCGTGTCATAACCTTCCTGCTGAAGTAAATATGCAAGAGATTTGGAAAAAAGGCCGATCCCTCTTCCTTCATGGTCCGCAAGGTAAAAAATGGCCCCGCACCCATGCTCGACTATCATCTTCATCGATTGATGGAGCTGGTAGCCGCAATCACAGCGTTTACTGCCAAAGATATCACCTGTATGACAGATGCTATGCATCCGGACCAGTGCATCATCCGACTTTTTAAAATCCCCATACACCAACACGGACGATTGCTGGCCAAAAGCAAGGTTGGCTTCCGAAAGCGAATCAAGCACCGCTTCCTTGTCATTATCCTCGCCATCGAGCTGGAGCCATGTATACCATTGAAAAACCGTTGAGAATTCTCCTTGTTCAATAGGTAGGTTCACAGGCCCCACTAGGCATATATCAGCCTTTCCCGGGGTTTTAAGAATATTCATTTTATCTATTAAAAGGTCTTTTGTTTGCTGGGTTATTTTCATGTTAACATCACCTATTTTATAATTTTATAGTGTGTCTTCTGCTTACTTTAGGTAAGTAAGTATATTACTATACACTATACCTGTCAATGAAGCAGTTTACAAATAATAGTGTGTCTTTCTTCATAAATTCAAGAAGATTTTTTTTCAGAAAAGGGTTATCCATAATCCGTAATCATAACGGCTGGCCTTTATACATATTTTAACGTATAAAGAAAACGTGTCTATAGACAGACTTTAGGAAAGGAAGGAAACCTTTTGGAGGATTTCCCTTATTTTTTATATGACCCTGGCCTATTTCCGCTTCCCGTAGGGTCAGTGAACATGAATCGGGAACTGGAAGGAACATTGCGTCCATACTTGGCAACCAATCCAGATCTGTTAGTTAAATCGGCAAAGTCATCGCAAGCTTTATTGCTTGATGTAAAAAAAGTCATGGATACATTAGCCACATCCAAGCCTTTCTCAAACAGGTTGATGACTGCCGCCCAAGCATCGAATAAGAGTTTAGTGGTTGATATGATCCGAAAGATAGGGATTAAAAACGAACCTGATATCAAGTATAACCCTGATGGGATCCGTTTTGATTTCTATCCCAAAACAGGGGATGAAAATTGTCATATCATCATCAGCTTGAAATGGAGGGATATATAACGTCCAACACCTTTTTTGTAAAAAAAACGAAGCCTATTTTCGGCTTCGGATCCTTTTTGGTTCATTTTGTTTTCGATTCAAAGGTTTCAACAAATAGTGCAAGCGTTCGTACCATCACACCTGTCGCCCCCGCCGTGCACAATTCGGAACTGCTCGAGGTTGTGGATGTTCCGGCAATATCCAGATGGACCCACGGAGTGTCTTCGGCAAATTCGCCTATGAAGGCTCCACCCATGATGGCATGTCCTGCCCCGCCAGGTGAATTATTTAAATCCGCTATTTTACTATTGCGTACCCGCTCTTTGTCCTTTTCTGTAATAGGCAATCTCCACATAGGCTCCCCGGCTTCCTCTGAGGCTTTAACCACTTGTTCATAGAATTCTGCGTCATTGGTCATTGAACCCGTCATATCCATGCCCAAGGCCGTTATAACACCCCCCGTTAAAGTAGCAACGTCAATAAGGTAGTCGGCACCATGATGTTTAGCGTAAGTTATGGCATCCGCCAAAACGAGCCGGCCTTCCGCATCCGTATTCAATATCTCTATCGTCTTGCCGCTCATGGCAGTGATCACATCATCCGGCTTGAGTGCTTCACCGCTGATCATGTTATCAGTGGATGGAATGACAGCCACGACATTTTGATCCGGCCCTAATTCGCCGATAATTTCCATTGCACCTAAAACAGCTGCGGCACCGCCCATATCCGTCTTCATTCCAACGATTCCGGCCTTCGTTTTCAATGAGTATCCACCGGTATCGAATGTGATGCCTTTACCAACCAACCCGATAACATCTTTCCATTCATCTTTACCTTGGTACTTCAGGACGATCATTTTCGGAGGTTCAACGGAACCTTGATTGACAGCAAGAAGGGCTCCCATTCCCAATTTGAGCATATCCTCCTTCTCCAGGATTTCCACTTCAAAGCCATAACGTTCACCCAAAGCAGATGAATAATCCGCCATATCCGTGGAAGTCAACAAATTGCCTGGTGTGTTAACCAATGTTCTTGCAGAGTTCGTCGCCCTTCCGAAGACTTTCCCTACATGAAGTGCGGCCCCGACCTCTTCTTTATCCGATTCACTGTAAACCGTAATCGATTCAATGCTTTTTTCGACCTGGTTCGATTTTTGCTTGTATCCGTCAAACTTATAGGAAGCAAGTTCAAAAGCCTCGGAACAAGCATGCGCTGCGTCCAATGCATCCAGGTTTTCGGTCGTGAATGTATCCAAAGCAATCGATAGCGTCGCAAGCCTGGATTCTTTAATCGTTTTACGCGCTTTTCCAAACGCTTCGCGCAGCGTTTCAAAGGATAGCTCCTTTTCCTTGCCCAATCCTACAAAAATCAATCTCTTTATGCCTAATTTACCTAATGTATGTATTTTAACTACTGATTTTTTCTTGGAAGGGATTTCTCCCGCTTTCACTAACTCGGTTAGCTGACCATCTAATCGTTCATCTGCCTCTTTCCCTATGCCTGTGAATTTTACAGGTCTGTCAAATACGCCTAGAATCAGGCATTCGTCAATCAAATCTATATTCAAGGAATCTTTTACTGTGAACATTCTGCTACCTCCTCCATTCGATTACCTTCATTATAACGAAATCTTTCGAAATTTTCGAATAAGGCCCATGAAAATAATATTAACAAGGGATATTGTTTAGAATGTGCCACTTTAGAGTAATAGTATAAGGAAGATCATATTTAATACTAATAACCAGCAGGGAATCGACAGGACTGAATGGAACTAATAATAAGGGCCTTGTACCGAGCAGGATTTCTTATTTACCCATATATGGATTTCATCGTTACTTATAACTAGAAAGAAGGCTGATACTCTTGGAATTATTTCTCAACTTCCCTTTAATCGCAGCATTGATTGCCATTTTCTTTGCTCAATTCATTAAAGTGCCCATCCACTTCATAGCTTTTCGTAAAGTTAACTGGTCACTTCTTAACTCCACAGGCGGTATGCCAAGTTCCCACTCTGCGGCCGTGTCAGCTTTAACCGTAGCAGTAGGGATTGAGACCGGAATGGATTCTCCTGTATTTGCCGTTGCAGCGATCTTTGCCGTCATCACGATGTTCGATGCGACAGGAGTAAGACGGCAGGCAGGAGAACAGGCAGCCGTCTTGAACCAGCTCGTCACGGACTTCAATACATTAGTCGAGCAAGCAAAAAACTGGCAGAAAAAAGCGGATAAACAGAAACAGCAACAATTAAAGGAACTGTTGGGCCATAAGCCAATCGAGGTATTTTTCGGAGCCTTGACCGGAGTATTCATTGCACTGGCACTTCACTTTTTCATCTTTCAAGGGTAGGTGGTCAATTTGAAAATAATCTCTCTTTGCCCCAGCAATACGGAACTCTGCACATATCTAGGGATAGAAGATCAGCTGATCGCTATCGATGACTACTCTGATTGGCCTGAAACCATACAGCACCTTCCTAGAGTGGGGCCGGATTTATCGATTGATATCGATCATGTAGAATCACTGAAACCCGATTTGGTGCTGGCTTCCCTTAGTGTACCGGGTATGGAAAAAAATATTGAAGGATTAAAAGAACGAAACCTCCCTCACATCATCTTCAATCCGCAATCACTTGAAGATATCGCAAAGGATTTGCTGACCTTGGGCGGGGCCATGGATCTTAATGATAAAGCAGAGGAGCAGGCAGCAAAATTCCGGGATGCCATCCTTCAATATAAAAATGTCGCCGACAAAATCGAAACAAAGCCGTCCCTATATTGGGAATGGTGGCCAAATCCCTTATTCAGCCCTGGGGGAGTTAACTGGTTATCCGAGATCAGCCTTCTTGCGGGAGGATATAATCTATTCGAAGATGTGGAAATGGCAAGCATTCAAGTCACGTCCGAGGAGGTTCAGAAAAAGGATCCCGACCATATTTGCTTAGCTTGGGTCGGTGTCCCATTACGAAAAGTCAACCCGGCGCTTGTCAAGAAACGGCAAGGTTGGGCCGATATGAAGGCAGTCCGGGCTAATAATATCCATATTATGGAAGAACCCTTATTCTGCCGGCCTTCCCCCCGTTTACTGGATGGGCTGTCAAAATTGGCAAAGACTCTGCATCCTGAGGAGTACAAAGGCATGGCTTAAGGGCGTTTCGAATGAACAAAAAAGCTGCCCCAATTGTGGCAGCTTTTTTAACTCCATCATTTCATTAAAAAGCAAAGGAAGATACATTCTCGTTCAATGTTTTTCCGGCGATTTTAGGCTTGAATACTTGCCTGATCTTGGTTTCATTCAACTTGTTTAGCTGTTCTTCAGATAACTCGCCGTTCCCTTTTTGCACAACATATACTTCAAGGGTTTTCTTTCCCCACTTCTCGTACACATCTTGTACGGTGTCATAGTATAGATCCAGATGGTTTCCTTTGATTGCCCCGCCCTTGTCCGCTACAACCCCATATCCATAGCCCGGAATCCAAAGGATGGTTCCGAGGGGGAATACGGCAAGATCAGCGGCAATGGTTGAAAACAGATCCCGTTTCACCTTCACACCTGAATAAGTGATTCCATAAGATGGGCTCTCCGGGTACTTTCCCGTTGATTCATACCCTGCTGTATATCCTGTAGCCAAAACTTCATGCTTCGGATATTTCAAGAGCTCGATTGCCTCCAATATCGTCGTAGGACCACCATTGCCCGTGGATGCGGATGACATTAGCGTTGCCACTTGACCTCCACTATGGATCGCTTTATATTCGAGACCAAGCATTCGATGTTGTCTCATTGCCCCTTCAAAAGGATGATCTTCAGGCATAGCCCCAAAAACATGATTTAAGGTTGAATCGATGGCCAAGATAAATAATATGATAATAGCAACCCTCAAAAATAATGCCTTTACAATCTTCATATGTATTAATTCCACTCCTCTCACAAGGATATTTGTTCCCTTTCCAGAGTGAAAGTATTCATAAAGCATGAAAAGATCCAATTTTTCTTACAAAAAAAGGACCGTCCATAAATGACGGCCCTTCCCATTATCAAAACATTTGATATCCTTTATTCCTTAGAATCCTGATGACCACACCAGCTAAAACCGCGCCAAGCAGCCCGCTTGATAAAATAATGATGTCTGCCGTATGCAGGGCTGTAAGGTTCGTTCCAAGATTAGAAAAAGATATTCCCGGATTTCTAAAATATTCTATTAGCTTTGTTTCATTGACAATGATGATGAAGACGATTGGAAATAAGATGACCATGATCCAAGAAGAACGAAAGAGCATATTCAGCAAAAAGCCAATTCCGAAAAACAATATGAAAAATAAGAGTATTGAGATAATTAAAACAGGCAATGGCATGTTATTCTTGACCCTCCTTAAAAGCGACACCTTTAGTTTACTGAAAAAATAATTGCTACGTCAACGACTTAATGCCAAATAATACCGAAGAAAAGATAATTACCCAAATCACATGAATAATTTATATGATGTATAGCCAAAATGATTTCCCGGGTTCAACCCATCAAGCATCGTCTGCACTCTTTCCTTTTTAAAAGCTAAAAGCTGTTCCAATAATAACGATTGCTTCCCCTCTTGTATGAGTAAATCAGGGTCATAAAATTTAGCCTCATATAACTCATCCAGTTGAGCGGTGACTTCAAAACTGATCGGTTTAAGTAAAAATACCAACATATTATCACTTATATCCCCTTTGATGACTCCGCTTCTAACTCCAACAATGCCTTCGATTTCTGTATGAATGCCCGTCTCCTCCAACACTTCCCTTACGACAGCTTCATCAACGGTTTCATCATTTTTGACAAAACCTGCCGGAAGCGACCACTGCCCTTTCAATCCGCCATACCTTTTGTTCACGACCAGCCACTCGCCTTTAGCAGATATCACAAGGCCGGACACTGCCAACCAAACATTTTTGCATCGTTCCACCAAAGTCCACTTCCCCTACATTCATTATAAGTTATGTAAACTCCAAACCGCTAGAGTACATACGTAATGCCAATGCGGTCAAAGGGGAGGATTATTTATTCTAGTGCTTCGTCATCCTTACCCCCATTATATTCCACATATGATAGGTGCATACTCCCCGTCCCCGCTTCATGGCACGCTCATCGATAGATGCCATTGAAAAGGCCATTCAGGGACAATCCCCAAATGGCCATCACTTATATATCGAAAAAATCAAAGGACGTTGAATTTACCTTTCTTAGCAACCAAGGAAGCTCCGCCAATCATTAGCAATGCTCTGTTATCAACCATTTTCTTCATGAATGATGCAGTCTTGCCTGTAACTTTCTTGCCGAATACAACTCCAATCGCATTGTCATCACCAAGTGAACATACCGTTCCTTTGTTTTCGAAAGTGAACGTTTCAAGGTCACTTTCGTTACGAACCAATTTAGTCAGGTTCTTCGCAATGACTTCACCTTGTTGCATGGCGATTTGTGCAGTAGGCGGGTATGGGCGATTAATTTCTTCGTTGATGATCAACGCGCAATCCCCTACGATGAAAATATCGTCATGACCCGGTGCACGCATGTCAAGGTTCACTTTAATACGTCCGCGCATTGCTTCAAAACCTGATGCTTCAATCACTGAATTACCACGCACGCCAGCTGCCCATACAACGGTCCCCGCCTTGATTTCTTCCACTTCATCTTCGCCTCTTGCGACGATGATACCTTCAGGAGTTGCCCCCTTGATCGGTGTACCGATTTTGAATTCCACACCTTTTTTCTCAAGGTAGGAAACTGCATAATCCACTAATTCCGGATCGAAGCCAGGGAGGACGGCTGGTGCTGCCTCTACACAGTACATACGAACCTTTTGGAAATCGATGTCGTATTCTTTACAAAGTTCAGGGACACGGTTAGCTAATTCGCCAAGGAATTCGATACCCGTAAAACCTGCTCCGCCAACAACGATCGTCAAGCGGTCTTCATTTTTCTCGACCTCAGAACTGTACGTAGCAAATTGCAATTGGATATGATCACGGATTTCACGTGCAGTGTTCACGTTAGAGATAGAGAAAGCATATTCTTTTAGTCCTTGGATCCCGAATGTTTCCGATTCCGGTCCAAGTCCAATCACTAGGTAATCATAAGAAATTTCGCTTTTTTCAAGGATGACTTTTTTGTCTTCTGTTTTCACTTCCAAAACAGAATCTTGGATGAATTTAACTTTGCTGCCGTTAATGACACTTTTGATTGGATAGCGCACACGATCATGATGAAGCGTACCAGCAGATGCTTCATGCAGCCATGTTGTTTCATAGTGGTAATCATTTTTGTTAACTAATACGATTTCAGCTTCATTTTGACCTAATGCCTTCTGTAAGCGAGTAACAGTCATCAGTCCACCATAACCTGCTCCTAAAACAACGATAGTTGGCTTTTTCAAAAGTATTCGTCCACCTTTACGATATTTTCTTGTGATGCTTTCCATAACTAAAATCTATTGTCTATCTTTTTAATTTCCATTATAAAAAGCACTCTTATACATTTGTGACGTATTTCACGTAATACTTCGAAATTGTCATAAAAAATTCACTAAATGATGTCTAAGTAAATTTTAGTCTTTTTCCATACCTTTTTCAAGTAACAAACCGAACTTTTTCGCGTGAAAATAAAGCTAAAAAACGATGCTTTTCACCCCGTGAAGGACCATATTCATACTATATGTTCAACCTTGGTAAAGAGTATTTTTACCCACTTATGAAAGGGGGTGAACAGTATTCATAATGTAACCGTCCCGTTATAGTCAAAACTTTCTCACTTTTCTAATCTTTCTCCGTTTTTTAAAAGATTATCTATGTTAAAATAAGAGAATAAATTTCAGCAAACCTAGTATATCGGAGGGATAAAGTTGGAAGTTAACGAAAAAGTTTATGACATCACCATCATTGGCGGAGGCCCAGTTGGATTATTTACTGCGTTTTATGGCGGCATGAGGCAGGCATCCGTAAAAATCATCGAGAGCCTACCGCAATTAGGCGGACAATTGTCGGCCCTTTATCCTGAGAAATACATCTATGATATCGCAGGTTTCCCCAAAGTGCGTGCTCAGGAGCTAGTGAATAATTTGAAAGAACAAATGGCAAAGTTTGAACAGACTGTTGTCTTGGAGCAAGCCGTTCAAGAAGTGGAAAGGCAAGCAGATGGAGTTTTCAAGTTAACGACGGATAAAGAAATCCATTATTCCAAAACCATTATCATCACAGCTGGAAATGGGGCTTTCCAACCCCGCCGCATCGAAATTGATGATGCAAAAAAATATGAAAGCAGCAACCTTCACTATTTCATCGATGACCTCAATCATTTTGCTGGCAAAAAAGTGGTGATCTTCGGAGGTGGGGATTCAGCAGTTGACTGGGCACTTATGCTGGAGCCGATCGCCGAGAAAGTGAGCATCATTCACAGAAGAGATAAATTCCGTGCCCACGAACATAGTGTAGAAAACCTTAAAAATTCAAAAGTTAATATAAAGACTCCTTACATACCTTCAGAGTTGATTGGTACAGACGGCCGGATCCATACAGTTGTCATCAAGGATACAAATGGTGAAGATACAGAGACGATGGAGGTAGATGCAGTCATCGTCAACTACGGCTTCGTTTCTTCTCTTGGCCCCATTAAGGAATGGGGACTTGATATCCAGAAGAACAGTATTTTGGTGAATTCAAGAATGGAAACGAATATTCCAGGAATTTATGCAGCCGGTGATATCGCAACATATGATGGCAAAGTCAAATTAATCGCAAGTGGTTTTGGCGAGGCCCCCACTGCTGTCAATCACGCCAAGCAATATATTGACCCAAAAGCAAAAGTCCAGCCCATGCACAGTTCTTCCATGTTTTAATAATAGTACGCAAAAACCGGCTTTCTTAAAGCCGGTTTTTTTCTCCCTAATTCCATGATTGTGGATAACTGTTTTCCATCGGATCACTTTTTCGTCCTTTCCCGCACTTTTTTCGACCGTCCACGATTTTATTCGTCCTTCATAGCACTTTTTTCGACCGTCCACGATTTTATTCGACCTTCATGGCACTTTTTTCGACCGTTCACGAATTTATTCGTCCTTCATGGCACCTTTTTCGACCGTCCACGATTTTATTCGACCTTCATGGCACTTTTTTCGACCGTCCACGATTTTATTCGACCTTCATGGCACTTCAACCCAAACAAACTGAAGGGGGCACTTGTTAAAGTGCCCCCCCTTTTCCAAATGAACAGAAATTGTTAGCAATTCTCCGGCGTACCGGCGTTTTTTGCCGTTTTGAAGGAAGACCCGCAACCGCATGAAGCGATGGCATTTGGGTTTTCGATCGTAAAGCCTCCACCCATCATCGTTTGTTTATAATCAATTACCGTTCCATTCAATATATCTGCATCCCCGTTATCAACAAGGATCTTAATTTCAAACTGTTCCAGCTGGCTATCTTTCTCTCCGGGCTCATTTTCAAAACCCATTCCATAGGATAATCCACTGCAGCCCCCGCCTTTGACGGCCACTCTTAAAAAGGAACCCTCTTCACCATTTTGTTTCATCATTTCTTTTATCTGAAAAGCAGCAGCTTCCGTTATTTGAACAACTTCACTCACAATAAATCCCTCCTTCTTCTTATAAGTGAGATAGAACTATTTCTCTTTATAGTATATACCAAAGAATTTCCCACGCTCAATTTTCCGGCTTGAAAAAATTCATATTCCCGCACCTATTTTACCAACATTATTTAAAAAATGGTTTATAATAAGGTTTGTGGGTATATAGGACTGAATATTTTGACCCAATCAAAAAAATTTAAAGTAAGGGAGGTAATCTCCATCGAAGATATACAGCCTCTATATGACAAAAACATGGAATGCCTTCTATGCAAACAAAAATCAACCACAAAAAGGGTACGATCGCATTTTGTAAAAGTAGCAAAATATGACACGGACTTTTGCCCCATTTATGCTGATTCAGCCGTTAATGCCCTTTACTATAATATTTTTGTTTGCCCTCACTGTGGCTTTTCCTATTCCGATGATTTCTCCCGGTACTTCCCTCAAGCCACAAAGGAAATCATTATGGAAAAGGTAAGCTCCAAGTGGGTTCCCCATCATTTCAGCAATGAGAGATCCATTAAAGACGCTATCAATACTACAAGCTGGCTAGTTATTGCGGGGCTTTAAAAAAGGAAAAACATATTATCCTGGCCGGAATCCATTTACGGATTGCCTGGCTAAATAGGATCAATCGGTCCAAGGAACAAGAAAAAAGGTTTTTGAGATTCGCACTTAAGGAATATGAAGCATCCTATTCAACGGAGGACTTCAGCGGTACCCAGGTATCTGAAGCCAGAATCCTATATCTCGCTGGCGACATCTCCAAGAGAATAGGGAATGAAAAGGCAGCAATCAAGTATTTTTCGTTAGTATTCGAAAGACAAAGAAATGCCCGTGAAACCTCCATCATCCAGATGGCCAGGGACCGCTTTCAGGAAATTAAGCAAGAACAGGGCAACTCCCCACCCGTTGCTTGAGCTATGAATGGATAAAGCAATGAAAAGGCTGTCCCAGGCAGGAACAGCCTTTTTACGTTGTTGATGATTAAAACATGTCAAATTCATCAATGAACTTATATATTTTATCTACCAATTCATCCGTTGTGTCACCGGAAACCACTTCACCGTTTACAAGCGCATATAAGTTACTGGAGCATTTGCCGCAATATCCCAAACAACCGTATTCTAAGATATCTAAATTCGGATCCCGCTCCAACCTTTCCAGAGCCTCTTGAGCACCGCTAGCCAGATTGCTTACACAAAATTCAATAATCGGGTACATTGTTTCACCTCACAGTTACTAACAAACCATCTTATTACTTTTCCCAATTACAGTCAATATTTACGCATATAAAATAAGCCGATTTTAAGATACAGGTTGTGATTTCCTTTTATATTCGTTATACTTTTGTCGGGGTACGTAAAAAAGAATATTAATTAATTTTTTATTCTTACTACTATTGGGGTATATATATTTAAATAAACTTAAAAGGTTCATTTGGGGAAATCCTATAATGGGATAGTTGTTTTCACAAGTGAGCATTTATCAAATTTTTAAGAGATCAAATAAAGGGGAAAATAATATGAAGAATTTAGTCATACTTGGTGGTGGGTATGGTGGTATGCGCATGTTGCAAAGATTGCTGCCTAATCAGCTTCCTGAAAATGTGAGCATCACGCTTATCGACCGTAATCCTTATCACTGCTTAAAAACGGAATATTATGCTTTAGCAGCAGGTACCATTCCTGATCAGCACATCCGTGTTGCATTTCCTGAACATCCTCGCTTGAAGAACGTATACGGAGAAGTACTTTCCATCGATATGGAAAATAAACAAGTCATTATAGAAAATCAAGACCCTGTCGTTTATGATGATTTAGTCATCGGCCTTGGCTGCGAAGATAAATACCACAATATTCCTGGAGCAGACACACACACCTATAGTATCCAAACAATCGATAAATCACGCAGCACATATTCAGCTTTGAATAATTTAGGGGCTGGTGCAACCGTTTCTATCGTAGGTGGCGGACTTAGCGGTGTTGAGCTTGCAAGTGAATTGATTGAAAGCCGTTCAGATTTAAACGTTAAGCTATTTGACCGTGGACCGCATATTCTATCTGCTTTCCCAGAAAGATTAAGCACATTTGTCGAGTCTTGGTTCGATAAACATACAATCGATATCGTCCATCATTCAAATATAACCAAAGTTGAGCCAAACCTTCTTTATAATGGCGACGAAGCAGTTCAAAGTGACGTCATCGTTTGGACAGCTGGAATTCAGCCAAGCAAAATCATCCGTGATATGGATATTGAAAAAGACCGTCAAGGAAGAGCGGTTCTGACTCCTCAGCATTTCCTTCCTACTAATGACAGCATCTTTGTGGTCGGTGACTGTGCAAGCCTGCCTCATGCACCTAGTGCTCAATTAGCGGAGTCCCAAGCTGAGCAAATCGTCCAGGTCCTTGTGAAAAAATGGGCAAATGAACCACTTCCAGAAAGCTTCCCTACCATGAAATTAAAAGGGACATTAGGTTCTCTTGGGAAGAAACAAGGTTTTGGTCTTGTTGCAAACCGCCCTATTACGGGAAGAGTGGCACGATTAATGAAATCAGGCATTCTCTGGATGTATAAATACCATAACGGTTGATTCCAAACCTTCTTATGCGATTACATTTTATTAAATGACCCATAAATGAGCTGAGCGCAGCTTATTTATGGGTCATTTTCTTTTTTCTTCCATTATATATCACACCTGCATTGTATATCCATGTTTTTCCATAGTTTCTACCACTTTTTTGAGCCGCACATTTCCTTCTTCAATAATTTCATCTTCAATGAGGACCAGTGGATAAAATAAATCTTCTTCGATCATCTTCATGGCAAAGCTCTTTTGCTTCACCTTTTCTGGAGGATTGTATATATCTATATAGGTTATTTTGAATTTCTGCTCAGGGAACTTTCTCGTTAATGCAGCCTCAAGCCACTCACAAGTATCTTTCGAAGAGGGAAGATTTACACAGCTCGCGCAAATTTGCTCCGCTCCATACACTTCTATCTCAATTTCTTTCATTACTATACTCTACCTCCATCATTTTAATATTTTCACTTCATTTTGAATACTTTTAAGAAACATTCACCTGTTTCCATCTTACCAGAATAATATAGATTATATTTCCGCAAAGTTACAGTTGGATTTTTTACTACCTTCGCATTATAATATGATTAGGAAAGGAGTCGATTGCAATGTCTGAACAAACAATGGAAGTTCAAGTTCAAGAAGTCCTAGATAAACTTCGTCCGTTTCTTCTTCGTGATGGCGGTGACTGTGAACTAGTTGACGTAGAAGATGGAATTGTAAAATTACGATTACTAGGAGCCTGTGGGAGCTGTCCTAGTTCGACCATTACGCTAAAAGCTGGGATTGAGCGTGCCCTTCTTGAAGAAGTCCCTGGTGTAGTGGAAGTTGAACAAGTTTTCTAATAGCCCTTTAAATAACATGCAGCGTATGGATGAAGGATCACCTCATCTATAAACGTTCAACCTTTTTCATGCAGACCGGAACCTTTTCTGGACTGTTATAAAATAAAGCTGACTCGGCTTTTGCCCTATCAAATGATTTGATACGGCTTGACGCGGGTCAGCTTTTTTATAATCTACTTAAATCAAGCATGGCTTACGATTTCAAAAATTTCAATTCCTTTTTTTCTTGTTCCGAAAGGATTGCCGTATGGCTGCCATCATTATCGATTTCCAGCTCTTTCACAAGAAATTCCGGAAATTTCCCCTTCAATCCCGTGAACACACTTTCACATTTTTCTGCGGATGCCAAGCATAAAACAGTAGGACCTGCTCCGCTTAGGGCTGTACCAAATCCGCCTTCTTTATGGACAACTTCTTCTATAAGTGCTAAATGAGGGACTAACCGCGCCCTATAGGGTTGATGGAAACGATCACTTTGCATCATTTTACCAACAATCTTCCAATCTTTGGATAAAATTCCCGCAAGCAAAACATTGGCGGCTGCACTTCCGTTTATCGCTTCTTTATAGGAAAGCGAATTAGGAAGGACATCTCTTGAATCCTCAGTAAGCAATTCAAAATTGGGAATGACTGCAATCACCTTAACTCCTTCGATCGGAAACGAAACGACATCCGTTCCTTCCTCTGTATGCAGACCCACAACCATTCCACCATACACAGATGCCCCTGCATTATCCGGGTGCCCTTCAAAGAGGGAAGCATGCCTATTCTTTTCCTCATCGGATAAATGGAGTTCACCAACGATGTTCGCTAATTCAATACCAGCTACAATGGCAGAGGCACTGCTTCCAAGCCCCCGTGCCAGTGGAATTTCACTAGAGACGAAAAGCCGGCATGGGGATAGTTCCTTTCCATAAAAAGCAGCCGTTTTCTTGGCAATTTGGACGATATAATTACGGTCATCCCTTGGAAAAACAGACATCTCTTCTGAGAGCGGAACGACTTCCCAATGATCTGATGTAGATCCGTGTATTTCCAAGTAAAGTCCTAAGGCCAGGCCGATGGAATCGAATCCTGGTCCTAAGTTGGCCGTACTCGCTGGTACACGGATCAAGAACATCTCGGAATCTGCACTCATGCCTGGTTCACACCTTGCAGATGTTCTAAAATGACCTCTTCATCCATTGGCAACAATGTCGGTTGAATCGTGCTTGTATCGACTGCCACATTCGGATCTTTCAATCCATTTCCTGTAAGTACAGCAACGATCTTGCTTCCTTTTTTGATTTCACCGCTTTTTAATTGTTTATAGATGCCTGCAATGGAGGCACATGATGCTGGCTCAGCAAATACTCCCTCTTTTTTAGCGAGGAAATGATAGGCTTCCAGAATTTCTTCGTCTGTCACCTCATCAATTTTACCTTTGGATTCATTTGCTGCTTCCACAGCGAAGTTCCAACTGGCTGGATTACCAATCCGGATGGCAGTTGCAATCGTTTCGGGGTTTTCGATAATGGTATCCCTGACAATTGCAGCCGCACCTTCCGCTTCGAACCCTCTCATTTCAGGAAGGCCCGTTTGTTTCGATTCATTATATTCTTTAAACCCTTTCCAGTAAGCCGTGATATTACCTGCATTGCCGACTGGGAGCGCCAATATATCCGGTGCAGAGCCGAGAGCGTCACAAATTTCGAAAGCCGCTGTCTTCTGCCCTTCAATCCGATATGGGTTGACCGAATTCACAAGAGTTATCGGTGAGCTCTCACTAAGTGAACGGACGATTTTTAAAGCCTGGTCGAAGTTCCCTTCGATCGAGATGATTTCTGCTCCGTACATAACGGCTTGAGCGAGCTTGCCCATTGCTATTTTGCCTTCTGGAATGACAACGATACAGCGCAGGTTGGCACGAGCGGCATAAGCTGCGGCAGCAGCCGATGTATTCCCAGTAGAAGCACAGATGATCGTGTCGCTACCCGCTTCGATCGCTTTGGCGACGGCCATGACCATTCCGCGGTCTTTAAAAGATCCAGTTGGATTCGCCCCTTCATATTTTACATGTAAGTCGATTCCCCACTCTTCGGATAATCGATTCAGTCTAATTAAAGGTGTATTACCCTCCAAAAGGGATAGTGCAGGTGTATTTTCATTGACAGGTAAAAAATCTTTATATGTGCTTATAAGTCCTTGCCAGCTCATTTGATGTCCTCTCCTTCAACTCTGTATGTGCTCTTCACTTCTTTTACCATATTGTAATCATGTAATTTCTGTATTATTTGCTCAAACGCAGCCAATGTGGCAGTATGCGTAACTAATACGATTTCGGAAGATTCCTTTTCATCCAGCGGCAATTGAAGGATTTTATCGAACCCTACCCCATGCTCGGCAAATAAATTCGTGATTCGGGCTAAAACGCCAACTTCATCCTGAACATGCAATCGAATGAAGAACTTAGCGAAGATCTCAGTTGCAGCTTTTAATTGTTTCGGGTATTGCGGTGAAACCGCACTACGGCCATTTACGCCCAGCCTCATATTCTTGATGACCGTCACCATATCCGAAACGACTGCAGTCGCGGTCGGCAAACTTCCCGCTCCTGGTCCATAAAACATCGTCTCCCCTACAGCTTCACCATAAACGTATACCGCATTATATTCATTATTTACCGATGCTAACGGATGTGACTCCGGAAGAAGTGCAGGCTGGACGCTTACTTCGACCCTATCCCCTGCCCTAGAAGCGACGCCGATCAACTTCATTGTATAGCCAAGCTTTTTACTATATCTCAAATCCTCTTCGGATATCTCGGTGATGCCCTGTACATCCACATCATTCAAGCCAATGTTCATTGAGAACCCGAGTGTGGATAGTATCGCCATTTTACGGGCAGCATCCAATCCTCCTACATCGGCTGTAGGATCGGCTTCAGCGAATCCCAGCTCCTGAGCTTCCTTCAATACGTCATCATAAGCTCTGCCTTCCTTGCTCATTTTCGTTAAAATGAAGTTTGTCGTTCCATTGACGATTCCCATCATTTTCGTGATGCGGTCAGAAGATAATCCATCGACAAGACCGCGTAAAATCGGAATTCCGCCTGCAACACTTGCTTCATAGAATAAATCACATTGATTCTCTGTGGCCAATTCCAGCAGTTCCGGTCCATATAAAGCCATTAGGTCTTTATTGGCCGTAACGATATGCTTTTTATTTTTTATTGCTTCAATCAGATAACCGCGTGTTTCTTCAATTCCACCCATAACTTCAATTACAACATCAATCTCGGGATTCGAAAGGATATCCTCAGGATTGTCAGTTAACATATCTTTTTCAATATCGACAAGCCGCTCCTTCGTCGTGTCTTTGACTAGTATCTTCTTAATGGATATGGAACAGCCCACTTGATGCGTGAGCTTGTCCTGATGACTTTCGATGATTTGTACGACTCCTGATCCGACTGTACCTAACCCCAATAAACCGATCGAGATGGCTTTCATATTTGGTTCCCCCTTAAGAACTGTTTACCTGAAGAAAACATTTGTATTTGTATAGTAGACATTATAAGATTAATTCATATAATTATCAATAGTTAGAAAAGATGGATGTACGAACTTTTTTGTCCATCCCTTGAATGAGTAAGAACGGATAACACTAATTTTTCATGGGAAAACCATTTTGAAGATTATTACTTAACGCTCTTTAATGAATCATTTGTACCCATTACGATATGTGGCTTTTGCAAGGGATCCATCCATTTCAGTAAACTGAGGACGTTCTTTTCGGCAGTGGCTATACATCCCGCCGTCGGCTTTGTTTCGCCTCTCCATATATGAAGAAAGATTGCACTGCCTTTTCCTTTTATGATGGGATTCGTATTATAATTGATGACCGCCCCATACTTATATAGTTCATGATTCATCCTTTCGAAAGACTTCCATTTATCTGCCGGATTCCCTTTATAGGTTTTCCACTCGTTATAATCCTTTGATGTTTGATCATCAATCCAGTAGTCATAATTGGTCGTTTTCCTATAGCTCATTTTCATACCGGCCGGCTTCGTTTCGCTTCCAAAAGCAGTACCAAATGAATAAATCCCAACCGGGGATTTTCCATCGCCCTCTTTTTTGCTCTTCGTGAAGCCGTTCTTCCCAATGACGCCTTCCATCCCCTTTAATGCCCGTCTCCATTCACCTTGTTTCTTTTCATACGTTTGGATCGTGACCTCCGTATCACTCATCGATTTCCCTTTTACCGATACAACTTGGTTAACACCCTTTCTCATATCGAATTTCTTCAGAAGGGTTTTTTCATCGGAACTGAAAACCTCTTTTGCATCTGCCATCTTGATATATGCAGTCTTTTTTGAGTGACAGACCTTATACCAGTTTCCAGTTCTCCCACTTGCCGATAATTCTTTATTTTTGTTATAACTCTTTAATGTTTTACTTCCAGCCGACGCCTTTTCTTTCATATCAGTAGTAGACTTCATGACAATCTTGAATTGAGTTGCTTCGCAACTTATTTTCGTTTCAGCTTTCGCAAGATTTGTCGTCTGGATGACTAAAAGGAATAAAAGGGCCGCCATTATCAATCTTTTCATGGACTCACCTTTCCACATCTTTAAGTAATTCACTTTAAATATCTAACTATTCAAAAAAATCTTGTTATCATCATAACATAGTAATTAAGGATGGATCATATTTCTTTCCTAAATCCAGTCAATTTGAGGTAAATTATATTGCTTGGCCGGAACTTCCGCCAATTCATAAAAATGTTTGAGGAATGATTCATAGTGTTGGGAGGATTTCGTGATCGACGATATTTTGTCCTCCAATTCATTCGACCTTGATTCCGTCGTTTTTGAAAAATACTCTTCTACTGTTTCAAAGTAATGAATGGGAAATAGCATTCTTGAATATAACAACCGGGCTGAAAAGCTGGAGAATTGATCTATAGCCTGATATTCGTGAAAGAAATGGCCAATGCCTTTCTGATGGGTATGTACATTTTGAAAATAGTGTTCCCTCACCCATTCCGCCACATCCCTGGTGCCGTGGTCGAACACCCAATCAAACGGATTTTTCATCCATTTATTGCTTTTCCAGGTATCATGTAAAAAACGTTCATAACATACTGTTCCACTATCGACAATTTGCGGGGTATCATCAATTTCCGTGTCGACCAAATATTGAATCGCATTTTCACCAAGTACCATATAATAGGGAAAGGTTTCTATAAATAATTTTTCAAACTGGTTATCAGGATGGGCATTGAGCTTATCCCTCCAAATCATTTCTAACTGATCGATCCTTTGTTCCCACAGCTCTTTCCATTTACCAATCCTTGAACATGTTCGAATCGTTTCATTAATATTTCTCCCACGCTGGTGAAATCTTGCCAGCCGTCTTCCTGGGTTGAAATTTTTCGGGCCTTCTAAAGCCTGATTGGCAAGAAGGATGAATAATTGTTCATCCGCTTCCGAAACAAAACTTCCATGATTGGCAAGGACAAAGGCCGATACGTAGCGATCTCCTTGTGAAATCAGGTGTTGAGACATTTTATGCCGTTCCACTAATTCCTCCTGCTCCATATTTCCAATGGGAACGATGCTGTAAACCATATTCCCTGAACGGAAGCTTGGAAACCTGCTATTGGTTTCTTCAAGCCCTACCTGTATACCATAATTATTAAAAATGATTTCTTCTATCATGGAATGGCCCCCCTCAATAAATGGATATAATAGAAATATTGGACATCATATACTTATATATATGTGGAATAATCCGTTTTCTGAATGATTATCGAAACCTTCTTGGAAATTCGCATTAAAACTGGGTTTTCATTTTAATCAACTAAAAACTGCCGGCATTAGAACTATCCCTTTAAAATATAGAGAAATGGGTGATTACATGGCTAATATTGAACAATCAATTTCTGAACAAACGGCTCGAAGATGGTTAATTGAAAGAGGAGTGAAATTGGAGGATATCGCTGAACTTGTCATGTATTTACAATCAGGTTACCATGAAAATCTCCAAATGGCCGATTGCCTTCACAATGTAGAACGGGTCCTTTCAAAACGCGAGGTCCAAAATGCCATACTGACCGGCATACAGTTGGATATTCTAGCCGAGAAAAAACTGCTCGAGGAACCCTTGCTAAGCATCATTGAAATAGATGAAGGCCTATATGGGGTGGATGAAATATTAGCTTTTTCTATTGTGAATGTTTACGGATCCATCGGCTTTACTAATTATGGTTTCATCGATAAGCAAAAACCGGGTATCTTAAAATATTTGAACGATAAAAGCACAGGTAAGGTAAATACCTTTCTAGATGATATTGTCGGAGCAATTGCAGCTGCCGCTTCAAGCCGGCTTGCCCACAGAACCGAAAATGCAGAATAGTAAGCCAAATTCATTTCATTGATTTTCACTGTTTTGCGACATAAAAAAACCAGGGCTGCTTTCGCAGGCCTGGTTTTTTCATTCGAAGCGCCATAGGTCGAGCGTGTCCACCACATGCGTCGGCTGCTCCTTATATTGCTTCAAGCGTTCTTTGGTCGTTACCCCAGTATGTACAAGCAATGTGTCGATCCCTGCATTAATGCCGGCGAGGATATCCGTATCATAGTTATCCCCAACCATGATTGTCTCTTCTTTAGGTACCCCTAATACTCTTAGAGCCTGTTCCACTATGACGGATTCAGGTTTTCCAATGAAAATCGGCTGTACCTGAGTCGAAACGGAAACAACGGATGTCAAAGCACCATTCCCCGGCAAAAGGCCTTGTTCAGTAGGAATGGCAATATCGCCATTTGTTGAAATGAAAACTGCGCCATTTCTAACTGCAAGGCAGGCTTTTGACAACTTTTCATAATTGATGCCGCGGTCGATGCCCATTACCAAAAAGTCTGGATGCTCATCCACAAGCTTCATTCCTTTTTCCTTGAGAGCCTCGATAATGCCTTCTTCACCCACTACATAGACCGATGCAGCTTCCTTTTGTTCAGCTATGTAATTCGCTGTGGCCATGCTTGTCGTGAAAACCTGATCATCTTCCGTTGATATGCCGATGCTTCTCAATTTATCCGCTACCTGTGCCGGAGTCCGGGACGAGTTGTTGGTGACGAATAAATAAGGGATATCCCTTTTTTTTAGGTCATTTATAAAACCTGCAGCTTCCGCAATTTGTTCAGTCCCGCGATACATGGTGCCATCTAAGTCAATTAAATACCCTTTATACGACTTCATTTGAATTCGCCTTCCTAACAATACTAGTTTTTAAAAGCAGATACAGGTCCCAATTCGTTTGTTAAATAGTTCCTCACCAAATTCGGGAATTGCTTAAATGCCGCGATATTTTCCGAGAATACCTTATGCAGTTCGTTGTGATCAACTTCAATGAAGTCTTGAACCAGCATTTTCCTTAGCGGCAAAACCTTTTTAAATTGTATCGCTTTTTCTTCTGAAATGACTTTTTCATCATGAAGGATATCGATAATATCTTCGTAACTTCCCGGATCACGCATAATAAAACCATCAATTACTGCATTTCCTACATCCAACACGGAATCGATGGAAGTCTGTATGAGCCTTTCAGCGATAAGTTCCTCAATGTCTCCATCCCAATTATCATGCCCTTCAAAAAGCCCAAGCTGCTTTTCAAGAAAACCTAATATTTGTTCAATCTTTTGGCGGTCTACAAAGTACATTTTTTCCAGATCCTTTCTGATCTAAGATGATATAGGAAGCATTACTATGGTTGATTGGCCAGCCGAGTTATAACCCTGTACCAAAACAACCTTGTTCCTTGATAATACCATAGCTTCTCCCCTACTCTCAATTCCTTCAGCCACAACCTTTGAACCGATCCCTCTACTAAACATCGGCAGAAACGTACATTGACTTCTTTACAGGGGTCGCATTTCCCGTCCTCCATTGAAATAAAAGTAACCAAAATTACGTCCCATTTGCATTCTTGACAATTTTCCTTTAATCGACGAAAACTCTCTCGCGGCATGATTGCTGGACGATCCTAATGCATCAAGACGCGTGACGAAGTTCCTCCACCTTTGGAAGCCCGAAAATGTCTGTTCCCCTATTGAAGTCACTTTGTTATGATGGAATTACAAATGTGAACATAAGAAGGGAATGATATTATGGAAGATCGTTTTTATTTATACAATGACGTCGTTGATTCAAAAACCCGGTTCATAAGTTTCATGGGCGAAGAATCAAGATTCGATTTGGCCATTACGACAACTGATCGTTTTTATGGGAAGAAACTTGTTTTAAATATGCAGAGTAACCGATTCGCGATCATTGGACCTGATGATTTAGAAGAGGAAGGCTATCTTGAGCATGCCTTTCAGTTGTCAGAAGCGGAAGCGGAAGAATTAAGTCACTTTTTAATGGAAATCGTCTGAAAGCTGAAGTTTTTTTCTTAATCGGGAAAACCTACTGAATGTACGATTACATGAGGGGGGATTACCTTGGGCAAAGAAGAGGAAATATACCACGATTTCTCCAATGTCGAAAAACAGCGGGATTATTTAATTCCTGAAGAATTTCCCGAAGGACCTTTTGGATCATCCAGAGCAAAGGATGAACCAGTTCAAAATAAAAACACGCCATGGCAGGAAGGGCAACGATATCAAAGTGCCTTTAATTTTGAAAATAAATCGTTGCACGAAGACTTACCTCGAAAATATCCTGGTGCTCATCCGACACATGATGATCCAGAAAACCATGAGCAGCCTCCTTATAAAGGATACGGAAGCTCTTAACATGGAAGGCCAGAGTAAATTCTGGCCTTTTTCATTTCTTTATTTTCTTCATGACGAAATATGGACAGCCAAAATTGCAGTATTCATATAAATATTCAGTAAGCGTGCTTATTTTTGTATCGAAGGTCGCTTTCTGATTAGAATCATCAAAAAATCCACGCAGCCTCAATTGGCCGTAACCCCAATCGCCTACAATATAATCATACTTCGTTAAAATCTCACTGTATCTGGCTTTAAACGCTTCTTCGTTATAGCCTTCCCTTTCATCCTCGATTATTTCATAGGTCATGTTATTGATGTTAATCATTGCTTTCACCTCTCAAAAATACATTCCTTCTTAAATTATAACTGATTCCCCATCAATTACTAAGCGAAAAATAGAGAAATATGTTCATCCTAAAGTTACGGGGGTGTTATTGATGAAAAAAACGATAATAACAATAGGTTTAAGTTCGATTATTGCACTGACCGGATGTTCTAATAAACATGATCAGGGGCTTGGTGCAAAAAATCATGCTGGTAACCCAACAAACGTAAATAATCCGACCCAATATTATGACGAGGATTATCGCAATCATGACAATAAAAGTGATGATTTCGGTTTTACCCGCACCAATAGTACAACCATTGACGGCCGTAACATTTCTAACAAGGCTGCTTCCATTGACCGTGAACAATTGTCTGATGTCATTTCTAAGCTCAGTGTACAGATTCCAAATGTCAATGATGCGGCTACCCTCGTAACGGATGAGGAAGTTCTTGTTGTATACGATACAAATACCAAGGATCGGACTGAAACCGCTGACCAAGTTAAACGAACAGCTATGTCCGTCGTTCCTCGCTACTATCACGTCTACGTCAGTGATGATTTTCAAAACCTTTCCCAAGATGTCGAGAATTTCGCTACATTGAAATCCGGCAGCAAAGGGATCGACTATACGATTGAACAAACCATCAAAAGAATGCTGAAATCGCCTCAAGGATACAAAATGAGTAACGCAGAAAATGAAAACGGAGAAATGGTTAACGATAAAAGGGATCATCACGATAACATCAATCAAAAAATGGATAACCGTTAATTAAAAATGAAAGGACCGAATTTTTCGGTCCTTTATTTCACTCTATTTCAATAATTCTTCACCTTTGGTTTGCTTATGTTTAGCCGCTGCATTAACCTGTTCGTCCGCATGGTAGGAAGAACGGACAAGCGGGCCGGATTCACAATGGCTGAATCCTTTTTCCAATGCACGTTCCTTCAATTCGGCAAACTCCTCAGGCGTGTAGTATTTCAGCACCTTCAAATGCTTTTTAGTCGGCTGCAAATACTGGCCGATCGTCATGATATCCACATTATTAGCCCTTAGGTCATCCATCGTTTCGAGGATTTCCTCCCGTGTTTCTCCAAGACCGACCATTAAGCTGGACTTTGTCGGAATCTCCGGATACAGTTCTTTGGCTCTTCTTAAAAGCTCCAATGAACGTTCGTATTTAGCTTGAGCCCGTACACGGTCGGATAGACTTCTGACTGTCTCTATATTATGGTTCAGAATGTCTGGTTTAGCATCCATCAAAGTCTTAATATTTTCATGCACCCCGCCCATATCCGACGGTAATACTTCAATTGATGTAAATGGATTCTTGCGTCGGATGGCACGGACCGTTTCAGCAAAAACTTCAGCGCCTCCATCCTTTAAATCGTCACGGGCAACAGCTGTAATGACAACATGCTTTAAATTCATCAGAACAACGGAATCCGCAACACGCTCTGGTTCAGCCCAGTCCAATTCATTAGGACGTCCGGTTGTAACTGCACAAAAACGGCATGCCCTTGTACAGATTTCACCTAAGATCATGAATGTGGCCGTTCTTCTCACTGCCCAGCATTCGTGAATATTCGGACATTTCGCCTCTTCACAAACTGTATGAAGATTTTTTTCCCGCATCATATTTTTTAAACCGAGGTAGTTTTCATTAGTATTAAGCTTTATTTTTAACCAATCTGGTTTACGAAGAATTTCTTTATTTGTAGAAGACATGAAAATGTCACTCCATTCTATAGAAATTAACACACCCTACTTTAACAATAAAAAAGCATTTATACAAGTTATAGTTGGTTTCCCATTATTTATTTTTCATGTTTAAAGCCAAATCAGCAAAACTATAAAAGATGGACTGATGTCTTTATAAATTGGAGATTCTCATGAAAGGAGTTGCCCCGTTGAAAAAATTATTTCTTCTTATCATAACTTGTTTGTTTATTTTGGATGCATCAAGCCAAATGGTTAATGCCGCTGATACCCCTGAAGTTTATGCAGGAAGAATGGCGCTTTATAGAAACATGGAAGCTACCCTGCAAATCCCATGGTATTACCTTGCTGGCGCTGATCAATATGAGCACAGCCTAAGGGCT
Organism: Peribacillus sp. YIM B13481; assembly: GCF_042787985.1. Classification (NCBI taxonomy): domain Bacteria; kingdom Bacillati; phylum Bacillota; class Bacilli; order Caryophanales; family Bacillaceae; genus Peribacillus; species Peribacillus sp. YIM B13481. The sequence goes on from NZ_JBHZPE010000001.1 coordinate 42,088, forward strand.
GCCAGACGGGATTTAGAGCCGGCAAAGGGTTTAATTGGCATCAATATCGAGCCTTCAAAGTGGGGTGGGGCTCTCAATCCTCACTTAAACGATGTGAACCCGCTAACGATCACCTTTTTTGATGGGTTGGGCCAGGATGGGAATGGCGATGGCAAAGCTGATGTTACTAATGACACCGATCGATTATACGCTTTTTCGAAGCATCTCCATACTTATGGTTCAGATGAAGATAATATCCGGATCGGCTTATGGGAATATTATAAACGAGATAAAGCCGTCAGCATCATTATCGGCAATGCGAAGATTTATAAGAAATATGGCCGGCTGGATTTACAGGAAAAAGCCTTTCCAGTTCCAGTACGGACCCATTATACGTATTTAAATACATGGGGAAGCGCTCGTGGATGGGGCGGAAGGAGAATCCATGAGGGTACAGATATATTTGCGGATTATAGCCTTCCTGTTCGGTCAACGAGCTATGGAATCATTGAAATGAAAGGCTGGAATAAATTCGGGGGTTGGCGGATTGGGATACGGGATTTAAATAATACGTATCATTACTTTGCCCATTTAAGCGGATTTGCCGAAGGATTGAAAGTCGGACAAGTCGTCGAGCCCGGACAAATCATCGGAGGTGTAGGCAGTACAGGTTACGGCCCTCCTGGAACTGCGGGTAAATTCCCTCCGCATCTTCATTATGGGATGTACAAAGACAATGGAATCACAGAATGGAGCTTTGACCCTTACCCTTATTTAAAAATGTGGGAAAGGAAGGATTTAGCTAAAAAACAAAAGTGAGCGGCGACGAATTTCTCGCTGCTTTTTTTTGATTCGAACATAAACCCCCGAACTTGATGCATAGGTATTAGTAAAGGGGGCTAAAGCGTGTTCCGAAAAAGATTTCGAACAAAGAAATTCCGAAAAAAGGGGCCTCTTCCCACCCGAAAAGTTTTCCTCTACTCATTTATCCTTTTTATCATATCAAGCATCATGACTCTTTGGTATGTTGATAAATCAATTGAACCGGTGATCATGAGTGTAGCCGAATATGAAATCAAACGGATTGCAACGGAAACGATTCATGAATCTGTAGATGAGAATATATCCAAGATTGATATGAACAAAATCATCACCAACAACGAGGGTGGTAAGGACTCCAGTTCTTCCTATAGCTTCAATCCGGTCATATACAGTGAATTGCGCGCTAACATTACAAAGGATATTCAAAACAAGCTTGGCATCGAACAGGGAAATCCTTTTAAAAAGGGTTCCTCCAAAATAAATGATGAACAATATAAAAGTGTAGTCTATTATATACCATTGGGTGTCGTAACCGGGAATAACCTCCTTTCCAACTATGGACCTGAAATCCCAGTGAAAATGTCAGTCATCGGTAATGTTGAATCGGATTTGAAGACAAAATTGACAAACGCAGGCATCAATAATGTGTATTATGAATTGATTGTGGATTTTGATGTCAATATTCAAATCGTCATCCCCTCCTTCACTAAAGAGACCAAGGTCAGTCAGGAAGTGACAGTGGGCAGCTTGCTAATTGAGGGTGATGTACCAAGTTATTATAGTAACGGAAACGGTTCGGTGGCACCTGCCATCATGAAGGAAAACAAGGAATAAAAAAACCAGCTTATCCTTGAGTTTAGGCTGGTTCTTGTATATTGAGACATTTCATGATCAGCAAATGCAGGCTTTTATTCAAATCCACTTCATAGGACTCTTTTACCTGTTCCCCATTTTCTTCAAGTATCCTTATCGGTCCCCTATCCCCTCATTCTGAGCGGATACGACACCTTTTCTCCCATCATTCAATTCTACGGATAGACCATTTGGATAGATGGCAACTGCCCGGCGGAATGCCTCGATGATCGTATTGTCGAATTTTTTCCCGATTCCCGCATAAAGGATTTCCAACCCCTGATGAGGCAGCATGGCCTTACGGTAAACCCGATTGGAAGTCACGGCATCAAACACATCGGCAACGGCAATGATCTTGCCGAAATAATGGATTTCATCCCCTTTTATTCCACGTGGATATCCAGATCCATCAAGCCTTTCATGATGCTGATAGGCACAATTTGCAACTAAATGTGAAACGGTATGAACATTTTTGATTAGATGAAATCCATAATCGGCATGTTTTTGGATTTGTCTAAATTCCTTTTCCGTTAACTTACCGGGTTTATGGAGGATTCCCAAAGGTATGAACATTTTGCCGACATCATGTAAAATCGCTCCCAGCCCAAGAATTTCGAGATTCTTATTATTAATATTCAACTCCATCCCGATTGCCAGGGTATATAGGGTCACATTGAAGGAATGAGTAAAGATATAGTCATCGTATGTATAAACATCCGCCAATATAGTCAATAACTCATTATTCCTATTGAGCTCGTCCATGATGTTTCGGACGATTTGAGTGAACTTGACGTTAGGTTGCTCCATCGTGAAAGATCCATCAAGGTTCATTTCGTTTTTCATGTCCAGGAAAGTGGTTTCAATCCTATTAATGGCTTCTCTCCTTAGGTTCCCGAATACTGGTGGCATTGGAATAATGTCATCCGTCCTAGAATCTTGAATGTAAACTAAAGGAATATTAAGGGATACCAGTCGAGCGATCATTTTCTGCGTTAATGTAAGACCCTCACACAAGAGGATATGGCCCTGCTCATTATAAATGTCTTTTCCGAGCCTGGCTCCAGGGCTCAGGGACTTTGTAATAGCTAGCCTCATACTTGTACTCCATTTCCCAATTCAATATTTGTAAATCAAACCGTTCCTTTATAAGGGTTATCGGAAAATATCCTTATAAATGAATCCGTTTAAAAATATTTATTGAAAAATATTGACTATTTTCTTGGTGAATTAAAACGAGGCCCCCTTCTGGATAAAAGAAAGCCCACCACTTCAAATCATTTTGATTAATGCCTCTTTACCAATCATTCCTGGATAAATGCCTTTTTCCACAGCTTCCCAGGTAACTGATTCAAGCGGCGCTTCCAAAAGCTCATCAATCGATTTAACTCCTGTAGCCCTGCCTGCAAGGATTTTACGATCTCTCAATTTATCATTCAGCAGCGCTACATCCAACGCACCGCACATTATATATCCTTTATCGGAAGCGACGGCAAGTAAATTCGTTTTGGGCAGTCGGACAGAAATGGCTAGGAATGTATGATTATCAAGTATTATTGGTATCATGCTAATCATTGGGTTCGCCCCTTTCTTCCTCATACTTTATGAATGAAAAGGCGAAACCGTGATTTAGCGTTAGGCATCTGTATATATTTTTTTCAACTTCCATAAAAGGATATCCCGTAAGAATTCCGGTAATAGATATTTCTTGCGATTTGTGCGCTGAATACTTGGGAAAAAGTGCCCAAACGTGAACATATCAGGTATTGCCAGTTTATAGGACTTATCAGTCTCCAGTTTCTCCCCTTTTATCAATATCCCTTTTACGATTCCATTCTCCATTTCGTTAAATTCAATTTGATCATAATTCATGACGCCCATGATTTTTCCCCGGAAACCGAAACCTTTCACCTGAATGTGTGGCCACTCCTCATTTCTCGATTGCATTAAGATTTCTTTTAATTCATTCCCATTAACTTCAACGATGCAAGGATTGATGGGGTGTGGACAGATTCTGTGAATATCCCCTTTTGTGACAGGTCCCTTTGGCAATCCATCGAGCAGAAGACCCGCATTCAAAAAGGTGCAATCCGCCTGACTCCACTCCCTTAAGGCCTCACCAAGGATTTTCGTCAAAGCACTTACTTTGAACCAATCATTTTCCAGCGCTTCCGGTAAGTCAACTACGACCTGTTTTAGCGTTTCCCCACCGGCCTGATACATTGCTTCAATCCATGGTCGTTCATTCTCTAATTCCGAAAAGTCATTCGTATCATAGAGAATGGCACTCTTCTTGCTAATTCTCTTTTCCTGATTGACGGTCATTTCCACCTGCCCAACAAAAAAACCATATTTCCCTGCACCGCATAGGAGTGTATCATTGATCAATTTCCCTTGGTGAAGGATGTGGTGGGTATGCGCGCCAAGTATGACGTCAATCTCCGGAAAGTCCGCTGCCATCCGCTCATCATCATGGATGCCCAGGTGAGAAAGGATGATGATTACATCTGCCTCTGTTCTAACCCTTTCTAGTTGTTCCTTTAACTCAACGAATGGTTCTGTTAATTCCCAGCCCATCGCAGAATAAAACTTTTGAAAAAAAGCTGTCAGACCTATCAAGGCAATTTTGGTGCCTTTTACCGTTGTATGTATCCAATATGGCAGCGCCCATTCCGGCCTTTCATTATCCCCATAATAAATATTGGCTGCCAAGACCTTGAACCTTGCATGATCATATAAGGAGTCTAACGCATCATGAGGTAAAGTGATCCCTTCATTATTGCCGATGGTTACATATTGGTAGCCCGCTTCATTCAGAAGTTCAATATTTCCTTTACCCAACGTACCTTCTGTATATGGATGCCAGCGATCCACATGGTCTCCTATATCAAGTATGATTGCCTCTTCTCCCGTTTCTTGATGAAGTTGTCTTCTTTCTTTAAGAAACTTATCAATACGAGGCCAATTTTCAAAATGACTATGGAGATCATTGGTGTGATATAAATGAATGATTTCTGACATCATTTTTCCTCCTCGTTTATCCTGTAATACTTTGGTATATAAGACGTAAACCAATGATTATCAGTACTATTTTCAACATATTTTCAAGTGCCCCGCTCTTTAGGCGCGTATTGATGTAAGCCCCTAATTTAGCACCGAACCATGCACCTGGGATCAGGGCAAAAGCATATGACCAATTTACATTTCCAAGGGAAATATGTGTAATCGAATTTGTGACCGAAGATAGAAATACCATGAACATCGAAGTCGCTACAGCCATATGCGGAGGGAAGAAGAAAAGAAGCATCATTACAGGAACCATTAAGGCTCCACCGCCAATTCCAAATAACCCGGAGCTGAATCCCACGACAAATGTAATCGATACAGCTATCAGGGGATGGTAACCATAAGAAAATGAATGTCCATTTTCAGTTTTATACGTCTTAACTATTTTCGCTTTACCAGGCTTGAAAACCATTGGCTTCAAACGGTTTTTCACTAATAACACGATAGCCATGAAAATCATGAAAGCTCCAAAGTACAATGAAAAAGCTTCGACATTAAGGTTTTTATTCACATAGGCTCCTATTATTCCACCAGGTGCACTGCCTATAAAGAAGATTAAGCCTGCCTTATAATCCACCACTTTATGTTTTAAATAAGATAAAGTAGAAGATAAGCCGGTAAAAATCATGATCACCGTTGAAACACCGACGGCGATCTGAGGTGTCAGTTCTTCTATTATATTTGTAGATGCACCTAAATATAAAAGAGAAGGCACAATGATGATGCCGCCGCCCAGACCGACAAGAGAGCCAATTGAACCCGCTAATAATCCGATACCCACTAATACTAACCATACCATAAAGAAATCCGCCTTTACCTGTTTGTGAGGATATTACCTCTTACTTGCTTGTCATACCATCTCTTTATTCATTATATAATGCGTCTTAAAACAAACCAAGCTGCCGGGGAGCCAGTCCTTCATATTCTATACCAAGCAACTCAATCATTTGTTTGGCATTATCAGCGGCATCTCCGCCTGAGTTATTATTGAACAGGACATATATCTCCTTGGATTCCTTTTCCAATATCCTGATTTTCTCCACCCATTCATTCAATTCCTGATGATTATATCGGTATAAGTACCTGACCTCACGCCAATTATCACCCGAAGAAGGTCTCTGCCAACCATGCAGGTTACGTCCATGAAAGCGGATCAGCGTTTTATCTTCATGGGTGGAATGGAGGACGATAGGAATGGATCCCTCCCCAGCCTGAGGCTCATCGCATACAGTGTGGACCCAACCCTCCTTTTGGATGAAGTCCAGGGATTGCTGGACCATGTTGGGTCTGTACCAGCTTTGATTCCGAAATTCTATGGCAGCTGGAATATCGCCCATTTCAGCTTTACACCATCTCAGGTAATTTACATTTTCACGTTTACAATCAAACCATGGCGGAAACTGAAATAGGATCATCGCGAGCTTGCCGGACTTCTGATAAGCTTCTAGAGAGTCCCGAAAGGCCTTGAACATTTCCTTTTTACTTTCAAATGGAATTTCCCCACGCTGATGTCCCGTCATCCCTTGATAGGCTTTAACGACAAACTGGAATGACGCTGGTGTCTCGGATATCCACTTTTCACTGTTCCTCTTTGGCTGGATTGCATAAAATGAGGCATCCACCTCCACAATGGGAAAATGAGCCCCATACTCTTTGAGTTTATCACGTTGCGACACACCGCCATGATACAAACTATCATGATCCCCCCAACCGGTCACACCAACATATATCATCTGACCATCACTCCTTTCGGGACAGGCCCCATTTCCTGGCTACTATTTTTTACCCTTGTATACCATATTCAATCTTTGATAAGGGTGTCGAATATCACTTTCCAAAACAAAAAGCCTGCCAAGTCTCCCTGGCAGGCTTTTTGTATGAATGGGTTATTCTAAATCGCCTTACAGGCATGACAGTCGGTTATTATCCGATGGAGCCTTCCATTTCGAACTTGATCAGACGGTTCATTTCAACCGCATATTCCATCGGAAGTTCTTTTGTAAATGGTTCGATGAAGCCCATTACGATCATTTCCGTTGCTTCTTGCTCAGAAATTCCGCGGCTCATCAAGTAGAACAATTGTTCTTCAGATACTTTGGAAACCTTCGCTTCGTGTTCAAGGGAAATGTTGTCATTCAAGATTTCATTATAAGGGATTGTATCAGATGTAGACTGATTATCCATGATTAATGTATCACATTCAATGTTCGAACGAGCTCCATCCGCTTTACGTCCGAAGTGAACGATACCGCGATATGTTACTTTACCGCCTTGTTTAGAAATTGATTTTGATACGATAGTTGAAGATGTATTTGGCGCCAGGTGAATCATTTTTGCCCCAGCATCTTGGTGCTGGCCTTTTCCGGCAATGGCAATGGATAATGTCATACCGCGGGCACCTTCACCTTTTAAGATGACAGCAGGATATTTCATTGTCAATTTAGAACCGATGTTACCATCAATCCATTCCATAGTTGCGTTAGCATCACAGACCGCACGTTTCGTAACCAGGTTAAACACGTTGTTTGCCCAGTTTTGGATCGTCGTGTAACGGCAGTAAGCATCTTTTTTAATGACTATTTCAACAACCGCACTATGAAGGGAGTTAGTTGTATATACAGGTGCTGTGCAACCTTCTACATAGTGAACGGATGCGCCTTCATCAACAATGATTAGCGTACGTTCGAATTGACCCATGTTTTCAGAGTTGATTCGGAAATAAGCTTGAAGCGGAGTATCCACTTTAACGCCTTTTGGTACATAGATGAAAGATCCGCCTGACCAAACCGCCGAGTTCAATGCCGAGAATTTATTGTCAGTAGGCGGAATAGTTTTTCCAAAATGCTCACGGAAGATATCTTCATTTTCACGAAGTGCTGAGTCCGTATCTTTAAACACGATACCCAAATCTTCCAATTCAACTTTCATGCTATGGTAAACCACTTCAGATTCATATTGAGCGGATACGCCTGCAAGATATTTTTGTTCGGCCTCAGGAATTCCCAACTTATCAAAAGTCTGTTTGATTTCATCAGGAACTTCATCCCAAGATTTTTCCGATTTCTCTGATGGTTTAACATAGTATGTGATTTCATCAAAGTTCAAGCTCTGCATGTCGCCGCCCCATTGAGGCATTGGCATGTTGTAAAAATGCTCCAATGATTTCAAACGGAAATCAAGCATCCATTGCGGTTCATCCTTCATTCGAGAAATCTCTTCCACGATTTCTTTTGTCAGACCGCGCTTTGAACGGAAGATGGAAACATCTTTATCCGCAAAGCCATATTTATAATCGCCGATTTCAGGCATTTTCTTTGCCATAGCTCGTATTCCTCCATTTCAAATGGCTGAATTACAACAGCTCATTTTAATTTAATTATTCCTTCAATCCCTTTTCCATGGCCTTCCAAGCTAACGTCGCACACTTGATTCGGGCAGGGAATTTAGAAACACCTTGAAGGGCTTCAATATCCCCAAGGTCCATATCATCATCGTATTCTTTTCCCTGAATCATTAAGGAAAAAGTCTCGGACATGGCTAAAGCAGTTTCAACGTCTTTGCCCTTAATGGCTTGAGTCATCATGGAAGCTGAACTCATGGATATCGAACAACCGTCACCATCGAATTTAACATCGTTGACTTTTCCATCTTCAATCTTCATCGTTAATCGAATCCGATCACCGCAAGTTGGATTGTTCATGTCAATCGTCATGCTGCCATCCTCTAGCATGCCCTTATTACGTGGTTTCTTATAATGATCCATAATGACCTGACGGTAAAGTGTATCTAAGTTATCAAAAGACATTGCTGAAATACTCCTTCGTTTTAACAAGCCCGGACACAAGCTTATCAATATCTTCTTCCGTGTTATAGAGATAGAAACTTGCTCTTGCTGTCGAGGACACGTCAAGCCATTTCATTAATGGCTGTGCGCAGTGATGACCGGCACGGACAGCAATTCCATCTGCATCAAGTACGGTAGCGACATCATGTGGATGTACGTCATTAATATTAAAGGTTACTACACCCGCACGTTTTTCTGAATCTTTTGGACCGTATATCGTCAGTCCTTCAACTGCAGACATTTTCTCCATCGCATAAGCGGCGAGTTTATGTTCGTGCCGTTCAATATTATCCAAGCCGATTTCTTCCAAGAAATCAATCGCAGCCCCAAGGCCGATGGCACCTGCAATGATAGGGGTTCCGCCTTCGAATTTCCACGGGAGTTCTTTCCATGTAGACTCATACAAACCTACAAAATCAATCATCTCACCGCCGAATTCAATCGGCTCCATTTTTTCCAGAAGTTCTTTTTTGCCATATAATGCGCCGATACCAGTTGGGCCGACCATTTTATGACCTGAGAAGGCAAAGAAATCACAATCCAGATCACGGACATCCACTTTTAGGTGCGGCGTGCTTTGCGCCCCGTCGACTACCATTATAGCACCGTGTTCATGGGCGATTTGCGCGATTTCCTTCACAGGATTGATAACACCAAGTACATTCGAAACCTGCATGATGGAAACGATTTTCGTTGCGTCCGTAATTGTTGCCCTCACATCATCAAGGGAAATCGTACAATCCTCCTGAAGCGGAATATACTTCAGTACAGCGCCTTTTTCTTTGGCAAGCTGCTGCCACGGAATGATATTACTATGATGCTCCATGTAGGAGATGACGATTTCGTCACCCGCTTTAATATTTGCACCACCGTAACTTCTTGCTACAGTATTTAAAGAAGTCGTTGTACCTCTAGTGAAGATGATTTCTTCTGTAGAAGAAGCATTAATGAACTTACGTACCTTTTCACGTGCACCTTCATACGCATCCGTAGCTTTTGTTCCTAGTGTATGCACCCCGCGGTGAACATTCGAGTTGTATCCGCGGTAATATTGCTCAATCGCTTCAATCACTGCAGCCGGTTTTTGAGAGGTTGCAGCACTATCTAAATAAACTAATGGCTGACCATTGACTTCTTGATCTAATATTGGAAAAAGCTTACGAATTTCGTATGGGTTCATTACTGTACTTTCCTTTCAATGACCGCTACTAATTGTTTTTTAACTCCCTCAATAGGAAGCTGGTTAACAACAGGGGCCAAGAATCCGTGAATGACAAGTCTTTCTGCTTCTTTCTTTGTAATACCACGGCTCATTAAATAATACAGTTGAAGCGGGTCAACACGACCGACGGAAGCAGCATGACCAGCCGTTACATCATCTTCATCAATCAAGAGGATTGGATTGGCGTCACCGCGTGCTTTTTCACTCAGCATCAGTACGCGTGATTCTTGTTCGGCATTAGCCTTTGTAGCACCAAACTCTATTTTCCCAATTCCATTAAAAATAGAGGATGCTGCGTCTTTCATTACACCGTGCTTAAGGATATAGCCCTCAGAGCGTTTGCCAAAATGAATAATGGCTGTCGTAAAGTTCTGTTTTTGTTCCCCGCGTCCGACAACAACGGATTTAGTATCACCGTGAGAGCCATCGCCCATTAGATATGTTGTATTATCTGAAATCGTATTTCCATCGTTCATCAGGCCAAGTGCCCATTCGATACGAGCGTCACGCCCTGCCACTCCACGACGGTTAACATATGTCGTAAAGCCTTTTGAAAGTGTATCGACCGCTCCGTATTCCACTTTTGCATTCGCATTCGCAAATACTTCCGTTACGATATTGGCAATGCCTTCGTTAGATTCAACATTTGAGAAATAGTTCTCCACGTATGTTACCGAGCTGTTATCTTCCGCTACGATCAATACATGGTTGAAAAGTGCAGTATCTGGATTATCCAACAAGAATACCGCTTGAATCGGCTCTTTGATTTCTACATTTTTCGGAACATAAAGGAATGCTCCCCCATTAACTAATGCAGCATGCAATGCTGTTAAACGATGCTCATCTATTTTAACGCCGTCTTTCATGAAATACTTTTGCACAAGCTCGGAATGGTCACGTGCCGCTGTGAAAATATCCGTAAAAATGACGCCTTGTTCTTTCACATTTGCTGACAGATTGATATGTGCCGGCGTATTGTTGCGTTGAATGTATAAGTTTCCGTTTTCTTCAATGATGGCTTTGATTTCTTCCGGAAGCTCCTCTTTAGAGGCAAAAGCTTCACTTTCAACCGCGTGGGTCTTGAAAGAAGTAAAATTCCATTTGTCGATTTTCGTTTTATCCGGCTTTGGCATCGGGAGCTTTTCAAATTCAGAAAACGCTTGAATCCGAAGCTCGGAAAGCCAAGCTGGCTCATTATTTTTAGTTGAATAAGAGCTTATATCCTCTTGTTCAAACGGTAATTTCGTTTCTGTAGTCATTGCAAATCCTCCTACTTACGCTTCTTCGCCAACAGTTTCGTCTTCAATGCCCAATTCTTGTTTGATCCAATCATAACCTTCCGCTTCCAGGCGGGCAGCAAGTTCAGGACCACCTGATTTTACGACACGTCCTTGCATCATTACGTGTACATAATCAGGAGTGATGTAATTTAATAGACGTTGGTAGTGAGTGATGATCAAGCATCCAAAGTCTTCTCCGCGCATTTCGTTGATTCCTTTTGAAACGACTTTAAGTGCATCGATGTCAAGCCCTGAATCAATCTCATCTAAAATTGCAATTTTAGGTTGGATCATCATTAATTGAAGAATCTCGTTACGTTTTTTCTCTCCGCCGGAGAAACCTTCATTTAAATAGCGTTGCGCCATATCTTCATCCATTTCAAGGAATTCCATTTTTTGATCCATTTGACGGATGAATTTCATCAATGAAATTTCATCGCCTTCTTCACGGCGTGCGTTAATGGAAGAACGTAAGAAGTCAGCGTTTGTAACGCCACTGATTTCACTTGGATATTGCATAGCAAGGAATAGACCGACACGAGCGCGCTCGTCGACTTCCATTTCCAATACGTCTTCCCCATCGAATGTGATGCTTCCGCTTGTCACTTCATATTTTGGGTGACCCATGATTGCTGATGATAAAGTGGATTTACCAGTTCCATTTGGTCCCATGATCGCATGGATTTCTCCACCTTTAACTTCAAGGTTTACCCCTTTTAAAATCTCTTTACCTTCAATTGATACGTGAAGATCTTTAACCGTTAATGTAGAAGCTGACATAATAATACCTCCGTGAACTAATTCCTATTTTATTACCAGAAAGTAAAGATAACTTTCTTTACTATAATTTGCATAAAAGCATTCTCAATTTATTCTCATTCCAATTTTATAACAAATCCAATTTAGAATCAACTAATATAGATAGGGGTTTCTACTTATTACATAGTAAAAACCTGTCCTATTCTTAGGATACTAACAGATAGGGCATATTTACAGCATATTCAGCCGTATTTTAGCTTTTGTTAAAATTATCTTATTATTCGGCAAACCTTCGTTCTTATTAATATATGTTCGACAGATTCGATTGGAAGGTATGAACGTTCCGGTTTGGAAAGAAAAAAATCGGACTGTCAGGCATTATGTAAGTTTATCCAATAAGGAAACCCTTATTTTCCGGACCACTTTCCATTTTACCTCTACAGACCGATCTTTTAAAGAACTCTTTTATATGCTTAGACGTGAATTTTGCGTTGAAGATCCAGGACCATTTTGTTGCACTTTACATGCTCCCTATCTCGTTCCTTCTCAACCTCGATACGGAGGTCTAAGTTCCTACTGTACTCACTGTAGCCAATCCCATGTGAAGACTGCATCGCCTTTTCCATTTCGCTTGTTACATTTAAATCAAGAGTATTGATAGTGAACCATCCTTTCAAATTTGTGTATCATTTTATTTCCTTCATTAACTATTTACCCTTCAGATTCGGGATTAAACATGAAAAACGACCTGAATTATATCAGGCCGCCATTCTTGAATCATTTATCAACCGGTACAACTGCACCATCATATTCTTTAAGGATGAAATCTTGAATCTCTTTAGAATGCAATACTTCTACTAGCGTTTTGATTTCTTCTTTATTTTCATCACCTTTGTTAACCGCAATCACGTTCACATATGGCGAGTCAGAACCTTCAATGGCAATCGAATCCTTCAATGGATTCAAGCCTGCGTCGATTGCATAGTTAGAGTTGATCAGAACTGCATCCCCTTCACCATTCTCATAAATCTTTGGAAGTAAAGCTGCTTCATAATTAGCATCAAATTTAAGGTTTTTCTTATTTTCAACGATGTCTTTTGTTGTTGCTGTCGTTTTATCTATGCCCTCTTTCAATTTGATCAGGCCATTCTTTTCCAACAGAGATAACGCACGTCCGTGGTCAGCAACCGAGCTGCTCATAATGATTGTTGCCCCTTCCGGAAGTTTAGCGATGCTTTTATATTTTTTTGAATATAGACCGATAGGCTCGATGTGAATTCCGCCCGCATTGACTAAATTATATCCATTCTCTTTATTGGCCGCCTCAAGGAAAGGTAGGTGCTGAAAATAGTTAGCATCCAATTCCTTATCATTTAAAGCCTTATTCGGTAAAACATAATCCTGGAATTTTTCAATTTTCAAATCTATTCCTCTTTCTTTAAGAAGAGGTTTAGCTTTTTCAAGAATCTCGGCATGTGGAACATTGGATGCCCCTACAACTAATTTCTTCGCTTCCTTTTCTGTATCGCTGCCACTTTTGTCCTTATCGGCTCCACAAGCTGCCAGAGCAATCGATAAAACAAGGACTAATGCAAACCCTAAAAACTTTTTCATCCTATTCATCTCCCTTATCTTTTGTCTAATTTAGATGTGATCACATCTCCAATAATTTGAATAATGAAGACGATAATCAGAATAACGATAGTCGCTACTAGCGTAACGTCATTGTGGCTTCTTTGATAGCCGTCTAGATAGGCTAGATTACCAAGCCCGCCTGCGCCGATGACCCCGGCCATTGCGGTATAGCCGACCAATGCAATCGATGTTACCGTAATCCCGGAAATAAGGGCCGGCATCGACTCTGGAAGAAGGACCTTCCAAATGATCGTACTCGTTTTTGCCCCCATGGATTTAGCCGCTTCAATTACACCTTTATCGATCTCACGGAGGCCAATTTCAACCATACGCGCATAAAATGGCGCCGCCCCGATAATAAGTGCTGGTAATGCTGCATTCTCACCAATCATAGAACCGACAAGCGCTTTAGTGAAAGGAATGAGCAGCACGATCAAAATAAGAAATGGAATGGAACGGAATATATTGACGACAGCACCAATGACTGCGTTGACCGCCCGATTTTCCCATATATTACCTTTGCCTGTCAAGAACAGGATCAGCCCTAATAGTATGCCTATAAAAAAGGTAGCTATTACAGAGATGCTTGTCATATAAAGCGTTTCTTTCGTTGCGTCTAAAATGGATTCCCAATCTACATTCGGCAATAATTCTTCAAGCATGAGTAATCACCTCCACGCCTACCTGCTGTGCTTTTATGAATTCTATTGCGCGGAGCATTTCATCCTCATTGCCATCAAGGTGGATAAACAACGTTCCATATGAACCGCTTCTTGTTTGGGATATTTTACCTTGAACGATATTGACATCCAACTCGAAGTTACGTACGAGCTTGGTGATCAACGGGCTTTCTGCATGATCACCTACAAAAGTCAATTGAATCACTTTACCTGCAGGAAAGCGTTCAAGCAAATGGTCCATCGTTTCTTTCGTTTCTTCTGGTTCCGTTACCTGTTGCACGAAACGCTTCGTCATTTGTTCTTTAGGATTCTTGAATACATCCAGGACAGGTCCCTCTTCAACAACTTGCCCGTTCTCCATCACGGCCACGCGATGACAGATTTTACGTATTACATGCATTTCATGTGTTATCAGGACAATCGTCAACCCCAGGCGCTGATTGATGTCCACAAGCAATTCGAGTATGGAATCGGTAGTCTGTGGATCTAAGGCAGAAGTCGCTTCATCACAAAGCAGGACCTTAGGATCATTTGCTAGGGCCCTGGCTATTCCCACCCTTTGCTTTTGCCCTCCGCTTAATTGCGAAGGATATGCCTTTTCTCTGCCTTCCAATCCGACTAGCTTGATCAATTCGTTCACACGCTTGGTGCGTTCAAGTTTTGAAACTCCTGCAATTTCCAACGGGAAGGATATATTTTCCTGAACCGTCCTGGACCATAATAGATTGAAATGTTGAAAAATCATGCTGATTTCCTGACGTGCCTTACGGAGCTGAGCCCCTTTAATTTTTGAAACTTCCTTCCCAGCCACCACAACGGATCCCTCTGTAGGTGTTTCCAATCCATTGAGCATTCTGATCAAAGTACTTTTCCCCGCTCCGCTGTAACCAATAATACCGAAAATTTCGCCGTTATTTATTTCAACACTCACATTATTTACTGCCTTAATAGTCTCACCGTTTCCTTTTCCTGTTCGGAAAAGCTTACTTACTTTCGTCAATGTAATCATTAATGCTCACCTCTTTTATCCAATAAAACCTATGAACTTAGTTGATTTCTCTACATTATTAGTCAGTTTTTAATACCATTTTTTCCTTTCATGAAGGTTTTCCCAAATGAAATAGAAAAAACCTTTCTGCATGAGCAGAAAGGCAGGTGAAGAAGCTGGCCTTCCTCTCATCTTCCAAAGTAATTAAACTTTGTGTGAATTGGCACCTTTCCAAGGAATCTCCTTGTCGGTTGCCGGGTTTCATCGGGCACATCCCTCCACCTCTCTTGATAAGAGCTAATATATAGAATATTTGTACAGCATTAAGTTCTTTAGTATGGGGAAATTTTATCATAGATAAAAAAGGAGTGCAATGTATATTATTTCTAGTAAAAGAATGAACTGGACTTTTTTCTTAAACCGTTTTAGACGTCAGGGAGACGATATTCGTCGCTTTTTCAATTGCCTGCTCTAAATCTTCTATTAAATCCTCTGCATTTTCAATCCCGATGGATAAACGGACCTGATCAGCACGCACTCCCGCTTTCGCCAGACCTGCATCATTCAATTGTTGGTGGGTCGTACTGGCAGGGTGGATGATTAAACTCTTAGCATCCCCTACATTAGCTACATGGGACCATAATTCCACCGAATTGATAAGTTTTGCCCCGGCATCGCGGTCACCCTGTATTCCAAAAGTCACAACAGAGCCTGCTCCCTTAGGCAAGTATTTATCCGCAAGGGCTTTATCGGGATGATCCTCATTACCGGGATGTGAAACCCAAGTCACGGCAGGGTGATTTTCCAAATATTGAATGACAGACTTGGTGTTCGAAAGATGCTCTTTCATTCTTACATGCAGCGTTTCAAGTCCAAGCGTAAACTGGAATGCACTTTGGGCACTTAGCGCAGGACCTAAATCACGAAGCAACTGCACTCGGGCTTTCGTTATAAAAGCAGCAGGTCCAACTGCATCGGCGTATACAAGACCGTCGTAGCTTGGGTCAGGCTCCGTAAAGCCAGGGTAGTTTGGTGAGTTCCAGTCGAACTTCCCTCCATCCACTATGACACCGCCTAACGTCGTTCCATTTCCCAAAATCCATTTTGTAGCGGAATGGATGACAATATCCGCCCCAAAATCAATTGGTCTGCATAGATACGGTGTAGCGAAGGTATTATCGATAATTAAAGGTATCCCGGCTTCGTGGGCGATGTCTGCTACTGCTTCTATATCAAGGACCCTCAAACTTGGATTTCCGATCGTTTCAGCAAATATGGCTTTTGTTCTTGGCGTAATTGCCCTTTTGAAATTTTCTGGGTCATCAGGTGAAACGAACTTCACCTTAATCCCATATTTAGGAAGAGTATTTTCAAAAAGATTATACGTGCCGCCATATAATGTAGAGGCTGAAACAATTTCATCCCCTGCACCGGCAATATTCAGGATTGACAGTGAGATGGCTGCCATTCCGCTTGCAGTTGCCAATCCGCCGATACCGCCTTCCAATAAGGCCATTCTTTCCTCAAAAACACTGACCGTGGGATTATGGAGTCGTGTATATATATAACCATTCTCCTTTAAACCAAATAAATTCGCTGCATGGTCTGTGTCTTTGAACAAGTATGCATTGCTTTGGTAGATAGGGACTGCCCGGGCACCTGTTTCATCAGCTTGCAGACCGCCATGAACACTCAATGTTTCAAAACGCAACTTTTTCTCTGACATATGATTTCACCTTTTTCTATGGATTTAGTTGGAATTTCATGAAAACCTGGCCTTTCATAAACAAAAAAACCACTTCCACAAGAAGAGGTTTTAAAACACACCTCATCTTCCAGAGCCAACACTCTGCTGGAATTAGCACCGTATATAAATTTATACCGGTTGCCGGGCTTCGTCGGGCCAGTCCCTCCGCCACTCTTGATAAGAACTATTAAATTCAGCCGTTACTTTCTTAATTCAAAATATAGCATTTTAGAATTAATCAGTCAATGAATTGTTAGAATATTCTTTTTTTAGTTTCAATTTGGGAGCAACATGTTCACAATAAAAAAACCAATCCGGTTCTGATTGGTTTCTTAGCTGATTTCCTTAAGCAATCCATACAAATAAGGAACGGATTGAAAGGCATATATTTTTTTGTGCAGCTGTCCTTTTTTGAAAAGCAATAAACAAGGGACACTTTCAATTTCATACGATTCGGCGATTGCTTGGACATAGTTCATATTCATTTTGCCTGCCTTCAATTCCGGGAAAAGTTCCATGGATATCGTCAGCATCTTGGAAGCTACCTGACAGGTACCGCACAAAGGCGTATATAAATATAAACAAAAGGTTTCCCCTTTTTCAACGGCAATCTTACACTCTTCTTCTTTCCATTCCTGCATCAATTAATCGTTCATCCTTTGACTTAAAAATTTCATTTTCACATTCATATTGGCAGATAAAAGCACAGTTGCGATATGATGTTCGGGTGAGCTTTCCACTTCTTTGTACATTTTATTAATATACAGGTGGTTCGCTTCCGGCATTTCCCTTCGGAATTGCTTCCGCAGCTTTTCTCCTGATTCATCTGCGTCAAACAAGAGATAAACATCACGTTCCATCAATTCATCCACTAATTCATCGAGCTTAGTTAATGATATGGTCCCATTCGTACATCTTATTTCCACATCTTCATTTAAAACGGAGGCAACTTTTTTTCTATCGGAACTGCCTTCTACAATGATCACTTTATCGAACTCGCCCCATTCCATGTCATCACTCCATCTCACGAATTATGTGCGCAACTGCAATTGTACAAAATGAAAAAGAGAGCAGGCCTTTTCAGGCCCCCCTCTCCTTCGTTTTAACCGTTAATCAAACTTTCATATTCTTCAGCGCTCATCAGATTTTCAATATCACTGCTATTTGATGGTTCAAGCACGATCATCCATGCTTTTTCAAAAGGAGATTCATTTACATATTCAGGGTTGTCACTTAAGTCTTCGTTTACTTCAACAACCTTGCCACTGATAGGAGCATAAAGCTCAGAAACGGTCTTAACGGATTCCACACTTCCAAATGGCTCGTTCGCTTTCAGTTCATCACCGATTTCTGGAAGCTCAACGAATACGATGTCCCCAAGCTCGGACTGGGCGAACGCAGTAATTCCAATGCGCACTGTTCCATCTTCCGTTTTGACCCATTCATGTTCTTTAGTGTAACGAAGTTCTTTTGGTGTTGTTGTCATTATTTTAACCCTCCATATGTACATCTTATTTTATCTATTCCATTATAAGGCAGATCTTATGTTTAAGTAAGGAATTAACCAAATATTTTGTTAAATTTCAGTTCCAAACCTGATTGAATTGCTCTTCTTTGAAACCTACCGTCACTTTGGTACCATCCGTAACAATCGGCCTTTTCAGAAGCATGCCATCTGTAGACAATATATCAAGCATCTCTGCATCAGAAGCTTCTTTCAGCTTATCCTTTAAGCCCAGCTCCCGATATTTTTGACCGCTAGTATTGAAAAACTTCTTCAACTCTAAATTGCTGATTTTATATAGTTGTTCGATTTCAGTTCGCGAAGGCGGGTTTTCCGCTATATGGATTGCTTCATATTGCAGTTCATGATTATCCAGCCACTTTTTCGCATTACGGCATGTGCCGCATTTTGGGTACCAATATAATGTTAAGCCCATCGTTTCACCACCTATCATTAGAATACCCGTTTTCACCACGCAATACAATGAAATATCCTTTGAATTCCCAATGAGATTTCATCAAAGGAAATAAAGGGAATGCCTTTACGGGCATCCCCTTTACAGATTCTGATTTATTGCTTATAGCGCATATTTTTCCGTTTCGATTACCTTAACCGAAGCTTCACGTTTTTTCGCAATGACATTGATTGGAGTGTGTCTTGTCAGCTTGCGAAGGGAAGCAAGCATGATGCGAAGAGTGTCGCCTGTTTCCACCGCAATTAACGTTTCCTTTGCATGTTGTTCTATTTCATTGAAAGCTTCCTGAACGAAAATTTCCGTATAAAGCACTTTTTGTTTGTTCTTCTCCAGCCCCGTAGACGCAATTGCTTTTTCCGTACGTAACACAACGGACTCAGCTGCATAGGCAAGGGAAGCTATATCAGCAATGTTGGAGAGGATTTCTTGTTCTTGATCAAGGTTTTTCCCGTATTTCTGTGCAGCAAGGCCACTAGCCAAAATACCGATTTTCTTAGCGTTTCTAACAAGCATTTTTTCTTGTGCCAATGGCTCATCGCCAGGCTCTTCCGGCATCATCATCATTAATTCCTCTTGCAGGCTTTGTGCCTTTTGAAGAAGTGGCAATTCCCCTTTAAGTGCTTTTTTCAGGAAAGTTCCCGGAACAAGCAATCGATTGATTTCATTTGTACCTTCAAAGATCCGGTTAATACGGGAATCACGATATGCTTTTTCAATTTCATACTCCTGCATGAAACCATAACCACCATGAAGCTGTACGCCTTCATCCGTAACGTAATCCAATACTTCGGAGGCGAAGAATTTATTCACTGAACACTCAATTGCATATTCAGCGATTGCAGCTGCCATTGATTTTCCATCTTTCACTTGCTCATCCGTCAACTTGCTCTGTCTTTGATCATAAAGTCCAACGGTACGGTAAACAGAGCTTTCAGCAGCATAAATTTTTGCCGCCATTGTTGCAAGTTTTTCTTTCGTCAAGTTAAAATCGGAAATTTTCGCTTTGAACTGTTGGCGTTGATTCGTATAAGCAGCTGTAATCTCAAGGGCACGTTTAGATCCGCCGACAGCACCCACGCCTAACTTATACCTGCCAATATTCAGGATATTGAATGCAATGACATGCCCTTTTCCGGCTACACCCAAAAGATTTTCAACTGGTACAAGAACGTCTTCAAGGATTAATGTACGTGTAGATGAGCTTTTGATCCCCATTTTCTTCTCTTCAGCACCAGTTGATACGCCTTTATAATCTCGCTCAACAATGAAAGCAGAGAATTGTTCGCCGTCGATTTTAGCGTAAACACAGAAGACATCTGCAAAACCTGCATTCGTAATCCATTGTTTTTCACCATTTAAAATATAGTGGGTTCCTTCTGCATTCAATTTCGCTGTCGTTTTTGCTCCTAAGGCATCTGAACCTGAGCTGGGTTCCGTCAATGCATACGCAGCAATTTTCTCTCCCGTTGCCAGTAAAGGGAGATATTTTTTCTTTTGTTCTTCATTCCCGAATAATACGATTGGCAAAGATCCGATACCTACGTGTGCACCATGCGTAATTCCGAAGCCGCCTGCAAGTGCCATTTTTTCTGTAATTAATGCCGAACTGATTTTATCAAGACCCAATCCGCTGTATTCCTCAGGAACGTCAGCACCAAGTAAACCGATTTCACCTGCATGCTTCAGTAATTTAACAGAACGGTCAAATTCATGGTTCTCTAAATGTTCAACCTGCGGCAGAATTTCATTCACTACGAAATCCTCAGAAGTTTTGGCAATCATTTTATGCTCATCGGAATAATCTTCAGGTGTAAACACTTGATCATACGTAATATCCTCTACTAAAAAGGCTCCGCCTTTAATGAGGTTATCTTTAGTTTGATTCGACATGTTATTTCCTCCTAAATGTTAATGATAGTAAACTCGCCGGAAGCATGTTTACAGCTTCTGGAAAAGGTGGGTCACGCTAATAATTCAAATACTCCGGCAGCTCCCATTCCGCCGCCGATACACATTGTCACGACTCCGAATTGTTGGTTTCTGCGCTTCATTTCATGAAGCAGGCTTAATGTCAATTTTGCTCCTGAACATCCTAGGGGATGACCCAAGGCAATGGCTCCACCATTCACATTGACAATCTCTTCATTCAATCCCAGCTCACGAATGATTTGAATGGATTGGGAAGCGAAGGCTTCATTCAATTCAAATAAACCAATATCGGATAACTCAAGGCCTGCTAGTTTTAAAGCTTTAGGAATGGCTGCAATCGGTCCGATGCCCATAATTTCAGGTGGTACCCCTGCTACTGCAAAGGAGCGGAACTTACCAATCGGTTTCATCCCTAATGAAGATGCCTTTTCCCCATCCATGACCATGACCGCGGCTGCTCCATCACTCGTTTGTGATGAATTCCCTGCTGTTACGGATCCTGTAACAGAGAATGCAGGTCTCAGTTTTTTCAGCACTTCAACAGTCGTTCCTGGACGAACGCCCTCATCCTGCGCAAATGTGAATGATTTTTCCTTTAATTTAAGATCAGGCCCCACTGAGCGGATGGTTACGTCAACCGGCACGATTTCATCCGAAAACTTTCCTTCTGCAATGGCCTTAGCCGCCCTTTGATGACTTTGTACAGCAAATGCATCTTGATCGGCTCGGGAAATTTCGTACTTTTTTGCAACGGCTTCAGCAGTATGGCCCATACCCATATAATATTCCGGGGCTTTTTCCGCAAGTTGCGCGTTCGGGCGTGTTACATGGCCCATCATCGGCAGAAGGCTCATGGATTCCGCTCCGCCTGCAATGACTGTATCACTTTGGCCAAGCATGATTCTCTCCGCTCCATAAGCGATACTTTGTAATCCGCTTGAACAGTAACGGTTAATGGTTATAGCTGGCACTGTATAAGGCAATCCTGCCAATGCTCCAATGTTACGTGCCATGTTCAATCCTTGCTCAGCTTCAGGCATCGCACAACCGATAATCAGATCATCGATGGTGCCTTCATAATTCCCTGCACGCTTTAACGTTTCCTTTACAACAAGAGCCCCTAAATCATCCGGGCGTACATTAGCAAGAGAACCTTTTTTCGCTCTTCCTACCGGAGTCCTTGCTCCAGCTACTATTACCGCTTCTTTCATGAGGATCCCCCTTACTCATTTTTAAGCTATCAATCTATTAACCTTCGTTTGGCCATATCTTCATCTATTATCAGTTACGGAGTGGTTTCCCTTTAACAAGCATGTGCTGCATCCTTGCTTGTGATTTTGGAGTTGAAATCAGTTTTAGGAACGCTTGTTTTTCTAGGTTCAAGATATACTGTTCATCCACTTTCGTGCCAAATGGGAGTTTCCCCCCTGCCAAGACGTATGCAAGCTCTTTGGCTATGACAAGGTCATGATCGGATAAGAATCCTGAAAGGCGCATGGATTCCGCCCCCAATAGCAGTGTGGCATAACCCGTTTCACCTACTACAGGAATCTTTGTGCAGGTTGGAGCAGTATAACCTTGTTCATACATGGAGATGACTGCCTGCTTCGCATCATATAGTTGATGATCCGCATTCACGCTTATTCCATCAGTTGAATTAAGGAAATTATCCCCGCGTGCTTCCTCAGCAGAGGTTGAAACTTTTGCCATGGCGACCGTTTCAAATACTTTGTTGGCCACTTTCTGTAAATCAAAGTCGACACCCTTCGGCATATTCCTCAATGTCTTCACATAAAGTTCTTTAGTACCGCCGCCGCCAGGGATCAAACCTACACCAGCTTCCACTAGTCCCATATACGTTTCAGTCGTTGCCTGGATGCGCGCAGCCGGAAGGGATACTTCAGCACCACCGCCAAGTGTCATATTAAACGGGGCTACCACTACCGGGACCGCACTGTACTTAATTTTAAGCATCGCCTTTTGGAATTGGCTGATGACCATATCAAGTTCGAGGATATTGTCATCTTGCGCTTCCATCAACATCATTGCAATATTAGCGCCAACACAGAAATTCTTGCCTTGGTTACCGATGACCAGGCCTTTAAAATTCGCTTCCGCTTCGTCGACCGCCGCATTGATCATTTGCATGATATCCAGACCGATTGCATTATTCGGTGAAGTGAATTCAAGAAGAGCCACTCCATCGCCGATATCTATCAAGCTTGCACCGCTGTTTTTCTTGATTACGCCTTTTTGCTTCTTGATTGCTTTAAGATTGATCACTTTAGGATTTTCGATAAGCTCTTTATATTCACCATTATCATAATAGTGGACAATGCCATTTTCTTCTTTATAGAAAGAAGTGATGCCCTTGGCGAGCATATCCTTCACCCATTGCGGAACTGTGTGGCCATCCGCTTCCATGCGGGCTACCGATTTCTCTACACCTATCGCATCCCAGGTTTCAAAAGGACCAGTGGACCATCCGAAGCCCCATTTCATCGCTTGGTCGATTGCCACTATGTCATCCGCGATGTCACCAAGCAGTTGGGCAGAATATACAATCACCGGATTCAGCACGTTCCAAAGCAATTGGCCAGCACGGTCTTCGCTATAAACAAGCGCTTTCAGTTTATTTTCCAAGCCCTTGGCCTGTTTAGCCATTTCGATGGAAGGCGTTTTTAATTTTTTTCGTTCAGCATATTCAAGGGTTTCGGGATTCAGTTCAAGGATTTCCTTGCCCCTTTTCAGGAAAAACCCTTGGCCTGATTTGCTTCCAAGCCACCCATTCTTAAGCATTTCATTCATGAAATCAGGTATTTTGAAAACTTCTTTTTCTTCCCCATCCACCTGGTCATATACGTTTTTGGCAACATGTGCAAAGGTATCCAATCCAACTACATCAAGTGTCCGGAAAGTCGCGCTAGTTGCCCTTCCGATCAACGGTCCTGTAACCGAGTCGACTTCTCCGACACTGTATCCGCCTTTTTGCATTTCCCGGAGAGTGACCAATAAACCATAAGTGCCAATGCGGTTTGCGATGAAATTTGGCGTATCCTTGGCTTCGACGACACCTTTTCCCAGTACATCTTCTCCGAATCGTTTCATGTATTCGAGCACTTCTGGTGAAGTAGCTTTAGTAGGGATGATTTCCAACAATTTAAGATAACGCGGTGGATTGAAGAAGTGGGTTCCCAGGAAGTGCTTTTGAAAATCCTCCGAACGGCCTTCTGCCATCGCTTCGATTGAGATTCCGGATGTATTCGATGAAATGATGCTTCCTGGTTTACGATGCTGATCTACCTGGGCAAATACACTTTGCTTAACCTCAAGTTTTTCAACGACCACTTCAATGACCCAATCGACATCCTTTAAGCGACTTATATCATCTTCCAGGTTTCCTGCCTCGATCAATGCAATATTTCCCTTAGCAGAAAGCGGAGCTGGTTTCTGTTTTAAAAGTTTAGTAATCGCAGTTTGGCTGATGCGGTTACGCACTTGTTCATTATCTAATGTCAGACCCTTTTTCTTTTCATCCTCTGTGAGCTCACGAGGTACAATATCCAATAATAAAGTCGGAATGCCAATGTTAGCAAGGTGTGCAGCAATCCCTGATCCCATAACTCCTGACCCTAGAACAGCAGCCTTTCGTATTTGTCGAACCAAGTTTATATCCCCCTTACACAATATATTGAATGAATACTCATTCATTTTTAATCCAAAAAATTTTGAATATTTTTTCTTATTATTAATATAGAATAAATTTGGAAATTCCGCAATGATTAAACAGGAAAAAAAATATTTTTCCCTCCAAATTACTTTGGTTATTTCTCCTCTGTTCAGTAAAAAATAACCGGGCAGGAGGTGAATTATAAAATGAAGAGTAAAAATAATCCTTCTAAAGCAGCTGTAAGTGCAGCAAGCGTAAAAGGCAATGCCGGACCTGGCGGTGAAAGTCAACATGGAATCAATAAAGTGAACAGCCAGAACAATCAATTCAAAAAATAAAGCCTTCTGTTAGAGTAGCCGTCCCTTATCCGGGGTGGCTCTCGCTTTCTATTTCTTGAAAAGGCCTTTTAAAACGAAAGCAATATTGGCCGGTCTCTCCGCAAGGCGGCGCATGAAATACCCATACCAATCCGTACCATAAGGAACATACACCCTAACCTTATATCCTTCTTTAGCAAGTTCAAGCTGCTTCTCATTACGTATGCCATACAACATTTGAAATTCAAATTGATCCTGGGGAATTCCCTCCCCTTTGACCAAGTCCCTCGTATAATCAATGATTTTATCATCATGTGTGGCAACGGCTGTATAATTGCCATTCAGCAAATGCTTCTTGATAATTTTCTTGAAATTTTCATCGACGTCTTTTTTCTCGGAAAAAGCCACTTCCCTTGATTCTTTATATGCTCCTTTAACAAGTCTTAGATTCGGATGGTATTCATTCAGCTCCTCAATATCCTTTTCGGTCCGATACAGATATGCTTGGATGACAGTCCCCAATTCATTATATTCAGCCTTTAAGCTTTTGAATACATCCAAAGTTGGCTGACAGCGCGGAAAATCTTCCATGTCAAGCGTCACGAAAACCTTATGGGCTTTGGCTTCCGCTAAAATCCTCCGCATGTTGTTCATTGCGACTCGTTCGGATACATCCAAGCCCATCGAGGTTAGCTTCAGAGATAACTGTGAATCCAGTTCATTTCTGCCAATCATGCGAATCGCTTCTATACACTCATCTGCCATCTTCCTTGCTTCTTGTTCCTCTTCTATGAATTCGCCTAAATAATCAATGGTAACAGCAAGCCCTTTCCTATTTAGGTCTGCAATCACAACAGAGGCCAAATCCAATGTTTCTCCTGCCACGAAACGCGAGGCCCCAAACCGTAATCCGTATTTCTTCGCTGCCATTGTCAGGCTTTTGTTCTTTGATAAAAAAAGAAATAGACTTCTCAATATTCTTTCCATCTGCATTCCCCTCCAAATCATTTTGGAAAATAGATGCACAAGATTATTTTACCATTTAATTCAATTTTCAGAAATTTAGAATCAAGAATAAAAAAATTTCTTGAAGGGGAAATTAAGTACGTTTAAAGAACACTGAAGGAGGTAGAATGATGGAACAGCAAAATTCGTTTAACAGCCAACAGCAGTCCACCGGCTATATGACACAGCCACCGGAAATGGTTTCGGTAAAAGACAGCTTATACTTAACCGATATGCTTGCATGGAATCTGAATGCGATTAAAAAAGCACATTTTTTTGCCACTCAATGCAAGGACCCACAAATCATTGATGCGTTAAATCGGTGCGGACTCATGCATCAACGCCATTACGATACCATTTTGAAACATTTGAATCCGGATCAAAACCAGGTTCAACAACAATACCAGTAAAGGAGGGTTCTTGATGCCCAATGAAAACAAAGTCAAAAATCCAGAATCCCCTGTAGCAAAGACTCCTCAAATGAATGACAGGGATTTTATAAATGATATGCTCACAACTGAAAAGTACTTTTGTAACTCCTTTTCCGTTGCCTTGCATGAAATGAGTAACCAAGCATTATTCCAAGACATTTTCTCCGTTTCGAAAGAAAATCAGGAGATGCAGCGTGAGCTCTATAACCTTATGTTCGAAAAAGGCTGGTATAGTTTAGAAAAGGCGCAGGCTCCGAGCCTAAGCCAATCGTATCAACAATTTTCCGGATATAAAAATCAGTTCCCACCTGGATCGAACATTCAATAAGCAAACATTCAGGGGGAGATTCTGCTTCCCTTTGTTTTTTTTGCACAAGTAAAGCCGGCCACGGGAGGCCGGCTTTATATTTAGATATCCGTAGAAAACATATACTTCTTATAGTGATACCGAATGCTGAATATTAAGCCCATGGCCATCATGTTCCCCATTAGCGAGCTTCCTCCATAACTGATAAATGGAAGTGGAATCCCCGTAATCGGTAAAAGGCCTACCGTCATGCCGATATTTTGAAAAACGTGAAACGTCAACATGCTTATAACGCCAACACAGATATATGTATAGAAGTTATTTTTCGTGTCCATTCCCGTTTTTGTTATGTGGTAAATCAATAGGAAAAACAAGGAAATCAAGATGCTTGATCCGATGAAACCGAATTCTTCACCGATGATGCTGAAAATGAAATCCGAATGACTCTCTGGGAGATACACTACCCTCTCACCTATCCCCTTACCTGTGGTCTGGCCGGAGCCGATGGCCAGTAAGGATCTGGTTAAGTGGTACCCCTCGGAGCTCGCATAATTATATGGATCAAGCCAAGAATAGATACGGCCGAATTGATAGGTTTTTACCCCTAAGTATTTTTCCAGGATCTCCGGCTTCCAAAGGACGAAGTATAGGACCGTGGAAGCGACGGCGATTCCTCCCGAAATGATAGGCAGCAGAATCTTCCATGATATACCTGATATGAAAACCATTCCGAGCATGATTGACAAGATGACAAGCCCGGTGCCTAAATCCGGCTGTTGCATGATTAACATTAGCGGGGCACCTGTAACGAGACCGATTTTAATAAGCAGCCAGATATCCGTTTGAATCGTTTTCAGCGTGTTTTTGAGATGATGGTTTGATATAAGATTTGCTAAAGCCAGGATCAGGAAAACCTTCATGAATTCCGATGGCTGAATCGAACCGACTCCTGGAATTTTATACCAACTTCTTGCACCATTTATTTTAGGTACTACGCTTTCTGGCATTAGGATCAGCAATAAAAGCAAAAATAATCCGAATCCATAGGCATACCAGGAAATTTTTTTCAGTTGATCCGAATCAAGGGTGATAAACCCTAATACGATTCCAATCCCCACTATATACCAAAAGATTTGTTTGATTAAGAAGTTTTCCGCGTACTGTCCAGTCGTTTGGGCACTATAGATTGCTAAGCAACTTCCTACGAATAATAACAGCAATATTGTGACCAAAGAAAAATCTATTCGAGATGAAAATTTATTTTGTTCTTCCATACTTAACTCTCCCTTAAAAAGGCTCCTGCGATACAACTTTAAATACACTTATTCATTATACTTTAAACAAATAAAATCACAACTATATCGAAGAATAGTTTACAAGCTTCATGAAGTTATCTGCATGGAACCTGCAGAAAGGGGGAATTTAACATGTGCCTCCTTTGATTTTCTCCAATTTCAACACACTTCTGACCAATCCATGGCTTGGGGAAAAGAGAAAGGCCAATCCAACCATGCAACCGGATATCGAGGCATCCAAAATGGCAGGGTGAATAATAACCGATGACTTAATTTAACACCCCGACCATTATACTGACAATATCATTCTACTTAACCGATCTGTCAGCTGATAAGCCGTTGCGGCAGGTATGATGAGCAATCCAACTACTAAAATGGAGAGTGCTTTTCCTTCAGTACATAAAACGTAATGATGAAGTTAATTTATATTGTAGAGTTTTTATGGTGAATATAAACTAGGGGAGCTTTTTCTAATGTTTATGATGGGACGACGTGAAATTCACGAGTAAACGTGTGTATTTCAAGAGTAAACGCGGATTTCTCAACGGGCATCTGGCATTCCATGTGCATTGCCAATCATTTTTCCGACTTTAAAGAAACTGCCAAGTACGCCAATCCCAATTCGATTCCGCAAAGTACAAACAGGCTGATTAAAGTTTGGAACATCCTGATCTCCTCCTCCGCTAAGACTTAAACCAATCTTAAAGGATGAAACCCATACCAGAACAAGACCTTATTTGAAGAAATCTTCAGCAGCCATGATCTGTTCTCTTGCTCTGAAATGGGTTTCATACGGTACAATATAAAAAAAAGAAAAAATGGTGATCCCATGACAAACATTAAAGAAATTGCTCAATGTGCTGGTGTATCTGTCTCAACAGTATCCCGTGTATTGAATAATCATCCTTATGTAAGCTCTGATAAGAGAGAGAGCGTTTTACAAGCCATTGATCGCTTGAATTATTCGAGAAACATCAACGCCATTCATCTTTCAAAAGGCAAAACAAATCTTATCGGCATCATCATCCCCTTCACCAATCACCCATATTACGGGGCAATCGTTAACGGAATTACTAAACAGGCAAATGCAATTGGGTGTCATATAGTGATCTTTCAAACCCATTATGAAAGAGAGAAAGAAATCCAGGCTTTGAATATGCTGCAAATGAAGCAACTCGATGGCATTATCGTTTGTTCAAGAATTTCGGAAATGAAAATCCTCTTGGATTATCAAAAATACGGACCTATTATCTTATGTGAGGATACAGCCCAGGCTGAATTCTCATCCATCAGCATTGATCATTATGCAGCATTCTCCTGTGCCCTTGAATACGTGATTTCTAAAGGATATAAGAAAATTGGATACAGCCTCGGCCGTAAAAAGAGCAGGAACAGTTCTCTTCGAACAAAGGCCTTTAACGATATCATGAGTAAACATCAACTTATAAACAATAAAGAATGGTTGTTTGAAGGCAGTTATCACATCAAAGACGGTGTAAAGTTGTTTGAGGATTGGCATTCGATGATAAACAAACCTGAAGCCATCATCATCACTAATGATGACACGGCTGCTGGATTCATGCTCACCGCTAAGAAATCGGGTATGAGGGTACCTGAAGATGTGGCCATTCTGGGCTTCAATAATGATAGCCTGAGTGAGATGCTGGACATCACGACCATTTCCTTGCCTCTGGAATGGATTGGAAAAATGGCAGTGGATCTATTTGAGAATCCCGAATCGGTCCAACATGTAAAATTGGACTACGCCCTTATAAAAAGAAGGACCGTTTAATAACGGTATTGTTATCAGAATGGCTTTACTTTTATATATCGTTTCCTCTTCCAATCTTTCGAGAACTAGGAAAGAATAACCACATAAAATAATCATTGCGATATCCAACAAGTTATTTTATAATTTTGATATAGTAAAGTTTACTCAGTTACTAGCATTCTATTAGCGATTGCATAATTTTTCATGAGTACCATCGTACGGCCAATTACAAGCTGGCGTTACGATTTAAGAAAATTGAATACTTCCTCATTTACCGATGAGTTAGAGGCTGCAGCTTATAAAAGTAGAACGGACGAGATTCTGGAAAATTCAAGACTCCGTTTGAAAGGATAAGTTGCCGAAGTTAGGGTATATTCCATGTATATTCTCGCTGGCGGTGTCACCGAACAGGAACATCACTGTCACGTTTTTTCAAAAAAGCGTGGGGAGCTATCTTCGGAAGGATAAACGGGTTTATTATAAACAGCCGTCGATCTTTTTCGACTGCTGTTTTTTTATATTTCGTTCCCTTCCAATAAAAAGGAGTGTAACATCAATTGCCAAATTCACAATCAACATCAAGCCCCACTGAATTAAAAAGGAGCCTGAAGGCGCGGCACTTAATGATGATTTCATTAGGTGGAACGATTGGAACAGGTTTATTTTTAGCAAGTGGCGGTGCCATCCATTCAGCCGGACCCGGCGGTGCCTTGGTGGCATACGCGGTCATCGGCATCATGGTTTATTACTTAATGACAAGTCTTGCAGAAATGGCAGCATTCATGCCAGTGGCCGGTTCGTTCCGTGTCTATGCATCCAAATTCGTCGATCCGTCTTTCGGTTTTGCGATTGGATGGAACTACTGGTATAACTGGGCAATCACCATTGCCGCTGAATTAGCAGCCGTTGTCTTAATTATGAAGTTCTGGTTTCCTGATACTCCCTCCTTCATCTGGAGTGCTATTGCGTTAATCACTATGTTTCTTATCAATTACATGTCCGTTAAAGGTTTTGGGGAAGCAGAATTCTGGTTTGCCATGATCAAAGTCGTGACAGTCGTCATTTTCTTGATCACTGGTGTTCTGATCATTCTCGGAATCATGGGTGGAAAAGACCCTATTGGTTTTTCCAATTTCACAATGGGCGAAGGTCCCTTTAATGGAGGGTTCTTCACGATTCTAGGTGTATTCATGGCTGCCGGCTTTTCATTCCAAGGAACAGAATTGCTTGGAGTGACGGCTGGTGAAAGTGAAGATCCAGAAAAGAATATCCCTAAGGCGATCAGATCCGTTTTCTGGCGCATCATCTTATTCTATATCCTTGCCATTTTTGTAATTGGAATGATCATTCCGTTTACGGATTCACGTTTATTGAGTGAAGATGTTGCCGTAAGTCCCTTCACGCTCGTATTTGAACGGGCTGGCCTTGCATTTGCTGCATCCATCATGAACGCGATCATTTTATCATCCGTACTTTCCGCCGGTAACTCAGGCATGTACGCTTCAACCCGTATGCTCTGGGACTTGGCACGTGATGGGAAAGCACCTAAATTCCTTGGCAAGTTAGATAAAAGAGGAGTACCCGTGAATGCACTTATCGTGACTTCTTTAGTTGGCTGCGTTGCATTCTTAGCATCATTTTTCGGAGATGGTGTCGTTTATATTTGGTTATTAAATGCTTCAGGCATGGCAGGATTCGTCACCTGGGTCGGGATTGCGATCGCCCATTATCGATTCCGCAAAGCCTACGCAGCTCAAGGCCTTGATATGAATGCTTTACCATACCGGGCCAAAGGCTTCCCATTCGGGCCAATATTCGCCCTTGTCCTATGTATTATCATTATCATCGGACAAGGCTATCAAGCTTTCAGCAGTAATGGGATCGACTGGAATTCAATGTTCGTTTCCTA
The DNA here is from genome assembly GCF_042787985.1 of Peribacillus sp. YIM B13481. Classification (NCBI taxonomy): domain Bacteria; kingdom Bacillati; phylum Bacillota; class Bacilli; order Caryophanales; family Bacillaceae; genus Peribacillus; species Peribacillus sp. YIM B13481. The sequence continues at coordinate 73,572 of NZ_JBHZPE010000001.1, forward strand.
CATTGGCTTAATTCTATTTTTCGTCCTATGGTTCGGCTATAAAATTAAACATAAAACGAAAGTCATTCCTCTTGAGGAATGTGACCTTAAATCAAAATAATACTAAAAAGGACCTGGTCTTCTCTAACGGAGAAAACCAGGTCCTTTTTCATTTCAAATGATACACACGACATTCATATGGACGCAGAGGCATTCTCGAGATTCCTTTTTCCCCCTGTTCATAATTACCGATCAGCCTTGTAGCAGAATATGAATTTAGCTCTTCAGGCAAAGAATATGCGGCATGCTCCTCCTTAAAGTTGCATAGCACTAACAGCTTTTCATCTTCAAACGTTCTCGTATAGGCAAATATTCGTTCATCATCTGGACAGAGCAGTTCAAAACGGCCATAAACGACAATTTCATGTTTTTTGCGTAATTGGATAAGCCTTTTATAAAAATGAAAAATAGAATTTGGATCATTGTAGGCTTTTTCTGCATTAATCTCGGGGAAATTGGGATTGACCTTAATCCAGGGAGTCCCTTTCGTGAATCCTGCGTTCCGGGAGTCATTCCACTGAACCGGTGTCCTCGCATTATCCCTGCTTCGGGCGTGAATGGCTGACATCATCCGCTCTTTTGACCAGCCATGCGAATTGACGAGTTCGTCATATGAATTCAACGTTTCAATATCCCGATATTCATCAATGCTTTCAAATGCAACATTGGTCATTCCCAGCTCTTCCCCTTGATATATATAAGGTGTACCTTGAAGCATATGAAGACAGGCGGCAAGCATCTTTGCGCTTTCAATACGATACTCTCCATCATTTCCAAACCTTGAGACAATCCGGGACTGATCATGATTGTTCCAGTATAAACTGTTCCAGCCATCCTCCTCCAAACCAGTCTGCCACTTGGAAAGAATTCGTTTTAAATCGCTTAGGTTCCACTTTTCGTTACTCCATTTCCCTTCTGGTCCGCCCCCCAAATCCATATGTTCGAATTGAAAGACCATATGTAATTCACCACGACCTTTCCCTGTGAACAATTGCGCTTCCTCCGGGGTGACTCCTGGCATCTCCCCAACGGTAATCACGTCATATCCTGAAAGTGCCCGTTGATTGATTTCCTGTAAAAACTCATGTATCCGCGGGCCATTCAAGAAAAAGGGGCTTCCATCACCAAACTGCTTCCCATGCTGAATGGACCCATCTGAATAGCTCTGATCTTTTGATAGGAAGTTGATGACATCCATCCGAAAACCATCGACACCCTTATCCAGCCACCAAGTCATAATGCTGTAGATTTCTTCACGGAGCTTAGGGTTCTCCCAGTTTAAATCCGGTTGTTTCTTGCTGAATAAGTGTAAATAATATTCATCTGTTCCTTCATCATATTCCCATGCCGAACCTTTAAAAACGGACTCCCAATTATTTGGTTCTTTCCCATGCCTTCCAGGTTTCCAAATATAATAATCACGCTTTGGATTGTCTATAGAGGATCGGGATTCCTTGAACCACGAATGTTCATCTGAAGAATGGTTGACCACCAGGTCCATCATGATCTTCATTCCACGTTCATGCAACGCCTTTAGTAGCCTGTCAAAATCAGCCATGGTCCCGAATTCAGTCATGATTGATTGATAATCACTGATATCGTACCCATTGTCATCATTGGGAGATTGATAAACAGGGGATAGCCATATCACGTTCACACCCAGCTCCTGTAAATAATCGAGTTTCATAAAGATCCCGTTTAAATCCCCTACCCCATCTCCATCACTATCCATGAAACTCCTTGGATACACTTGGTATACAACTGCCTCTTTCCACCATGCTTTGTCCATGCCTTTCCCCCCTCTTTAGCCGCATTGATATAATTTCACCAATACCCCTATTATAAAGGGAGAAACTTCAGAATATTCTTCTTTTATTCTACTATTCCCGTTTGAATCATTTCAATATCCAAATCCACCTCGATTGGAATATGAGGATAGGCCTCCTCCCAATGTTTTTGATTGAAATTTCTTGTTTTACTTTTAGCGATATCACCGAGTGCAATCGGATCTATGTTGTTTTCCTGAAACATGGTTACCATCTCATGTAATTTTTCACCAATGGCATGTTCTGCTTTGGCCTCTATTTGATTCAGGTCGACTGATTTACCCAAGTCATAACCTTGGACCTCAAGCAGACTCGCTTTTAATTTCACTTCAATCCTGACTTCGGGGTCTTGATTTGCATTCCTGATATCATAATGGACACGTGATTCCACGTTATTGATATCTGAAAAGTCATTTTCCTTCCATTTGATTTCATAACTCCCCAGCTTAAAATTTTCACTAAGGACTTTGAATAAAAATCCGTCCTGATAAGGGATATATTTACCGATATACTTGTCCCTTTTAAACAGGGCGATACCCTTTACCCGTATATGGTCTCCTGCAGTTTCCAATAGGGGCATGACCGGATCGATTCCTTTACCATGACACGCATATAAATACCTGTGCAAATCTACATCAGGCAAATTAGTCCTGATATTCTGTTCGATCAGCTCTTTCACTTGGACTCCTGGAGTTTTAATCAACTTCGGCTCCATTTTAACTACATCCTCCGCTTTGCCATGAACGATCGCTAAATATAAATCCCTTCCCACCATTGGGTCACGCCTATATGTATCAATATAATCATTCAAGCCCTTACCTGCCAATTCTTCACCATACAGAATGACTGTCAGTCTCCCGCCGACAATCGGGAATGGTGTTTTTGCATTTTCTTGCTGGCGGCCAGTCTTTATATTATGGGAGGTCGCTTCATATACTTCTCTACTTAGTTTTGCTTCTTCCCCAGGCTGAGGAACGCTGACAACGACCGTTCCTTTCACTTTTTTGTCTCCGGCATCATCATAACCTACGACTTCAGCTATTAAAATATCTTCTAATATTTGCTTCTCCACCCCGCACGCTGTCATCATGAAACAACCTAATGTAATCAAGAGAAGTTTGATTTTCATGGATTAAGACTCCTAACTTTATAGACAATCGACTGCCATATGAATAAGAGAGGAAGGTACAAATAAACGATATAAAAACCTATTTGCGAACTGATTGTGTTAAACCTATCGATTCTATAGCGGTTATCCAAAAAACAGCAAGAAACTAAAATGATAAGCAGGATGTAAACTAACACCTTTTTCTGTCTAAATCCAAACACTCTTTTTACTGTTCTGCTCGCTGCCCAAACCCCTAGGCAAACATTCGGCAGCACCATGAACAGCCAAACGGAAATCCCTATATATTCAAACCTTTCAACGAATGGAAGGTCCACAATTTTCCATAAAGTCAATGTAGCCCAAATTACATCTTTCAGCTGATCTTGATGATAGTAAGCTAACGAGACAATAATGAAGACTAAATATATCGACATAGTAAACAACACACCTAAGTGGGCCCACTTTTGAGAGTGTTCACGCTTTTTAATGAATGGGTAATAGATCAGGAGTAATTCAAAACCAAGGTAATTCAGGGTCATTCTCTTACAGGCCTTCATGATTTCCAAAAAGGAATGATCAAGTAAAGGGCTCAAATTCTCAAAGTGGGCGTGCTTTAATGGGAAATAGTTCAAAAGTAATAACGGCGATCCAATTATTAGTCCGATTATACAAAAACCAGTAACGGCCCTAAACCCTCCCACCACAAAACTATACACGAGAATTAGAATGATGGTTAATAGCATCAGGACATTAACACCAGGGAACATCCAAACCTGAATGACTTCCAAATAAGTCCTTATAAGAATGATGGAGATCATTATAAAGTAGAGGATGAAAAAAATGTTGAAAGCATTTCCTACCCATTGACCAAACAAATCTTTATGGATGGCAACCAAATCCAGTGTTTGGGGGCCCCTGCCTAAAAGCTTGAAACACATCCAAAGCAGAACATTTACGATTAACCCTGAAATGAGGACCGATATCCAAGCATCTTGACCAGCCTCTTTCGCTATGATCCGTTCAAACCCCAATACCCCTACTCCGATCTGCATGCCTGGCAAGAGGAAAAAAACAAAAAATGGAGATATTAGTTTAGTTTCCTTTGGTTTGACTTCCATACATTTTCACCGCTTTCTACGCCTTATTCATCAATATCACTTTGGGAGTTATTAGTTTCCTCCTTCCTCCTTATCCTTAGTGGCTTATCCGTCCGCAGAAATTGTGGGCGTTTAGTCTGCTTTGAAAAAGGGAGGCGAATTAGACTATCTTTAAAGTCATAAATCCTTAACGGGTAAAGAGGGTCTAAATATGGACTGCCAAGCGAAGTTAATTTCAATAAATGACTTAAAATGAATGCACTGCATAAAGCTAATCCGAACAGTCCGTATAACTGCGCTGCAATTAGAAAAGGGAAGCGGATAAGGCGAATCGTATTACTGATTTGGTAAATCGGCACTGTAAATGAAGCCAAAGCAGCCAAAGCGACAAGCATCAATAGGACATTACTGACAAATCCCGCTTCCACAGCGGCTGTACCGATGACAATACCGCCAACAATGCCGATGGTAGAGCCCACCTTAGCAGGCAGCCTAACCGCTGCTTCCCTCAGCAATTCAATCGTTCCTTCCAGCACGATCGCTTCCAAAATCGGCGGAAAAGGGATCACTCCCCTTGATGAAATTAAGATTGGCAACAAATCAGTTGGGATCACCAGATAATGATAGGTTAAAACGGCAACATACAGAGGTGAAGATAAAACGGAAAACAGGACTGCGAAAAGACGAATCAAACGGAATGAAGTACCAAGATTCCAAATTTGAAAATAATCCTCAAATGAAGAAAAGAACGAAATGATGGTGTTGGGACCAACTAATGCATGAGGCGATCCATCTAGCATAATCCCTATTTTCCCTTCTGATAATACACTGGCCAGATGGTCAGGCCGCTCCGTATCAATCAGTTGGGGAAACATCGAATTCCGATTATCCATAATCATCTGGTTTACAAACGAAATATCCACGATCGTATCATACTCTATATCATCTATTCTCTGCATGACTGTATTGATGATCTGTTGATTTACAATCCCATCTATGTAGAGCACCACTAACCTGGTTTGCGAGATGCTCCCAACCCGAAATTCCTTGGACTGCAATTCAGGAATGGGTAACCGATTACGAATTAGATTCAAATTCGTATCAAGCGATTCAACAAAAGCCTCCTTAGACCCAGCGACTGTATACTCCGACTCGGGTATGGAAGTTTGCCTTTTCACACTGTGAGCACAAGGAATCAGCAAACACATTTCATCATCTTTCTTGTATTGAATCAAGATCGATCCTGCCAAAACCAACCTTTGAATGACGTTAATATCAGTCGTCACTTTCATATCTTCCATCGGAATATCGCTTTTTAATTGCTTAAGATCCTTCTTTGTTTGATTAGAGATGACAGCCAGTACTTCTTCATGGAGCTGTTGTTCACTAACCAGTGAATTGAAATAGGAGATGGTATAGCCATCTTCATTCGGGAATTGGAAAGTAAGAAAATCATTAGATGCTTCAAACTTTTTAAAAAGTTCTTGAAAATCCTTGGAAGTAACCTGAAAGGCTGCTGCATCCGTTTTCTTCCTTCCCTTAAAAAACCTCACTAATTCCACCTCCCATTATCTGTCTTGAGTTCTTTAGTTTACCCAATTATTGTAACCACCCTCTTTAAAGTTAGTCATGATTCACCGATATCCCAACTCGCTGCTGATTACCTTTAGTTTTTTCCTGAAATAGGAAAAGACCTATCCGGATCCCATGCCTAAAAAAGCATGATATAAACGGATAAGCCTTTGCGTCTTAATTCATTTAACTCTTTGCCAATTACTTTTGGCTTGGAAAAACGCGTGTTACAAGTTTACGGAACTCATCAACGAATCCTGCAACGGGTTTTCCATTCTGAATGTCATTCGCATACTTATGCATGCTTTGAACAAAGTCAGGGTTTGTCGAAACATAAACGTTGTCTATCGATGGATCTGCTCCTCTTGCTGCATCTGCAATCCTGTCTTTAAGGTCATTCGAGATATCTTTATCCCCGCCGTCATTTAATACTGCCCCAACATATGCATTATTATCAGTCACGATGACCCTGGCGTCCTTTACTTCCTTCAAGGCTTCAACACGATTTGAGATATCATCGGAGACCCTCATATCGTTTGCATCATTATCATTATCATTAACATTATTTATATTTCGCTTTGTATCGCTTACATTCGTCGGATGTTTTAAATTATCCTGATTCGTACGATTCAGGCCAAGATTTTCATTGGCACCTTGTTTATTATTAGTAGAACAACCTGTAATCACTAAAGCCATCATCACACTTGATACTATCGCCTTATAATTCATATTCTCCACTCCTTTCAAACGTTTAACATTACTATTTACGAGGAGTGGATAGATTATTCATAAGAAGTGACTTTCAATCCGGTAGTACCTTCACCCAAAAAACACCAAACGCACCTCGTACCGTTCATGATGCCTACCAGAACTGATCCCAGGAGCCCCTATTCCAAGTCCCAATGGCATACTGGGTTCCCTAGGCAATGATTTTTATCGCCAATGATTAAAAAACTAATAACCATGCCAGCAATCATTATATTTTAAACTCATCGCCTATTATTAAATATTCACGCAATCACCAATTGAATCAAAGCCATCTCTTTTTCCTCTCCCAATACAGAAAAAGCCCGAAAGGTCATAATCATAACCTCTCGGGCTTTTTCCCCTCCGTATAAGCAGATCCCTGCGCGTTTCTCCTGAACCATTCCGGTAAAATTTCAACCAAAATCTTTTATTCCCATACGATATCATGTGCATTCCAAATTCGGTCAAACGCCTATGCATCACTTTTGTTTCTAAGCTTCCATTTGTCACCTTTTATTGAAAACCAAATATTTTTGAATGGTTCCGGTGTTTTTTTAGCGGCATCAACCGTATATTGTACAGCCTCTTTTTTATATTGAACATCTTCTGTGATTTCTTGCTGAGTCATGGCGAGTTGATCCGTCTCTGATTTAATCTGATCCGTTTTTGCCTGAATGCGTGAAACAGTTTCAGTCACACTTTCAATTGTCGGTTTCGAATCCTTAAATGTTTTGAAAGCAAAAAAAGCGAAATAGATGATCGATCCGATAAAGAGGGCAAGACTAATATATACAATAACCACCTATGATTCCTCCTTTTATTTTACCTTTACTATACCCGTAATCCTTGAGCAGAAAACGAATCCCCATGTATTTTCTTTTATGCCTGGTCATATTATTGAAAGAAAAAGGAGGAATGAAAATGAATCATATGCCTCTACTTAAAGCCTGTTTTAAAGCTGGAATACACTTCATAAGACATATAACCATACAACAGGCTGCCGTTACAGCAGGAATCATTTTTTTGATCATTCATCCAGAAGTTTTTAGCCCCCTTTGGCTTACATTGGCAACCTCCGTCTTGGTTTTGCTCCTGCTTTGAAGATTGTTGAAAACTCTTTAGTGATCTTCCTCACACCAGTTCCACTTAAGGACCGCTCGAGGCAGGATAACTGAGGGGTATAAAAGATATTTCCCTCTTGATGACATAGGCGAATGAAGTAAATAGGCTATATAGAAGTACATACAGAACAAGTAGGAAACGCGATGTGTAAAGTATACTCCATGAACATGAAAATTTAATCAATCGATTGATTAAACCATTGACTTGCCTTGCCCCCTTATGACAGAAGAACTTCACCACATTTCCCATTTTACCGATAAGCAGAAAATAAATGGAAAATTACGAAATTTGTGTATAATTAGTCTATATTCATAACCTTCAAGGAGGAATCATATTCATGGATACTCTCATTCAACAGTTTAGGAATTTGCCCACCACGGCCATTTCAGATGCAATGGAAGGATTGAACAATCTGGAATCAGCGATTAAACCCTTAAAAGAAGAGTTTCATTTTGCCGGACGTGCTTTAACCGTACAGATGCCCGTCGGTGATAATTCAGCCGTCTTGAAAGTAATCGGCGAAGCAAGACCTGGAGATATAATAGTCGTTGACAGCAAAGGTGATACATACCGTGCAATAGCAGGTGACTTTGTTGTCGGCATGATGCAGACCATGGAAATTGGCGGTCTCGTAGTCGATGGAGTCATTCGTGATCTTGAAGCAATTAAAAAAATGAATTTCCCTGTTTTCAGTAAAGGGACAACGGTTGCCTCAAGTGGTAAGGCTGGTGCAGGGCAAACCAATATCCCCATTTCCTGTGGAGGTGTCACAGTGTTTCCAGGTGACATCATCATAGGGGACATAGATGGAGTCGTTGTCGTGCCACAATCCATGGGTGAAGAAATCCTGATCAAAGCAAAGGATAAAATCATGAAAGATAAACTGCGTTCAGAAAAACACGCGGGAAAGCCTGAAGAAATAAGAAAGTATATTGCCATGATGACCAATAAAGCATGATCTAACGCATATAAAAAAACAGGCAGGAAGCAATGGCTTCCTGCCTGTTTTTCAGCTTATTTATCGGAATCGGGTTCCTTTGAACCTTCTTCATTATATGTGTAATCATAATCAGCAGGGTTAATTGGCTTAAAACCCTTTGGAGTATAGAAACGGAGTAAGTCACCGTTCACCACTTGGTCGGATAAATTGAGCATCTTTTCAACTCTCTTTTTATAATTGAGGATGTCATCATTTTCCTTGACCATTTCTCCTGTTTTCGTATCGAAGTATTTTCCTTTAATGGAAGTAACATCTGGTGTTACAAAATCACCATTCCTGAAAGGTACAACTTCACTATGATCTTTAGACAATAAGTCAGAACCGAATTGTACATAATCTTTAGATTCAATTCCTAACAAATGCAATAAAGTCGGGAGAAGGTCAATCTGTCCTCCGTATTGGTGCATTTCCCCGCCTTTAACACCTGGAACATGAATCAATAATGGTACACGTTGCAATTGGGCGTTCTCAAATGCGCCAACATCCTTGCCAAGCACTTTTGACATAGCTTCCGTATGGTTTTCCGAAATACCATAGTGATCACCGTACATAACGATTACTGAGTTATCATACAGACCGGATTTCTTCAGATAAACGAAAAACTCCCTAAGCGCTTCGTCTGCATAGCGTGCAGTTTGGAAGTAATCATCAACGGAAGCATCACCTGTCGTTTGCTTACCGATTGTTGCCTTGTCCTGGTCCATGGCATACGGGAAATGATTAGATACCGTTATGAATTTTGTATAGAAAGGCTGTTTAAGCGTTTCTAACATTGGAATCGATTCTTTAAAGAAAGGTTTATCCATCAAACCATAACTTAGCACTTCTTCTTTATTCTCCATATTATAATGGCTTGCATCGAAAAATTGATTGAACCCAAGAGCCTTATACATCTGGTCTCGGTTCCAGAAAGATTTGTAATTACCATGGAAAACAGCAGATGTGTATCCTTTTTCTCCTAAAATCGCAGGTGCCGCTTGATACGTATTTTGGGCTCGGTTTGTGAATGCTGCCCCCTGTGGTAAACCGAACAGGGAATTTTCAAGCATGAATTCAGCATCTGCCGTTTTACCTTGGCCTACTTGATGGAAGAAGTTATCAAAGTACATGAAATCTGACTTCTCATGTGCAAGTGAGTTTAGAAATGGAGTTACTTCTTCCCCGTTCAACTTATAATCAATCATGAAATTCTGCATGGATTCCAAATGCAGGTATATGACATTTTTACCTTTTGCTGCACCAAAATACTTAGGGTTCGGTTCAGCGCTTGTTGCCTTCGTATAATTGACCACTTCCGCGATATCCGTGCTATTTGCAGTTGCACGCTGAGCGTACGTTTTAGTATTCTGAACGGCATCATATACCGTATAGTTGAACATACCCAAATATTTGACAATATAATTCCGGTCGAATGTTCTTGACAATAATTGCGGACGATCCTTTTCAGCAAGTCCTAAATTAATAGCAAAAATTGCAAGCCCTGCAAGATAAATCATTCCAACCGTACGGCGTTTGACTTTGAAGTTTTCCACTTTAAAGTCTTTGAATCTATACAACACAATCAAAAGTACCGTATCAAGGAAATAAAATACATCATGGGATTTAAATAATGCTAATGTACTCGGTCCCAAGTCACCTGCATTTTGCACTTGTGTCAAAGTTGACATAGTGATGAAATCTGTAAATGAACGGTAGTAAACAATATTGAAGAATAACCATAAGGACATCAATAAGTTCAATCCGATGATCCATTTAAACGATTTTTTGCCTTTCGCCAATAGTGCCAAGCCAAAGAATAAAATGGCTGAACTAATCGGGTTTATGAACAGTAGGAACTGTTGCAGGCCATTTTCAAGCCCTAAGTTAAATTCAACTCGGTATCCAATATACGTTTTTATCCAAAACAAGACTACCGCAATAAAGAAAAAGCCTAGTATGTTATCTGCAAATAAATGCCGGCTTTTTTTAAGAAAATTATTCATGCTCTCACCTCTATTAATCTAGTGGTTTATTTATATAAATTTTTACATACTTACAAAAGACGGAAAATCGGAAACCTTATGATAGCATTCTTTCAATCAGATAGTCAAGACTGTGCAAACCACCTTTTGTCACATCAATAACCCTTATGATCCAGAACACTTCTTTAGCTTATGAACAACTTTTGAAAAAGTAACAGAATTTCGACCGTCTTGATTTTCTATAACAAATATATAGGAATTCCATGTCTTAATCCAATAAATATCACCGTAACTTTTTTGGGTTACTGTGGATCACCGTCACTATTTAATTTAACTTCCTTCAGGCTTTTATCATTATAAACGACTCTTTATAAAAACACCAGCACATTACAAAATATGTAAAGATGTAAATCTTCAATCATTGAATACTATTAGATATTTAGAGGATTTCTTTCCCGATAATTCGACATCTGAAATTTGATTGCCGATTACATTGATGCATCGCTCTCCCGCACTTTCTATTTATCTGTAAGAACCAAAAGCCTGCTTAAGTTCACCCGTTCATTTACTGCATCCTCTCAAGTTAAAATCCCATAAAATAACAAAAGGTTTTGTGGCCTGTTTCGTAAACTCATTTCGCGTTATATCGACATCATTCCCGTCTTGACTTCAGTTGATCTACTTTTATTGAATTAATTTCTCCTGATAGTAAATGACACCAAATTTGCCTATATTACTTGAAGTAATTAGTATGATGGGGATTCAATTATTCTTAGTTTTCATGAATGTTCATGTTTTAGTTTTTAAGATTATTTACCAAAGTTCACTTAAATTACAATTTAAAACCAGACCGGAACCAGAAACTGCATCAAGCATCAATGCAGTTGACATTATAATAGGAAGAAACTATTTTTTTTACGTTGTTATTTGTTTGGCTGAGGAGTTATTTTCTTTCGGTAGCCGCCCATATAAGCCCTAGCAGCTACAACAGGGTCTAATATGAACCTTGTCCTATTTATTTTCCCTTTATTGGGTGTGAAGACCCTACAAGCTGTTGTAACCGGCATTATTGGTTTCCTTTAAGTGATTTCTTTTCTTCCCTTTGTTATTATATATACTTTCATTCAGCTTTATTATAAAAAATAAAAAAAATCCTGTCCTCAATCGAGGGCAGGATTTGCTTTTAAACTATATTTAATTACTTAAGCCCTTTAGAAACTTCTTTAACCATTTCATCAACAGATTCTAAACCGCCGCCAGATAAGTACCAGTAGTTAGGATCAAGATAAATGATGTTTCCTTCTTTAAAAGCCTTTGTATTTTTTACAATGTCATTTTCAACAGTTTCTTTTGCTGCAGCTCCATCACCGGCAACCGCATCTCTATCTACAACGAATAGATAGTCTGGATTCTTTTCAGCAATGTATTCGAAAGAAATACTTTGACCATGTGTAGATACCTCCAATTTATCATCTACAGCAGGTACTCCGAATACATCATGGATAATTCCAAATCTTGAATCCGGTCCGTAAGCACTTACTTTTCCACCGCTAGCAAGAACGATTAAACCAGTTTTATCCTTCGGAGCTTTTTCTTTCAAAGCATTAATGTTTTCTTCAACACGTGCTAATTCTTTAGCTGCTTCGTCTTTTTTATCGAAGATTTTACCCAAAAGTGTTACATTTTCTTTAAAGGATTCCATATAATTTGCAGTATCTACACCTACATAAACAGTAGGGGCAATTTTACTTAATTCTTTATATGCTTCAGTTTGACGGCCAGAAATCAGGATTAAGTCAGGAGCCATCTCGTTGATCTTTTCGAAGTCAGGTTCTTTTAAACCGCCGGCATTTTCAGTTGTACCTTTATATTTAGAAAGGTATTTTGGAAGGCCATCATGAGGAACAGCTGCTACTTTCACACCCAATTTATCAAGAGTATCAAGAGCACCCATATCGAATACAACAACTTTTTTAGGGTTTGTTTTTACTTTCGTTTCGCCTAGTTGGTGCTTAACCGTAAATTCTTCGCTTTTAGCACTTTCTTTTTTCGTACCTGATTCTTCTTTTTCCTTAACTGATCCGCAAGCTACAGCCATTACAGCCAGCATTGCAACTAAAAGCAGTAAAGATAATTTCTTAATCATTATGGTCACCTCGAAAAGTTTTTTTTTATTTAAAATTACAGATTGAATCCTCACCTTCACAGAATTCACCTGCATCGCTTTCCCTGGATATAAACAGGAGGCGGCTAAAAACCTTGGGCGCCCGCCAACTTTTAACAGCCTAATGAGCGTATGAAGTGAATCTGAGACGGCTACGAATACTGAAGTAATTTAAAACCAAATGGCATTTTCTTACGTGAAGTACACACAGATCTTATTGTCATTGATATTTTGGATTTCAATATCCATATCATAGATTTCCTTTAATACTTCGGAGTTGATCACTTGTTCGGTAGGTCCATTATGAACAACCTTGCCATCCTTCAATGCGACAATATAGTCGGAATAACAGGATGCAAAATTAATGTCATGAATGACGATTATGACCGTTTTCCCTAATTCATCGGCCAATCTCCTCAATACCTTCATGATTTGGACGGAATGCTTCATATCAAGATTGTTCAGAGGCTCATCAAGAAGTACATACTCCGTATTCTGAGCAATAACCATGGCAATGAATGCCCGCTGCTGTTGCCCGCCGCTAAGCTGGTCAAGAAATTTATCCTGCATTTCGCCAAGTTCCATATATTCAATCGCTTCATCGACATACTTCCAATCCTCTTTAGTCAGTTTACCTTGTGAATAAGGAAAACGGCCAAAGGCGACGAGTTCACGAATCGTTAAACGTATATTGATGTGGTTAGCCTGCTTTAAGATGGCAATCTTTTTAGCAAGTTCATTGCTATTGAATTTCCCCATATCCTTCCCCTCGATCAGGACTTCTCCTGAATCCCGGGTAATGAGCCGGCTGATCATTGAAAGGACTGTACTTTTCCCCGCTCCATTAGGACCGATGAAAGATGTGATTTTCCCTTTCGTTATTTCAATGGAAACATCCTCTACAACCGTTTTACTATTATATTTTTTGAATAAATTTTTCACTTCTACCATGATTTATTCTCCTTTAATAGAAGATAGATGAAATAGACACCGCCGACAAAGTTGATAATGACACTCAAGGTGGTAGAGAACGTAAAGATCCTCTCTACAATGAATTGGCCGCCGACCAAGGCAATCACACTGATCAGCATTGCACCCGGGATGATATGTTTATGCTGATAGGACTTAATGAATTGATAAGCCACATTTGCAACAAGTAATCCGAGGAACGTGATTGGACCGATCAGGGCAGTTGAAATGGAAATTAAAATCGTGACGACGATTAAAACCCGTTTCGTGACAAAATCGTAATCCACACCCAAGTTTATGGCTTGGTCCCTCCCTAGTGACATGACATCTAAATACTTCAAAAATCTCATAAAATATATCATTACCGCTATCATGAGGATAATCGCTAATGTTAACAGGTCAGTGTTGACATTATTGAAACTGGCAAACATTTTATTTTGTATCATTTGAAATTCATTCGGGTCAATCAATACCTGCATAAATGAAGACATGCTGCCGAATAAGGTCCCGAATATGATACCGATCAGCAATAGAAAGTAAATATTTCGGTTTTTCTTGAACATGAACTTGAACAGCAGGCTGGAAAAAATAAGCATGGCCGTAAGTGTAACCAGGAAATTGAGATTTTTATTCATGATCATGATATGCGTTGAACCGAAGAGGAAAATCACTCCAGTTTGGATCAGCATATACATAGAGTCCAGTCCCAAAATGCTTGGTGTCAGGATTTTATTATTCGTAACCGTTTGGAAAATCACTGTTGAAAAGGCTATCGCACAACCTACCACGATGATGGCAATGATTTTTATGACCCTTCTCGGCAGTGCGTAATCCCAATTCGGGCCAAGGTCCCAAAATATGTAACCTGCCGTTAAAGCTGCTGCCAGAACAGCTAATATAATGATCTTACTTTTATTATTCATATGCCTTTCTCCTCATTATCAGATAGATAAATACGGCGCTTCCTATCACACCAACCACGAGTCCAATCGGAATTTCAAATGGATATATGATGATCCTGCCCAGAATATCGCAGATCAATAGGAATACTGCCCCTAGCAACGCTGTATGAGAAAGACTCTTTTTCAAATTATCACCAAGGTAAAGGGATACAATATTTGGTACGATCAATCCTATGAAAGGAATCGTTCCCACCGTTAACAGGACAACAGTGGAGGATAATGCCACGATGATCAGCCCAAAATTGACTATAAGTTTATAATTTAGCCCTAGATTAATAGCAAACTCCTCACCCATCCCTGCCACAGTGAATTTATTGGCAAAGAAGTATGCGAGAATGACTAAAGGGATACTTACATATATTAGTTCGTACCTTCCCGACATGATCATCGAGAAATCACCATTCATCCATGTGTTGAGGCTTTGAATCAAATCATACTTATAAGCAAAGAATGTCGAGATGGAACCGACGATATTACCAAACATCAAACCAACCAATGGAATGAAAATCGTATCCTTATATTTCACTTGATCAAGAATTTTCATGAACAAGAATGTACCTGCCAAAGCGAATATGAAAGCGAATGCCATTTTCTCAATAAGTGCTGCCGATGGAAAAATGATAATGGCAAGAAGAAGTCCAAGCCTTGCAGAATCCATGGTACCGGCAGTCGTAGGGGATACAAATTTATTGCGGCTCAATTGCTGCATGATCAGACCGCTTATACTCATCACCACGCCGGCAATGATTATGGTCATCATTCTGGGGAAACGGCTTTGCAGCATGATTTGCACTTTATCATCACTTAGATCCAATAAATCCAGGGGGGTAATATCTTTTACACCAATGAATAATGAGGTAAATGATAAAACGATTAACGACATGACTAAATATCTTATCTTCATCTACATTTCCTACTCTTCCTATCTCAGTAAATACAGCGATAATATTTTTAATTAAAAATATATGAATAAAGACTATTGTACAATCCCCTATTGAAATGGGGTTCATGAGACAATAGTTACAGGGTTCTCACATTCATGATAATGAGATTCATTATCATTATCATTCATTCTTTATTCTACCATTTCTTTGACATGTGTCAACAAATACAAGGGAATTACTTTGATAAACTCCGGATAATGGAAGAACCACTCATGCATTTCGCTACAGGAAGTGATAAAATCATAATAACAAATATTTACTCTTCTAATGAAAGAAGCGATGTGATGAAAAACTTCCTATCTAAAGTGTTCACAAAAAAAGGGAAAATCCAGATTGAATTTTGCCAAAATAATCTTGACCGCTTCCTTGATGAACAAACGGTTGCTGATTATGGTAAATTCTTAGCGAATCCAAGGATTCAATATAAGGAATATGAATGTTTAAGTGAGTGTAAACTTTGTAAGCAAACCCCATATGCGAAAGTAAACGGCCAGATAATGAACGCCAAGGATTCACGGAATCTTTTAAATCAGTTATATGATGAATTGAAATGATACGGGCCAAGCAAAATTGCTTGAACCGTATTTTATTATGGAAATTTCAACTATCTACCTCTAAGTATACAGAATCCAGGGGATGAATAACTATGAAAAGTAATTACTAACTTTTTTCTGCCACCATTCCCCTTAGAAAGATAAGCCCTTGGGAAGGTTGTTATGCATCAGAGTCATTCCCTTATGTAATCGAAAAACATCCACACTCTTTTTTTGACAGAGAGAGTTTTACTGGGCTGCAAGCCATGGAATGCCTTTATTGATCTAGTAGATACTTCCTGTTTTTCTCTAATTCCTACGGTTATACTGTATATAAAGCTGAATATATGATAATTTATGGAAAAAGATATATAGGAGGACGTCCGTGAAAAAAATCATTCCTACCATCGTTTCATTCGTAACCCTAGGTCTTGTCACTGGATTGCCTAGCCAGAACCCCATCGCAATGACAGAAGAATTCACCCCTTATTATGGAAATGGTCCAAGCTATATTCAACCTGATAACCTCTCCTACCTTTTCCCTGAACCTAATGTTTCTTTCAAGACCCCTGCCTTTATACAAGGCAAGATCGCTTTTACGAGCCAAGAAGAAATGATTGGTCATATCAAGTCCCTCTCCCATAAAAACAAGAACATCCAAGTCAAGACGATAGGTAAATCAATAGAAGGACGCGACATCCCAATGCTTCTTTTCAGCAAGGATTCAAAAAAACTCAATAAGGATTCCCGTAAACCATTGATTTGGATACAAGGTCAGATCCATGGCAATGAACCCGCTTCAGGTGAATCAACATTAGTCATTGCACAATGGCTTGCCGAAGGAAAACTTGGTGACGTCCTCGATAAAGTGAACATTGCCATCGTTCCACGCGTAAATCCAGATGGCTCCTATTACTTCAAACGATTTACCGCAAATGACATGGATGCGAATAGGGACTATTTAAAAGTGGAGTATCCTGAAGTACAGACTATTCATCAAACCATCAATGATTATGGGCCTGAAGTCATTCTTGATGTACATGAATATACAGTGAACCCCGCTCCCCTTAAAAAGGTAGGCGCAAATGGATCCATCGCTTCCTATGATCTGCTCATTTCATCAGCAAAGAATTTAAATATTCCGGAACAGCTTCGAAAAGCATCCGATGAACTGCTTTTACCTAATGTTTTCAAAGCATTGGAAAAAGAAAAGCTTTCCTATCATGATTACTATACACTCGATACTTCTGATACTGGAATTCTTACCGCTACTGAAGGAAGCACAGAAGCCCGCATCGGTCGCAACGCTCTCGGATTGAAAAATACAATGACCTATTTAATTGAAACAAGGGGTATCAATATCGGCCGTACTGACTTCAAACGTCGTGTTTATGCACAAGCTTCAGCTCAGGCTGCCTTCATTAAAACGACGGCTGATCAGGCCAATGAAGTAAAAAAGGTGGTCAAGCAGGCGGAAAATGAAGTGGTGAAAAAAGGGAGAAAAGTAAATGATAATGACAAAATTGTCATCACCAGCCAAAATAAATTAATGAAAAATCAAAGGTTAACAGTGGTCGATATAGCGAAAGCCAAAAAGGTCGATACCACCATCGATTGGCTGGATTCTACCGCTGCCTACCCTACGCTGGTTAGAGATCGTCCGACAGCCTATATCCTTCAATCCGAATATAAAGATATTGCCAAGAAACTTCAGCTATTGGGAGTAGAAGTCAAAAAATTAAAAAGACCTATGAAAGTAGCTGTTGAAAACTATAGGGTCAAGGATCTAAAAGTTTCCGCTGAACTGGAAAGCGGACATTCCACAAGGGAAGTCACGACCACCGTTACTTCAAAAACTCGGGTTTTCCCAAAAGGAAGCTATGTATTTAACATGGACCAACCTGACGCTAACTTCATTTCCCTGGCCCTCGAACCAGAAGGCATAGACAGCTACGTGACATTCAATTTCATTCCCGCTGTTAAGGGCGGAGAATTACCTATTTACCGCTACATGAAACAATCAGCATTACCAGTTAAATAATGCATTTCGATTACTTTCTAAAACGCTTTAGCAGCTTTCGTTGCTGAAGCGTTTTATTTTTGAACTCCTATTTAATTCACTTTTAAGCCTATTGGCGGACTTTATTTTTTGAATGTGTTGAGAGTTTTTGAATATATATATAAACGGACGATGTGTTTAAGAGGGGGAACGACTTTGAACCAGCATGTGCAATTGGAAATGAACCGCCTTATTCATCGCTTAAAACAAGACCAATCAGCAGATGGATCTTGGAATTATCCCTTTGACACTGGGATAACAGCTGATACCTATATGATTATTTTACTTAAAGTTTTAGAAATAGAAGATGCCTCTTTAATAGAGGCATTAGTAAAAAGGATTGAAAGCAGACAAACGGAAAACGGCTCTTGGAGACTTTTCCATGATGAAAAAGACGGTAATCTTTCAGTCACTATTGAAGCTTATTATGGTCTCCTTTATAGTGGACTGCGAAAAAAACAAGATCCTCATATGAGGAAAGCCAAACAATTCATTCTTTCCAAGGGTGGAATTAAACAGGCCAAAATGTTAACTAAAATGATGCTCACCATCACTGGACAATATAAATGGCCACTCCTATTCCCGATCCCGCTCGAAGCTATATTACTGCCGCCAACCTTCTTCTTCAGCATTTATGACCTATCCATATATGGCCGTGTCACCATGGTCCCTTTGCTTTTACTAGGACATAAAAGGTTCCAGATCATGTCCCCAAACACACCTAGTTTAAAAGATTTATATCAAACAAGGGAGGAACGGTCTGAAGAGCATGTGTGGAAGGAATATCGAACCGACGAATACCGCTCCTTCTTTTCCAAACTTCAAACAGGTGTCAAAACTTTAATTGGTTATCCAGATTATCTTCATTCCTTGGCCCTAGAAACCACAAAACGATTTATGCTCGACCGGCTAGAACCCGACGGAACGTTGTATAATTATTTTGGGCCTACCTTTTTCATGATTTTTGCCCTACTTTCAACCGGCTACTCGAAAAAAGATCCTGTAATCCTAAAAGCTGTTTCCGGTTTGAAGGGAATGTCCTGTTCCGTTGATGGTCACACACATATCCAACTTACAACAGCACATGTTTGGAATACATCCTTAATCAGTTATGCCCTGCAAGAAGCCGGACTGCCATCAAAAGATGAAACTGTAAAGTCCGCCAATCAGTATTTACTGTCACGCCAGCATTATATGTATGGAGATTGGTTAATTCATAATCCTGACGCGGTCCCAGGTGGCTGGGGTTTCTCTGATTTGAATACAATGAATCCAGATGTAGATGATACGACGGCATCATTACGGGCGCTTGCAGGTCAAATGCAAACAAGACCTGATAATCTGGACAGCTGGCAGCGTGGTGTCGCCTTCACAATTTCCATGCAAAATGACGATGGAGGATTTCCCGCATTTGAACGAGAAAGCGATCCTAAATGGGTACATCTCATTCCTTTCGAAGGATCAAATTACCTCTTGACTGACCCGTCGACAGCTGATTTAACAGGCAGGACGCTTGAATTTCTAGGGAACTATACAAATTTGAAGAAACCTGGGAAAGTCAGCAAAAAGGCCGTAGATTGGCTCTTGAAAGATCAGGAGCAGGATGGCTCCTGGTACGGACGTTGGGGAATATGTTACCTATATGGCACATGGTCGGCACTGACTGGCATGAAGGCCGTAGGGCATTCCTCTGAACATCCTGCCATCAAAAAGGCCATCTCCTGGTTAAAGAAAATCCAAAATAAAGATGGTGGCTGGGGTGAATCTTGTTATAGTGACATCAAGCAGCATTATATGCCTCTCGGGACCAGCACCCTGACACATACGGCTTGGGCTGTGGATGCGTTGATTGCAACATCTGACAAACCCACACCTGAAATTGAAAAGGGCATCACCTATCTCACCCGCGGAGCTCAAAAAGAAGACTGGACCAATGACTATCCTGCAGGCCAGCTCATGGCAAGCGTTTTGTATACCCATTATCACAGCTATCGCTATATTTACCCGCTACTTGCCTTAAGTCACTACAGAAACAAATTCATGGATGCTTAATCGCTTTTTCAGTGATATTTATCATATAAAGGTGAATATGTGGATTACCTGTGGAAAAGGGGTGAATAACAACGAAAAGTTATCCACAATCCGAGGTTATCCACATTATTTTGCCTGTAAAATGACTAAAAACAAGTCATCGATAAACATTTCCCTTCATTTTTGTTGAATTTTGTTGATTAATTCATTTCGAATATGTATTAATGACTTGTTTATGCACGCTTTGTGGATAGTTTGGGGATGAATGATTACGATTCCAAGAAAACTTTATCCAGTTTATCACTATAGAATTCTATGGCCTTTGCATAAGATTGTATTTCTCGATCCTTAGAGGTTTCCGCAATTATTTTCAATAAGGATTCCATCGCTAGATCATGTCGGCCCAAATTATAAAATGACATGGCCCTGAATACCAATAAAGCCCTATCCTCAGGAAACTTTGCCAGCCCCGCTTCCAATGTCCGTTTTGATTTTTCATATTCCCCAATGGTGCGATATGTGCTCCCCAGCCCTAGGTAGGCTCCTTTTGCGTCCTCATCCGGCAAACCTAGTTTGAGGGCAGCTTCATAATGGCGCACCGCCTTTACCTCTAGTCCAAGAATATCCAAACTCCAGGCACACTGATACTGTATGACTGCATCCTCTGGATTTTGCTTTGCCAAATCCATCAATAATTGATTGGATTTTTTGAATTCTTTCTTGCCCCTTAATATCAGTGCCCTTTCTAAACTCTCCATCGCCATTCCTCCATTGAATAAAATTCCTTATTGCCCCTATTCGCGAGTCCCCCATTTAATACCTTCTTAGATCGGCTGAGAAAGAGTAATTCAGAATTTATATGTAGGAAAATGGGAGTCTGGATCGGCCTCACTTTTCAATCGGATATGCCATTGTGAATAAAAAAGGATCTGCCACTTGGCAAATCCTTCACACATTTCAGTTCTAGATATTGATTAATCATCCAACTGGTTTTTCAATACTTTCCCCGTAGTGGCATCTATCACTACATCATATTCCTTTTGTCCCTGGTTTATCTCCAACTCGTACACAAGTATGCCATTCTCTGAATCAAGCTCTGCATCCGTCACTTGACCCTCCACCTCTTTCAAGGCAATCTTTTCAGCTTGATCCATGCTGATTTTTGCAATTTCCACTGCTTGTTGTGTGCTCATATCCTCATCGTCTTCGTCTTCCATCTCCCGAGAAAGAATCTCTCCTTTTTCAGCATCGACCTCTACATCTTGATAGCCTTCATTCGTTTTAACGGTCATCTCATAGGTCATCGGCTGGTCCCAATCCTTTTCAAATTGAGTAACCTTACCGCCCAGTTTTTCTGAAATCATTTTGATAGCCTCATCCTCAGATAACGCACTCTTATTGACTGCATATACCGCAGTTCCAGCGGCACCGCCGAAAAGCAATACAGAAGCTATGGAAACCGTCAAGATTACCTTTTTCTTTTGAATGATACCTTCTTTTATCGTAGCCCACTGCTTTTTCATGAATAATTCCTCCTTTGAGTTGTTACCTTAATAATAAACATCATTCATGAAACGAACATGAGCGCTAGATTAGAATTTGATGAGAAAGAGTAATAGTCACCAACGTCCCCTCTCCCACTTCGCTTTGAATTTCCAGTTTACCGCCGAATGACTCGACAAGTGTTCGAGCGATGGAAAGCCCGAGTCCATTGCCTCCCGTTTTCCTTGCCCTTGATGAATCCACGCGATAAAAACGTTCAAATACATGCGGTAGATGTTCTGGTGATATCCCTGCCCCTTGATCTTTAACACCAATGAAAATTTCATTAGCCCTCTGTTTTATCAGGATTTGTATATCCGATTCACTATATTTCATGGCATTGTCCAATAGGATGACAAGCACCTGTTCAAGCTTGCTGGAAATGGCCATTGCATATATTTCCTTAAACTCGGATTGTATCTTTATTTCACGGTTTGCCGTCCTTCTAAATGTTTGGGCAATCTGTTCACAAAACGAAATAAGTTCGACTTTTCCTTCAATATCCTTTGAAGGTTCACTTTGGGAAGCGGACTGAAGTAGATGTTCCGTCAGCTGTTTCATCCGGATGGCTTCATGATGGATTGCCTCCACCGCCTCCTCCAGAATCGCCTCATCCTTCATTCCCCAGCGTTTCAATAGTGAAGAGTAGCTTTCTATGACCGTAATCGGTGTTTTCAATTCATGTGAAGCATCTGAAAGGAATTGCTGCTGTCGGTTATAATTCCGCTCAAGCCTTTCTATCATCCTGTTGAATGACACCCCCATTACCTGTAGCTCGTCCTTTGATTGATCCGAAAGCGGTATCCTTTTGAATTCTCCACTTTTCTCAATATCCATCATTGTCCCGCTCATGATCGATATGGGTTTGAGGATTAGATTGGCCAGCCATTTACCGGCAAAAATGGATAGAAGAATGACAAAAAGGGATGCACCACCTAATACGAGGGCAAGAGTCGATAAATTTTCAAGGAGGGTATCCTGCGGCTGTGTCACCTCGATCATTCCTAGCTTCTTCCCTTCTTCGGGATATGCGTAACGGTAGGTCAACACGTAATCCCCATCAGCTTTGCTAAAATCAAATCCTTTCTCATTAATGGATTTAACCGCTAGCCCCTCAAGGTCCTCTTCATCCGTAAACGATTTTATCAACCTTCCATCTGTGTCAAATATCCGCACCATTCCATCATCAGGGGTATACGGCTCCATTAAATCGGGATCACCGGAAATCAAATCTTTCGTCAGGATATTTTCTTCAATTAATGAAGCTTTATCTTCGAGCAGATCCCTTTCCCTCTCAAGAGATATCAAAAGAAAGGCGATTAAAACGATGATACTCAACAATATAAGCATGACGCTTAAAAAAAGACTGGAGTACGATTGGATTTTCGTCCGAATCTTCATACCGGCTCCTTCAAGCTATACCCTACCCCGCGGTAAGTATGTATGAGCTGCAAATCAAAGGGGTAATCTATTTTTTTTCGTAAATAACGGATATACACATCAACCACATTCGTATCCCCTGCAAAGTCATATCCCCATACATGTGTAAGTATTTGCTCCCTTGAGAGTACTTGATTTTTATTTTGCAATAGATATACCAGCAAATCGAACTCGCGGGAAGTCAGCTCGATCCTGTTGCCTTGCCTGAGAAGGTCCCTTGTACCAAGGCTCAATTGCAGATCATGGACCTTAAGTTCATCCTCTTTCCCTTCTGATTGGCTCTCACGTACATTTGTACGAAAACAAGCACGGATCCGGGCCAGCAGCTCTTCTATCTCAAACGGTTTCGTTACATAATCATTCGCACCATGGTCCAGGCCATTCACCTTGTCTGGTACAGCATCCCTTGCGGTTAGAAGAATGACTGGTGTAGATCCATTCTTTTTCCGGTAACGTCTAAGTACTTCTATGCCATTCAACTCGGGTAGCATCACATCCAATAAGATTAAATCCCACTCTTCGGATTCTGCCCTTTGCAGACCTGTCTTTCCGGTAAAAGCCGATTCAGTTAGATAACCCTCATGATTAAGTTCCAGCTGGAGGATCCTCGCGATTTTTTCTTCATCTTCTATTATTAAAATCCTTTTATTCATGATTACCACCACCCACCTCTTAGTGTACTGAATAAAAATGAAAATATCATGAGAAATTGAAGACCCTGCATAAAAATCCCATGAAATAATTACTTTAAAATTTTTGTGCATTTAAAAGGTCAAAAAAAAGAATCGGATGTAAAAAGTCCAAGAGGGTCTTTACAGACACCATACACAGATTCCTCACAATCATTAAAAATTTCCCCATAGCTAAATAATAAAAGCCTAAGTATCAATGGCTAACCATAATAAAAAGACTATGGAATATTTCCATAGTCACAGTTTGTCGACAAAATGGGGTTCGGAACGGCCTCATCCCGAAAAACTGGCTTGCCGAGACCACGCTGCCGCTTGCGGCGAGGAAGCTTGGCAGACAGTCGGCGGAAAGAGAGCCGATACCTGTAATCAACTGGATCGTTTAATAATGATCCAGTTCATTCACCGTTCCAATGCTGGTCAATGAATTCATCGCGTCCTGATTTCGCACGGTCCGCTTTATAATCATCTTTGTTTTTTTTATGAAAGCCTTGATGGTATTCTTCGGCAGGATAAAAGGTTTGGGCAGGAAGGATTTCCGTTACGATGGGTTTCTGGAATTTCCCGCTGGCTGCAACCTTTTCTTTCGCTTCAATGGCCAGCTTCTCTTGAGCTTCGTCATGATAAAAGATGGCCGTTCGATACTGGCTTCCCCTGTCATGGAATTGACCGCCATCGTCGGTTGGATCGATTTGCTGCCAATATAGTTCAAGCAGTCTTTCATAAGGAAATAACAGGGGATCGAAAGTGATCTCGACGACTTCATAATGTCCCGTAGTTCCCGTCTTCACTTCCTCGTAAGTAGGGTTTTCAACATGTCCCCCTGTATAACCGGATACGATTCCCCCAATCCCGGGTTGTTCTTCAAATGGTGTCACCATGCACCAAAAACAGCCTCCTGCAAATGTAGCTTTTTGCATAATGGTCAACACCTTCCTGTACATATGTAATAAAAACTAATATACCATATCCTAATCTTAACACTGTGTCTTTTGATTTACGAAGCCTCCATGCCAATCGCTCCAAAAGGGATGTACCCTTTGATCAATCTTTTGACCAGCCCTTTTCCTTGAATCTTACAATAGCTTCAACGCGATTGCTTACATCCAATTTATCAAGAATGACCGAAATATAATTACGGACCGTTCCATTGGTCAGATAAAGCTGGCTGGCAATTTCCTTTGTATTCTTACCATCTGCAATTAATTGGAGCACTTGGCACTCTCTTTCAGTCAAAGGGTTTTCTTCTTCAAAAGCCATATCCACCAGCTCAGGAGCATATATGCGCCGACCGTCCATGATGACACGGATCGAGTTCGCCAGTTCCTCACTTGGACTATCCTTCAGCAGATATCCACCTACCTCGGCCTTTCTGGCTCTTTCAAAATAACCAGGGCGTGCAAACGTGGTTAAAATGATGACTTTGCATTGGTGGCCCTGATCCTTGATCTCTTCCGCTACATCAAGCCCGGTTTTAACTGGCATTTCAATATCCGTAATGCAGATATCTGGCTTTAAACGATTAACGAGATTCATTGCTTCTTCCCCATTGCTCGCTTTTCCGACAACTTCCATATCCTCTTCCAGATCAAGGATAGAACCTAGAGCGCCAAGCAGCATCCTTTGGTCTTCAGCAATTACGATTCTAATCAATGTTAATCCCACCTATCCATTATTTTTTATAGCATTCGGAACCCTTATATAAAGTGCAGTTCCATCTATTGATTTAATATCCAGGCTGCCATTAACGAATTCAAGCCTTTCTTTCATTCCTTGAAGTCCATTGCCTTTAAAAAATTCTGATTTATGTGAAAGTCCCACTCCATTATCTTGGACTTTCATCGTCACTCCTGTCTGTAATTCTTCGATGACGATATTACATGAGTCGGCACAGCTATGTTTGACGATATTTGTCACAGCTTCTTTCAAGCACATGCTTAAAACCGTTTCAACAAACAATGGAGTATCTTGCAATTCCGTTGTGCCTTCCAAATTGAAGTCTATCTCTGCCGCTTTCAATATTTGCTTGACCCGGATGATTTCATCGCATAGCTTGGCCCCACGCATTTCCGACACCATTTCCCGTACTTCCTTGAGTGCCGTCCTCGCCGTTTGACGGATATCCTTGATTTCCTTCTTAGCCGACTCCGGTTTTAAATCAATCAATTTCCCTGCAAGGTCACTTTTCAAGCCAATCAAAGAAAGTTTTTGTCCAAGTGTATCATGTAGATCACGGGCAATCCGCTGGCGTTCTTCCATTTTGCCAAGCTCGGAAATTCTTTTATGTGCATCTTCCAATTGTTCTTCCAGCCTATCACGTTTATTCCGATTATAAGTGTTGAATGGGAGAAGGATCACGCCCACTACACAAATGAGCATAAAGGGAAATTGTGAAAAGAAGGTAGGGTCTTTCATGATGAATCCAATATTGACAGATACGATGGTGGCTAATAGCTGGATCGAATATAATACGAAAAAGCCAACCTTATTTTGAACATTCCCAATAAAGAATGCTAAAAAGAGTGAAAAGTAAATGTAGCTGAAAAATATGGTCATGGATATGGATATGACTATTTGTATAGCCGTCCATACGTATACGGGCCATCCCTTCGAAACGAATGAGAGACCATATGATATGAAAAACAAAATGATCATGACGATTCCAAAGACAGTCTCCAACATCGATGAAGATTTGAAAATGAAGTAAAAAGGAAGGATACAAAAAATGATCCAGACATAAGGGCTCAGCCCTGTGTTCTTAGGAAAGATATGATACCAACTTTGCATAGCGCCGCCTCTATTTCTTTTTCTCCTAGTATATACTAAGGTGTTTAATCAAAAAACCATCCAATGGAAATTGAATGGTTTTTTGATTAACTATTTATTTCTCTTGAAGACTTGGACGTTTATTATTGATTTCCAACTTTGATTTTTTCTCATTTAGACGTTCCTTAATCTCTTTAAAACTTACAAACGTCTTGTTTTCCCCATCATAAAGGCGGAATCGAAGTGATTTTAAACTTGAACTAAGGGTGATTGTCGTTGCCTGCTGCAAAGGCAGGGTGGAATCATGGACTTTTTCCAGATTATAGTTCGGCACTCTTGGACTAAGATGATGCACGTGGTGAAAACCGATATTACCAGTTACCCATTGTAAAACCTTCGGAAGTTTATAATAAGAACTTCCATCAATGGCAGCCTTCACATAATCCCATTCCGATTCCTCTTCGAAATAAGAATCTTCGAACTGATGCTGTACATAAAACAGCCAGATGCCCAGGGATCCAGTTACAAAAAGAAGCGGTACCTGAATCATCAGGAATGCCTGCCATCCGATAGCCAAGCATAACAAACCATAAATCACCACGATTGCGGCATTTGTCAAATACGTATTCATGCGTTCCTTCTTTTTTGCGCCTTTTTTATTCAGACGATTCGAAACAAGGAATAGATAGAATGGACCTAATCCAAACATGACGATTGGATTTCTATATAAACGGTAAGCCAGACGTCCCCAGAATGAAGCAGCTACATATTCATCAACGGTCATGATCCAGATATCTCCTGTACCGCGTTTGTTTAAATTACTGCTTGTTGCATGATGTATGGAATGACTATGCTTCCATTGCTCATACGGAAATAATGTGACGATTCCGCTGATTGTACCCAGGATGTTATTCGCTTTTCTGCTTTTGAAGAACGATTGATGACAGCAATCATGGAAAATGATGAAAATCCTGACTACGAATCCTGCAGCCAAAACGGCCAATGCAAGGGTCAGCCAATATGAGATGGTTAAGCTTTGATAAGCTAAAAACCATAACAGGAAAAATGGCGGAAATGTATTTATAAGCTGCTTCACACTTGATTTAGTATTGGATTTTTCAAAAGGGGCAACATCTTTTCTTAATTGTTTTTGATTACTCATGATTTCCTCCTCATAAATATTATATAGAAACATGGAGTGTTTAAATGGATTGGTTCAGCTTACATATTTCGAATACCATAATTATGCCTTGTTGGTGTTTAACATCTTACTCTCTATTTAAGTATAGGAATAATCATTGATCTTCTATAGTCATAAACGTCAATTGGCTGGCATTACAAATGTCATATACTTGTCTACTTCATCACTTTTCACACGTATTTTTTCCTTAATTATCATTTTCACCCTTAAAAAAATGATAAATTCACTCAAAGTCCCATCAATCATTCCACACATAAATCCTGATTCCAAATAAATAAGCAGTAAAATATTCGATCAAAAAAAAGATCCGCCATCTGGCGAATCCATTTATTACTTTATTGCATAAACCCGTTCAGGCCGGCCTACCGTGCCATATGTTAGATCGGCTTCGATTTTTTCCTCAGTCATCAAGTGTTCAAGATAGCGCCTTGCCGTTGTCCTGCTCACCCCGATTTCCTTTGCCACTATTTCGGCAGTTAACCCCAGGGAGGCTTTCCCCAAAACAACCATCACCTTCTCCAAAGTCATCCTATCGATTCCTTTTGGCAGTGAAGTCTGGGCCCTACCCTTGTCATTCATTTCCTTTCGCAATAGCTTATCCACCTGTTGCTGCGTCACGGGAAAATTGCCCTTTTCCAATTCAGACAATTTAATGTAATACTCTTTATATCTGCGTAAGGACTGCTTGAAACGCTCAAATGCGACAGGCTTGATAATATAATCAAATATGCCAATCTTGATGGCCTCCTGGACCTTTTCGATCTCTTTTGCCGCCGTTATCATAATGACATCCATTTGTTTGCTTTGCTGCTTAATATCTTTCAAGATATCGAGCCCATTCATATCCGGAAAATACATATCGAGCAATAATAAATCCGGCTGCATGATTTCAATGAAGCTTTTAGCCTCAACATAACTTGACGCGATCCCGATTGCTTTAAACCCCTCAATCTTTTCGATGAATAGCCTCTGTATCTCGGCAATCCGTAAGTCATCTTCTACGATTAAAACTTCTATATCGCGAATGGCTTTCATTTAATCACCCCTCTGTTTTTTGGTATGGCTATAGTAAAGATCGTATATTCCCCTTCTCTCGTCGAAAAAGTGATATATCCCCCTAATCCATCAATCGCTTCCTGAACAAGGCCCAAACCTATACCTGAATTGGTTTGATGGCTTTTCGTCGTAAAACCGTCCTGGAAAATACGTTCTGTAACTTCTGAATTCATTCCTTTACCATTATCTTCAACTTCAATGATCAACTCTTTACCCAGATCCGTCACGAACAACGATACCCTTTTTTCCTCCCTTTGATTTTCGCGTACAGCTTCGAAGGCATTATTGATAAGGTTGCCGATGATCGTCACTAATAAATCCCGATCTATTTCGGGCGGAATATCTTTAAAACTGCTTTCTCTATCAATAGTAAAATCAATTTTCAGCTCGCTGGCTAAACTTACTTTCCCTAAAATGAACCCGGCAATAATCGGATCAGGCACTTCCTTCATCAGAAAGTGAATGAAGCCTTGAGTGACATCCACTTCCTTCGATATGAAATCAATCGCTTCTTTATAGGATCCCAGTTGGATCAGGCCTAATAGAGTATAGAGCCGATTAGAATATTCATGTGTCTGGGCCCTGAGCCCTTCTGCATACGCCTTTACATGTGATAGCTCTTGAAGGAGATTGGATAGTTCCGACTTATTCCGCAAACTTGCTACAGCACCGATGACTTCACCCTGTCCATTCAAAATGGGAATCCGGCTTGCCAAAAAAATTTCACCGTCAATCATGAATTCCTGGTCATACTCGGCCTGTGCCGTGCTGACCACATCCAGCAAATGTGTATGCCTGATGACTTCTTCAATTTTTTCCCCGCGAAGCATGACGTCTTTAGGGATATCCAGGATTTTATGTGCCGTTTCATTGACGACGGTGATTTTCCCATGAACATCAATGGCGATGATGCCTTCATGAATCGTTTCCAAAATGGCATGCTTTTCTTGAAACATCCAGGCAATCTCTTTCGGCTCAAGACCCAATATCGCCTTTTTTATATTTAATGAAATGAAAAAGGCTATTAATAAACCGCCGATTAAGATAAAAGAGATGGTCCATACTATCTTTCGTTGTATTCTGGACACTTCTTTTTCAATATCATCCTGAAGGTAGCCAACAGAGACTACACCAATGACTTTTCCATTTGCCATTATCGGGGATTTCCCCCTTATGGAAGGACCCAATGTCCCAGTCGACTCCGTGATGATGGATTTCCCATTCCAAACCTCGCCGTTATCCCCCCCTACCATTTTCTTCCCGATCAAGTTTGGATCCGGATGGGACAGCCGTGTTTCATTCTCATCTCCTATTACTATGAATTCCGCATCGATCTGCCTGCGAATCTTTTCCGCGATGGGCTGAATGATTACAGAAGGATTTTCCGTCCGAAAAGCTTGTTTAATCTCAGGCAGCAAAGAAATGGTCTGGGCAACCGACAATGCTTTTTCCCCTGTTTCCTGTTTCAGGTTATTTTCTAAGATATTTATAAAAATAACTTCAAAGATTCCCCCCATTAAGATGATTAACGTACAGATGCCCAGCATCAACTTGGTGTGTAAACGCATTCAATCACCTCTTCATACATCATATAAAAAAAAACCCCTTTAAAAAAGGGGTTTTCATAACATTCAGAAAATATCAGTTAACCTTCAATATTAATGACAACATCCTTCCCCCTCTTCTTAAGTAAAACCGGAATGAGCAGCCATAACGCCGTTACAATCAGGAAGGTTAGGGAAAGCGGCCGAGTGAAAAACAAACTGTAATCCCCATCGGATATCGTCAAGGCCCTGCGCATATTATTTTCTATCATCGGTCCTAAGACCAGCCCTAATACCAATGGGGCGATAGGATAATCATTTTTACTTAAGAAATATCCCAAGACCCCGCATCCTAATAATAGCAATAAATCATAAGTCGATACTTGTACCGCATAAACGCCAAAAATGGAAATTGCGATAATGATCGGAATCAAATATTTCTTTGGCGTTTCAATGATTTTCGCAAAAACCTTAACGAGCGGGAGATTAAGGATGAGGAGCATCAGATTCCCAATGAACATACTTGCGATAAGTCCCCAAGCCACCTGAGGATGATCTTCGAATAATAATGGACCAGGCTGGACATTGTACATCATGAGTGCACCCATTAAAATGGCCGTTGTACCAGAACCTGGAATTCCCAGCGTCAATAATGGAATCATCGCTCCCCCAGACGCGGCGTTATTGGCCGTTTCAGGTCCAGCCACTCCAGCAATCGCCCCCGTGCCAAATTTCTCGGGTTTTTTTGAAATCCGTTTTTCCATAAGGTATGAGAAGAAAGAAGCAAGAGTGGCCCCTGCACCCGGCAGGATTCCTACAAAGAAACCCAAGAGCGATCCCCGGGCAATGGGACCCGCAGATTCCTTGAACTCTTCTCTGGAAGGAATCAAATTACTAATCTTCGCGATTTCCCCGTCATCCTCTTCTTTTTCTAAGATCGTCTTGAACACTTCTCCAAGGGCGAATAAACCTACTGCAATTGTCAGGAATTCAATCCCCTGATATAACCAGGGAACATCGAAAGTAAAACGAGCTATTCCTGATACATTATCAATGCCTATCGTCCCAATCAGCAAGCCGCAAACAGTCATAATTAACGCCTTTGTTACGGATTTTCCCGCGAGACCACTGACAGCCGCCAAACCTAGAATCATGAGCGAAAAATACTCAGCCGGACCGAATTTAATGGCAATCGTCGATAATGGCTGAGCTAAGGCAATCATGGCAATAAGTGTGACTATCCCTCCAACAAAGGAACCGATGGCCGAAATGGATAACGCACTCCCGGCTCTGCCCTTCTTCGCCATTTGGTAGCCATCCAATGTCGTGACGACAGAGGAAGATTCGCCCGGTGTATTCAATAGGATGGAGGTCGTCGACCCTCCATACATCGCTCCATAATAAACACCTGCAAGTAAAATGATGGCACTTGTCGCCGCCTGCTCTGGTGGAAGTCCACCTGTAATCGAGGCGGTTACCGGAATTAAAAGAGCCACACCGCTCATCGGTCCGATCCCAGGCAAAACGCCGACAGCGGTTCCGATCAATACCCCGACAAATGCAAAAAGTATGTTATACCAAATAAGTGCCGTTTCAAATCCCTGCATTAAATAAACAAAAGTGTCCACTTCCCATCCTCCTTTCTTTTATGAAAACCAGATTGGCCAACCCGGCAATGTTCCCTTTAAAACGTTCACGAATAAAAAATAGACGATTCCGGAAAATCCTGCGGAAATGATGAGCGATGTCACCCACTTATTCTGTTCCATCGTTTGAAAGCAAACAAATAAAAAGAGAAAGGTCGTAATGACATATCCTATCGTTTCCAGTGTCAAAATATAAATCAAGGTTGAAATAAAAATAATGATAAAGGGCTTATACTCCAGCTTTTCCTTACTCGACTCTTGTCTCCTGCTACGATACGCCTCATAGAACAGGCGAATGCTTAAAGCGGCAAGGACCAATCCCAATACAAAAGGGAAAATGTCCGGTCCTACCGAACTTCCATAAGAAGAACTGGATAGCTTCCTGCTACCTATCATAAACAGCACTCCGACAGCCAGAAAAGCTACGGATGCAAAGCGATCGAATTTCACGTCCATCCTTATCCCTCCATTTCAGAAAATAAGAAGAAGGTGAAAGCACCTCCTTCTTCTCCATTATTTTTCCATGCCTAAAGCTTCTAATAATTTCTGCACCTGTTTCTCCTGCTCTTCTAAAAACTTACTGAATTCTTCACTATTTTTATATTCTTGTTCCCATCCTTGAACTTCCACTTCCTTTTTCCATTCAGAGGTTTCAACTAACTTTGCAATGGATCCGTCCCAAAAGGTTTTCGCTTCCTCAGACATATTCTGAGGTCCAAAAACGCCTCTCCAAATCGTGAATTCCGCATCGACACCCTGTTCCTTTGCCGTCGGTATGTCTTTAAGATCTCCACCTAAGCGTTCAGTCGAGGTTACGGCCAACACTCTAATCTTTCCTGCTTTTAAAAATTCCCTGACACTGGATGCATCCGTTCCGATCACATCCGCATTTCCACCAAGCAACGCCGTAATCGCTTCCCCGCCACCGTCGTACGAGACGTATTTAAGTTCAGTTGGATTCAAGCCATATTCATAGGCTGGAAGAATGGAAATCAAATGATCCATGGATCCCGGAGCCGATCCCCCCGCAAAGGTTAACTTACGAGGATCTTTCTTCACCACTTCCAGCATTGATTTCAAATCCTTGAATTCAGAATCCGCCTTTACCACTATCGCTCCATAATCTTTTGTCAGCTGCGCCAATGGAGTCGTATTTTTATATCCATAAGGACTGTTTCCCTCTTTTTTAAGGTTATTGATGATGACAGGCGGTGAATTTACGAAAAGCATGTCATTATTATCTGCTTGCTGTGTCGCATAATCCGCCATGAAGACAGCACCCCCGCCACCAGGTTTGTTTTCGACGGTTAATGGCTGGTTCACCAGTTTTGTCTCCCCCAAGACCTTTGTAAATGAACGGGCCGTCAAATCCCATCCCCCACCTGCACCCGAAGGAGCAACGATCGTAATGGCCTTTTTCGGATAACCTGTACTTTCTTTCTTCTCTCCTGATGTATCCGAACTGCTGCATGCACCTAAACTTAAAGCTAGAGAACCTGCCAATATGACCGCATAAATCTTTTTACGAGAAAACATATGAATCCCCCTTTTGAAAGCGTTTTCTTAATTCTACAAAATTATCTTCCTTTTCTTTAATTATTCACCTAAAATACATAAATTTCATAATCTCCATATTGTTCATAAAGTTTTATGGGTGGACATGTGGAAAAAGACTGCCCATTGCGAGCAGCCCTGCTAGAATAGTATTTTTGATAGATATACGACCATTGTTACCGTTATACTGCTGAATAAAGTCGACATCAAGACCGCCTGTGCCGCATATTCCGGATGGTTGTCATATTCCAAAGCGAATAATGCGCTGTTTCTAGATGTTGGAAATGAACTTGCGATAAATAACCCCTGAGCGACAGTCCCTTCCAAGCCCAGCATGAGAATGATCAGGAATGCGATGGATGGCGAGAGTATTAAACGTCCAATCAAGCTAAGGATAAGCGGCAGAGGGAAATGAGTCATTTTCAAGTAGGCACTCTGTGCACCCAATGTAATCAAGGCTATGGCTATGAAAGCACTCGCGATATTATTAATCGGGGTCCATAGGAACAGAGGAATTTCAAAAGAAGTGGCCTGTAATAGTAGACCGAGTAAAAGAGCATAAATGACGGGGTTCTTCAGGAACTCGCGAATGGCACCCTTGGCACTTTTTGTATGGACGGAAACGGAATTCATCAATCCATAGGTATAGGTCAACAGGTTTTGAAAAATGATCACGATGACTTGGATCGACAGGCCAAGAGGATTTGCATGAAAAACCATCTGACTGACGGGTAACCCGAAATTGGCTGAGTTATTCAAGACCACACTATTTTTAAACGTGGCAGAGAGACTTTGATCGAACCTGGCAAGTTTAGCAATCACTGAGCTCACGATGATGAGGCTTACTGCTTGAAGAGCAAGGAAGCTGAATATCTGTACAATCATACCCCCGCCCATATTGCTTTGATATATATTGACAAAGCTAATGGCCGGCATGAGCAGGAAGTTATTCAATTTAGACAGTGTATTCAGATCCAGCTTGAATTTACGATGCATAATGGCCCCCGCCCCTATAAGGAAAAAGACCGGCACAATGACATTCAATACGATTAGAAACAGGACACTCACTTGACTTCCTCTCCATTCCTTAGGCTAATTCCTGTTGATTTACATCTCCCATCTATCATAATGCCGGGAAAGCCATAATTAAAATACCAATAAATTATCGTTAACCATTCAAAAACGGAATGGCAAAAAAGCACAGAGGTTTCTGCGCTTCTATTTAAATATCACTCATGAAATCGACATCTTTGACAAATTCGACAAACGCTTTGACCAGTTTTAATTCCAGCGACTTTTCATGATATAACATCCATGTATTCCTGATAAGTGGATTTCCTTGCTTATCCTTAAGGTCCATTTGATGGAGGCTTTGGTCATTCTCCAATAAAACACTAGGAAGGATCCCATATCCCAGTCCATTCCTGACCATTTCTTTGCATGTATCCCCTTTATCCACTTCCATACCCACCAAAGGAGGTCCTGAAAAATTGTCCCTCCACCAATTTTCGATCATTGTTTTTAAAAGGGCATCGGTCCTATAATCGATCCTCGGCAATAAGGGCAGGTCCCGAACTTCGATTTTTTCCTTAGAAGCAATACAAATCGTTTCCTCAAAAAGATGATGCCTTGATCCTGACCATTGATAGTCCCCCCGTACAATCCCGACATGCACTTCTTCCTTGTAAATGAGATTCAGTACTTCTTTACTCCAACCAGTAGTCACATGGAAATCCACTTTAGGATATCGTTCACGAAATAATCTCAACAGGCCAGGCAATTTATGCAGCGTAATATAGTTGGAAACACCCAGCCGTAATGTTCCACTGATCTCCTGACCCATATTGAATGCTGTCTCTTTTATCTGCCGGAGCCTGATCAGCATCTCATCTGCACAGATGGCCAAATATTCACCTTGAGGGGTGAACTGCACTCCCCTAGTTCCCCGCTCCACAATCTTCAGATTGAATTCCTTCTCTATTTGTTGAATCCGTTTCGTTAAAGAAGGTTGCGAGATATATAAACTTTGCGCCGTTTTAGTAATATTCCTGTGTTCATGCAACACCTTTAAAATATGCCAATCCCTTTCGTTCATAACCCTTCCTCCGATACGCTTTTCCTTGAATGTTTTATTAAAAATGTACCATAAATGGCCTTTTGGAGATATCATTTAACAAGGCTGTTTTCACATACTTTGTTGCTATTTACCAGGTAGTGAGTTGTGGTTGATTTCCCCTCCAGATGCTCGCTTTCCGCTCCAATCAACCTTAAATAGTTTCGTTTTAAAAACAACAATCTTTACGAAAAGAGCCTTTAACAAAGACAAAAAAAGCCCAAGCCATGCCGGCAAGGACTTTCCCGTAAGCATCTTTCAAGCGGAAGATGCTCAGTCATTCAATTGAATTCTTTCAGGGCATGTATAGATATTCAATGAATCATTACGAATGAACCCGACCGTCGTGAGTCCCAACCCTTCAGCCAACTCCAAAGCCAATTCAGTTGGAGCGGACTTCGAGAGGATCAGTTCACAGCCGATTTTCGCCACCTTCAAGAGAATTTCCGATGATATCCGGCCGCTGAACACGATAGCCTTCCCTCCCATCGAAATACCATTTTTCAAGCAATGGCCATATATTTTGTCCAAGGCATTATGCCGTCCGATGTCCATCCTGCTTAATACGAGGCCATCGACATCGCATAAAGCCGCATTGTGGACTCCGCCTGTGTTCTGGAAAGTGACAGCAGAATTTTGTAAATCCTTCATCAAACGGAAGCAGTCATCAGGAGTCAGCCTCACCGAAACATCATCCATTTTCTTGGCAGTCAATGCATCATTCACAAAGACGAAACCTTGTCTGCTCATTCCGCAGCATGATGTAATATACCGCTTATTTTGAAAGTCCTGGAAGTAGGGATTCACTTTATCTATCTTCACATGAACAAAACCTTCTTTTTCCTGGACCCAAATTTCTTTTATCTCATCATATTTTTTGATGATGCCTTCCGAAGCCAAATAACCAATCACCATATCCTCGATGTATTCAGGAGTACAAACCATCGTGACGAATTCCTGGCCATTTATTTTGACAGTAACGGGATACTCCGTTACGATCGTATCTTCCGTCCGCTCGATGTTGCCTTTGGTTATCCGGATGATCTTCCTCTTCATTTCAATCGCCTTCATGTTCCCACTCCTTTTACTATCCAGGAGCCAATTGACCAATATGTAAGGAACATGGTCAATGCCCGTTGAGTTTGGCCGCTATATCCTTATCAAATACGAATACGGAAATCGCTATGTTCTCTTTAATTTTGATGTCTGAAAACAAATGGACCAGTTTAGCTCCAACCAGTTCTTCCATTCCATCTGGAGGACTCTCCGAATACACATCCTGAACCATTTTGGTTCGTGCTGAATGGACCATGTCCCTTCCTTCCTCCGATCTTGATATGAACATTTCCGTAGGAGTCAAATTCCCATATAACGTAGAAACGGCCATATTTTCCACGAAAACCGTGTGTATCCGTTCTGGTCCTTTACCGAATAGTTCCTTGCGCAGCTTACGAATCATATCATTGAATTCATGGATAACTTTTGACACCGTTACGTCACTCCAATTTAAGAAAATTAAGTTCTCAATTTTCTTATCATAAATCAACGCGAAGAAAAACGAAAGGAATTTGGGAATGATACCCTCCTTCCAGGATTGTTTCTTTTTATAATTAAAGGTATAATATCAATGATGAAAGTTGGGAGCATAATAGTGTACTGTTGTGTCCCTATCTTTTTTAAAATTATCCATTATGGTATGGATTGGTATATTGGCAAGCTTTGCTATTAAACTATTCCACCATGACCTACACCACTGTTTTAGAGCCGAAGGTGTAATCATGGTGGTTTTTTGCGTCTTTTTGGCTATAAAAGGGGGAAATATAATGAGCGATTCAAACATTTCCATCAAAATCAATGGGAAGGATTATACCGCTAATGAAGGAACGACAATACTGGAGGTCATCAATCAAAATGAGATAGCTCATCCACAGATTTGTTATGTTCCCGAAGTGGCTCCGATCCAAACATGCGACACATGCATCGTCGAGGTCAATGGGAAACTCGTCAGATCATGTTCGACAAAAGCAATGAGAGGCATGGATATAGCCTTGGACTCAAGCAAGGCAAAAGAAGCCCAAACCGAGGCCATGGACCGGATCCTGGAAAACCATTCTTTATACTGTACTGTATGTGATAATAATAACGGAAATTGCAAACTACATAACACAGCAGAATTAATGGAAATTGAACACCAAAAATATCCTTACACACCGAAAGTGGAATTGGGTGCCGTCGATATGTCCCATCCATTTTACCGTTATGATGCCAATCAATGCATCGCATGCGGGCAATGTGTCGAAGTTTGCCAAAACCTTCAGGTCAATGAGACGCTCTCCATCGACTGGGAAGCAGAACGCCCTCGGGTAATTTGGGATGAAGGAACGGAAATCAATAACTCATCTTGTGTAGGTTGCGGACAGTGTGTAACCATTTGTCCATGTAATGCATTAATGGAAAAATCGATGCTGGGTGAGGCGGGTTTCATGTCTGGTTTAAAAAGCGATATGCTTGAACCAATGATTGACCTTGTCAAAGAAGTGGAACCTGGATACAGCGGGATTTTTGCCATTTCGGAGATTGAAGCGGCAATGCGTGATACACGGACGAAGAAGACAAAAACAGTCTGTACGTTCTGTGGGGTAGGATGCACTTTCGAAGTCTGGACAAAAGGCCGTAAAATCCTTAAAGTCCAACCTACTCATGAAGCACCCGTCAATGCGATATCCACATGTGTCAAAGGGAAATTCGGCTGGGACTTCGTAAACTCGGAAGAACGTTTGACAAAGCCCCTGATTCGGAAAAACGGAAGATTCGTTGAATCAAGCTGGGATGAAGCACTTGATTTGGTTGCATCCAGACTGGGTTCGATCAAACAGCAATACGGCGAAAATTCTGTAGGCTTCATTTCCTCATCCAAGATCACGAATGAAGAAAACTATGTCATTCAAAAACTGGCACGGCAAATGTTCGAAACGAACAATGTCGACAATTGCTCTCGTTACTGTCAATCCCCAGCAACTGACGGACTGTTCCGTACAGTCGGCATGGGCGGTGATGCTGGTACGATTAAAGATATCGCCGCAGCAGGTCTTGTCATCATCGTTGGGGCTAACCCGGCAGAAGGCCATCCCGTACTGGCGACACGCGTTAAACGGGCACACAAGCTTCACGGACAAAAACTGATCGTAGCTGACATCCGCAAAAATGAAATGGCCGAGCGTTCCGACATCCATATCAGTCCAAAACAAGGAACAGACCAGGTTTGGTTGATGGCGGTTACAAAATATATGATCGATCAAGGCTGGCATGATCAAGAATTCATCAATGAAAATGTTAACTTCTTCGACGATTATAAAGAAGTACTTGAAAAATATACCCTGGAATACGCAGAAACACACACAGGTATTTTAAAAGAAACATTGATCCAAATAGCCGAGACAATTCGCGATGCAGACGGAACATGCATTCTCTGGGGAATGGGTGTTACACAAAACACTGGTGCTTCCGACACTTCGGCTGCAATTTCCAACCTGCTATTAGCTACAGGCAACTACCGTCGCCCAGGAGCGGGAGCTTATCCGCTTCGCGGCCATAACAATGTACAGGGCGCTTGCGATATGGGCACTCTTCCAACATGGCTTCCAGGATATCAGCATGTTACCGATGACGTGGCACGTGCTAAATTCGAAAAAGCTTATGGAGTGAAAATTGATGGCAAACCAGGCATGAACAATATTGAAATGCTTAAAGCGATAGAAAAAGGCGATATGAAGGCCATGTATCTTGTAGGTGAAGATATGGCACTTGTCGATGCGGATGCAAACCATGTTGATAAAGTGTTATCCGGGTTGGATTTCTTTGTTGTCCAGGATATTTTCCTTTCAAGGACAGCCCAATATGCTGACGTGGTATTACCCGGAGCTCCATCTCTTGAAAAAGACGGAACGTTCACCAATACAGAGCGCCGTGTACAGCGTTTATATAAAGCCCTTCCCACTATGGGAGATTCTAAAGCGGACTGGGAGATCACTCAAGAGATCGCCAACCGCTTAGGAGCGAATTGGAACTACACCCATCCTAGTGAAATCTATGATGAAATGGCCAGCCTGTCACCGATATTCAGCCAAGCGAATTACGATGTGCTGGAAGGCTGGAACAGCTTCCTATGGGGAAGCCATGATGGATCAAACACGCCGCTTCTTTATGTGGATGGCTTCAACTTCCCTGATAAGAAAGCACGCTTTGCACTGGCTGACTGGGTAGAACCTCATAAATTCCCAGCAGAATATGACCTTCATATCAATAATGGACGCATCCTGGAGCATTTCCATGAAGGAAATATGACGAACAAATCCAATGGAATCCAATCAAAGGTACCTGATATTTTCGTTGAGGTTTCACCAGAACTTGCAAAAGAACGTAAAGTCAGTGATGGCGGACTCGTTCGCTTAGTGTCACCATTCGGGGCCGTTAAATTAAAAGTCCTGATCACAGACCGAGTAAAAAATAATGAGCTATTTTTACCGATGAACTCAGTCGATAAAGATTCAGCCATTAACTTCCTGACTGGTCCTATCTATGATCAACGCACAAGCACACCCGCTTACAAACAAACGATGGTCCGCATGGAAGTATTAAATGCAAGCGGAGACATCCCATTACCGGGCACCAATCCGCGAAATAAAAAACGTCACCCTCAAAATGGTGTCGAGGTTGAACGTAAGTGGGCCCGTCCAGGCTATGTTCACTTAACGGATAAATAAACAAGGAGGGCGATGATCATGGCAGCTCCAATTACGGAAATCCATAATCCCATTACTGAGGAAGAAAAAAAGCTACAAAAATTAGAAGAACTGAAAACGCTGATCACCGATAATGAAGATGCGTTAATCAATATGTTTAAAATTGTCAATGAACTGAATGACTCGGGCGTATTCGAAGCTGCGACTTCCATGCTTCAAGGAAAAGAACAAATTGCGAAAATCGCTCTTCAACAAATCACAAGGCAACCTGTCACTAACCTGATCAATACCCTTATGGGGGCAACAGGAGCCTTGATGAACGCCGATGCCGCACAATCCACGAAACTGCTGAACAGTGCACTTTCAGGAATTGATGAAGGAAACAAATTCCTTCAGACCGAAAA
Organism: Peribacillus sp. YIM B13481; assembly: GCF_042787985.1. Taxonomy (NCBI): domain Bacteria; kingdom Bacillati; phylum Bacillota; class Bacilli; order Caryophanales; family Bacillaceae; genus Peribacillus; species Peribacillus sp. YIM B13481. The sequence continues at coordinate 114,403 of NZ_JBHZPE010000001.1, forward strand.
GAAAATCGGCGTGATAGATTTAATGAAAACGTTGAATGATCCAGACATAAACCGGGCAATTGGTTTTGGCGTCCACTTCCTAAAGGGAATGGGCAAGGAATTGAAGGAATAAGATCGGAACAAAGACTTAAGAGAAGTTCATGCTTCTTTTGAGTCTTTTTTTATCATGTTTTACGATATGAATAATGCAAAATCAAGTATAGTTTAGACAATTAGCCTCCTGAGGGCCTGATCACCTAGATATCACTCATCAAAAAAAAGGCTGTACACCTTCCCCTTATTCGCACCACGGCTTGTCAGATTCAATGATTGCAAAATCCGTGTTGCACTGGATGAAGAGGAAATATTTAAAAAGTCCCTCAACTGCCGATTCGTTATCGTCGAGCCTACTAGATAAAAATAATCTCGTAAAGCCGGAATATGTGCTTTTTTACTGGATAATTGGCATTGAGGGCAAATCCACATGCCATGCCTTCTAAATACCTGATTGCCCTTGCAACTCTCACATATCACTCCTTTTATTAGGTCCTTTTCGGTAAGGGTGTATCGTTCCAGAATGGAAAAGTCCGCATCGATATGGTGTTTATTCATTACGCGAACTGCTTTTTTCAAATCTTTTTCACTAAAACAGGAGTCTGTTATGGAATGGTCCATTTGATCAATTTTAGCGGGAAGTGCATCGCGATGGATAACTTTATAGTGGAGTTTATGGTTTCCAGGAGCTGTACGGATGATTGTTTGGGGATTACTGATGACAATTAAAGAAAGGATGGGAAGTGAGGGAAAACCATTTTTCAAGAACCAATTGGTTAACTGTGATTCTTGACGGCTGACTTGTATGATGGGATCTGGAAATGCCGTCTCTTTGCCTTCTATCGTTCGAATGAGCTGGTTGAAATGCGGATCAAAATAGATTGCCCCTGAAATGTTCTTCACTTCAATAATAAGCGCATATTTCTTGGAGATTAATAAGGTATCAAGTTGAAAAAATCGGGATTGATCCTGCAGCCTTAAATCGTGGAAGATGTAATAGCTTTTCGGTTCAAGAAAGCCTAATGAAAAATCAATGGAACATTCTCCTTTATGGCCCGCTTCCCTTTTTTTGAGATCGTTCATTATTATAGGGAGTTTAGGGTGATTCGGAGGAAGCCTGTACGCTAATGCACGTAATTTGCGGATGGCAAGAGGAACTTTTCGCTTTTTTACAATCAATTTCATCACTCCAATCTTGGTTTCTCCCAAAGGATTCTATAGAAGTAGGAAATATCCCTTTAAATGATAGCGATTGTACAAATTATCTGCGAAATCGGGAATATATCTTCGAAAATGGAGATATATCTGCGAAAACTCCTGATTTATCTGCGAATTATACGATTTATCGATTTTTCGACAAAAACAACTAAAAAGAAGACAAATAAAAAACCACCAATATATGTATTGGTGGAGACGGTGGGAGTCGAACCCACGTCCAGACATAACGGCACTTAAGCTTCTACGAGTGTAGTCGATATATTCGCATTTCGCGAACTCATTAGCCTATCGACAGGCGGCAGAGCAGCTAGTCTGATTGGTCTCTTCCTTCATCCTCAGACGGTGGATTCCGGCGTATCCCACTTAGAGTGAGTCCCTTACCCTACCACGTGGGCCATGGAGGGAGGAACAGCTATCGACTGTTATTAAGCAGCGAAAGCTAGGTTGTTGTTTTGTTTGCCAGTTATAGGCGTTGACGTTTTAACGAGGCCGATCCCCTCGACTCGCAACTTAAGCTCGAACTATCCCTGTCGAATCCGTAACGTCCCCATGATAGAAATGGAGCGTACGAGAGAAGAATAGTCAGCAAGTTGGCTGATATTCAATTGTCATCGGTACAGGATTAATTATAACAGATTGGTTCAAAAAAGCAATTGTAAGGTCTTGGCAGTTCTACATCTTCTGCCGATCACGGAAAGCACGTTCAATATCGCGTTTCGCTTCCTTCTTCTTCAGGTCATCACGCTTGTCATATTGCTTCTTCCCTTTTCCAAGTCCGATTAAAACTTTGGCAAAGCCATTCTTTAAATACATTTTCAACGGGACGATGGTGTAACCTGTTTCCTTTGTTTCACCGATCAGTTTACTGATTTCTTTCTTATGCAAAAGAAGCTTTCGTGTCCGCAACGGGTCATGGTTAAACTGGTTTCCCTGCTCATATGGACTGACATGCATATTATGAAGATAGATTTCACCATTTTCTATTTTAGCAAAGGCATCCTTCAAATTCACTCGGGCCGCACGGATTGCCTTGATTTCCGTCCCTTTCAAAACGATACCTGCTTCAAACGTTTGTTCAATAAAGAAATCATGATAAGCTTTTTTATTTTGTGCTAGTTGTTTACCTGAGCCTTTTGGCATCTAACTCTCCCCTTTTTTACATCCAATCGCGGCGAGAGGATGAAATGATCATCCCCCCGCCTCAATCTTTATCTCTTTTTTGGTTTTCTCTTGCGCTTGGCAGCTGGCGCATTTTCAAAGAACTTTTTCTTCTTTTTCGGTTTTCTCTCAGAGGAAGGCGAATCTCCATTACGGCTGCCTCCGCGGCCGCCGCCTTTACCTTCGTTACGTCCCCCATTGCCACCGCGGCCCCGTTTGCGTTCACCTGAATTGGCTTTGAATATTTTCTTCTCGCCAGATGGACGCGGGCGGCTTACCTTCATGCCGATAATTTCAAAATCGATGGCGCGTTCCTCTTTATTGACGTTGGAAACACGTACGTCGATCTCATCGCCAATCCGGAACACATTACCGGTACGCTCCCCGATCATTGCAAGCTGACGCTCATCGAAGCGGTAATAATCATCCGTCATAAAGCTGACATGGACAAGTCCTTCAATGGTGTTCGGCAACTCGACGAACATCCCGAAATTCGTAACCGAACCAATGATACCGGTATATTCTTCGCCGATTTTATCAAGCATATATTCTGCTTTCTTCAAATCATCCGTTTCCCGTTCAGCATCGACTGAGCGACGTTCACGTTTCGATGTATGATCGGCAATTTCAGGTAAAATGGCATTCCATTTCTCCTTCGTAGCTTCATCGAGTTTACCTTCCACCAAGTAGGTCCTGATCAACCTGTGCACGATCAAATCCGGGTAACGGCGAATCGGTGATGTGAAATGTGTATAAAACTCAGCTGATAAACCAAAGTGACCTAAGCTCTCGGGGTCATATTTGGCTTGTTGCATGGAACGAAGCATGACTGTGGATATGACCGTTTCTTCCGGTTTACCTGCAACCGCCTCAATGATTTCCTGTAACGCTTTAGGATGAACGTCATTGGCCGACCCCCGTACAATATATCCGAAGTTCGTAATGAATTCAAAGAAACGCTGCAGTTTTTCCGGCTTGGGATCTTCATGAATACGGTAAATGAACGGAACGTCAAGACGGTTGAAATGCTCAGCAACGGTTTCGTTGGCCGCAAGCATGAACTCTTCAATCAGCTTTTCCGCAACCGACCTTTCACGTAAAACCACATCAGTCGGATGTCCCTCTTCATCAACGATAACTCTCGCTTCATTGAAATCAAAGTCGATTGCACCGCGGTTCATCCGATTTTTACGAAGGATGGCCGCCAACTTCTCCATGTCCTGGAACATCGGAACCAAAGCTTCATAGCGTTCGAGTTGTTCTTCATCCTTATCCACAAGGATTTTGTTCACATTGCCATATGTCATACGTTCAGTCGTCTTAATGACACTTTCGAAAATCTCATGGTTGACAACTTCACCATTTGGTGTGATTTCCATTTCACAAGAAAGTGTAAAACGGTCGACTTGTGGGTTCAAGGAACAAATGCCATTCGATAAACGATGCGGGATCATCGGGATGACCCTATCAACCAAATAAACGCTCGTCCCTCTTTCTAAGGCTTCCTTATCAATTGGCGAACCTTCCGTCACATAATGGCTGACATCAGCAATATGGACACCAAGCTTATAATTGCCATTTTCAAGTTTAGAAACAGTGACGGCATCATCCAGGTCCTTGGCATCCGCTCCATCAATCGTGACCAAAACATCATTCCGCAAATCCCTGCGACTGCCAATTTCACTTTCTTGAATGGTATCCGAAACGGCATTGGCTTGCTCCATGACGTCATCCGGGAACTCCATCGGCAAACCATATTTATGGATCACTGAAAGAATATCTACACCAGGGTCATTCTTATGCCCAAGAATTTCAATGACTTCGCCTTCTGCACTTACACGTCCTTCAGGATAAGAAGTCAGCTTGACGACAACCTTATGTCCCTCTACCGCTCCATGGGAAGCATGCTGTGGAATGAAGATATCGTTTGCAATCTTTTTATCATCAGGGATGACGAAACCAAAACTTTTACTTTCCGAGTATGTACCGACCACTTGTGTAATGCCGCGTTCAAGTATTCTGATGACCGTGCCTTCTTGTCTTGAGCCGGATGTTTCCGAAGATACTCGTACCATGACGACATCTCCATGCATCGCTGTACCCGTTTCATTTGGCGGAATGAAAATATCATCCATACCTGGGTTATCTTCAGGTGTCACAAAAGCGAATCCCTTTGCATGGCCCGTTAATTTACCGCGGAACAAATTCATTTTTTGCGGCAGGCCGTAACGATTGCTTCTCGTTCTGACCACCAATCCCTTTTCTTCCATCTTAACTAAAGCCTTAACGAAATTCTTGAAATCTGCCGAGTCTTCGATTTTCAAAGCCTCTTCCAGTTCTTGTACGGTTAACGGCTTATATGCTTCATCCGTCATGTACGTCAGCAGCTTATTAATATGTTCTTGAATGTTATCTTCCATGAAAACCCTCCTATTCAGGGTATGATAATTTTGTTATTCGGACCAATCCAGACTTTCTAAAAATTCAAATACATCTTCATGCAATTGGTTTCGTTCTTTATCAAGAGTTATGACATGACCGGATTCTTCATACCACTTGATTTGTTTGACAGGTGATTCAATGGCATCAATAATAATATCGGCACTTTTGGGATTGATAACATCATCATGCCGGCCCTGCACGACAAATGTCGGCGCGTAAATAAGGTCGACGTGCTCTCGTACATCCGTTATCAATTCCTGAAGGGCTTTCAATGTATTCATGGGCTTATCGGCAAGAAGGTCCATTTCAAGCTCTATTTGCTCTTGAGTTTTCCCTTCGTACTTCTTAAATTCTCTAGCGTACTCCAATACTCCTTTATACATCATTTCTTCACTTTTGATATACATAGGCGCACACATTGTTACGATACCCTTTATAGGTACAGTGTAACCTAATTTCAGAGAAAATACGCCTCCTAATGAGAGTCCGGCAACAGCAATTTCTTCATGGCCTTCGCTTTTAAGAAAATCGTAGGCCATCATGACATCTTTCCACCAATCTGTTGGCCCCGTTTTCACTAACTCCTCTGGCGGAACGCCATGTCCTTTATAATGCGGGGCATGGCAGGTGTATCCCTGTTTCTCCAAGTAACGGCCAAGCATCCGCACATCTGCGGAATTCCCCGTAAATCCATGTAAAAGTAAAACAGCTCTTTTTCCGCCTTTAAAAGTAAAGGGCTGCTGCAGCTTGATTTTCATGATTTTAAACTCCTTTATCGGTAAATAGAATTCCCTATCCTATAATTAAGTACTAAAATCACTATATCTATTCATGCGACTATTGTGCAAAGAAAAAAGCCTAGCTATTTAGCTAGACTCATTTTTGATCCATTACACATCAAAGAATGCAACAAGTAAAGTTAAAGCAAAGAATAAAATGGCCAATACTACCGTTGCCCGATGTAAAACTAGGTCCAAACCGCGTGCCTTTTGCTTTCCGAATAGCTGCTCGGCACCGCCGGCAATCGCACCTGATAAACCTGCACTTTTACCTGATTGAAGCAATACCGTCACAATGAGGGCGATACTGACAATCACTAAAAGCGTTATGAGAAATGCATGCATGCAATTACACCTCCTGAAGAACCAATAAACAATTACTTTAACTTTACCACACCCACTAAATATCCACAATCTTTGTTATACTATAATGGTAAGAATTCCTAAATCCATGGTCGTTTATTTTCTTTTTGAAACAAAGTTTGAGATAATTTGCATAAAGAGAAAGAGGTGTCACCATGTTTAAGTCCATACTTCGGATTCTTGATCTCCTGACCATCCTATTCTCGGCGTTTGCCGGTTATTCTTTATGGACAGGCGGAAGCAATCTTATAAGTGTCCTATTAATCATCCTATCACCGCTTCTATTGCTGCTGGCAAAGTATCACGGAAATCGATACTTATTATTTGCTGCATATATCACGACAACCGTTTATTTTACTGCTATTATTTATAATGGACTTTCCAATAGCAGTATCGACTTTTTCCAATCAAGCTTCCATGTCCTCCTGATCGGGGCAGCAGCCGTCTTGCTGAGCATCATAGCAGCATTGATCGGGTTTGGGACCAATACCCTTACGATCCTTTGGTTATCGCTGCACGGCCTTGTCACATTCGAGACAATCAGGATGTCATCTGGTTTCCTTTCGCACTTTTGGTCTGATCCCGTCGTGCAAACCGCAATCCGTAATGATTATCCTTTTTTGTTGATGGTGGTCTGGATTGGCTTATTTCTTGATAAATATCAAAGTGAATTAACAAGGGATTACTTATCACGATAATCTTTCAAAACTATTTCTATTGGAAATCTTATATTAAAAGCAAGGGGCCTTTCATATGTTAAAACCTATATTTGCAGCAACCGCTCTATCATCTTTCATTCTGATGGCTGGCTGTTCATTCGACCTGACCAGCGATGATAAAAAAGAGCCAAAAGAAGAACAACCGAGCTCCCAGGATAAGGAGACAGAAACTGATAAGAATAATGATTCAAATGAATCGGCCCAACGCCAGGTGGAAGTTGATGAAACGGTTAAACCCGCACAGGCTGGCCTTCAGACATTAGCCAACCCGGAAAGCATACCTGTACTTGTCAATAAACAATACAGCCTGCCGGAAGATTACAAACCTGAGGACCTTATCTACCCAAAAGTGGATTTCATCTTTCAAGATAAAATTGAAAAAAGAATGATGCGCAAAGAAGCGGGAAAGGCTCTTGAAAAATTGTTCCAGGCTGCCGAAAAAGAAAACATGCACTTTGCCGGTGTTTCCGCATACCGTTCACATCAAACACAAATCGCGGTCTTTAATAACTATGTGGCTAAGGACGGGGAAGAAAAAGCTAGGACCTACAGTGCAATGCCTGGGACAAGCGAGCATGAAACGGGTCTCGCGATTGATGTTACGACCCACGACGGCGCATGTGCTGCCCAAGACTGCTTCGGTGACACGAATGAAGCGACCTGGCTTGCCGAGCATGCCCATGAATACGGATTTATCATCCGCTATCCAGAAGGCAAGGAAAACATCACAGGCTATAAATACGAACCATGGCACATCCGCTATGTTGGTGTCGAAGCCGCAACTGAAATTTTCGAAACGAAGAGTACATTGGAAGAATACTATAATGCCGTGCCAGTGAAAGCTGTATCGAATAAATAAGAAAAGGTGCCCATATGCGGCACCTTTTTTTGTCTTGGATTTTATTAATCAAACGTTTGATTAAATGGGCTTGAATCCAGCTGGAATCATGCCTAAGCTGTAACAAGCCCATCTTAATGAAGCATTGACTTTAAGGTTTGATAACCGTTCGAAATGAACCGGAGGCGACTGTACTTTCATAGTCACTTTCGCTGACTTCATAAGGTTTTGGTAACAAATAGGACTGTCCCATATTGAATGCACACTCCCCCCCATAAACATAAAAAAACCTCCTATTCAAATGCGGATTGCCACATTGAATAGGAGGTTAAAAGAAATTATTATAATGAATCCATCCGCTTCTCGTCAGAAGCGGAATTCAAGATAATTACTTCTTCAAGTTATAGAAAGATTTCAAGCCGCCATATACAGCCAAGTCACCAAGCTGGTCTTCGATGCGAAGAAGTTGGTTGTATTTAGCGATACGGTCTGTACGGGACATGGAACCCGTTTTGATTTGGCCTGCGTTTGTTGCAACGGCGATGTCAGCGATTGTTGCATCTTCCGTTTCACCTGAACGGTGGGAAACGACTGCAGTGTAGCCTGCGCGCTTCGCCATTTCGATTGCATCAAACGTTTCAGTAAGTGTACCAATTTGGTTCACTTTGATTAGGATCGAGTTACCGATGCCTTTTTCGATGCCTTCAGCCAATTTTTTCGTGTTCGTTACGAATAAATCGTCACCCACTAATTGAACTTTAGAACCAATGCGTTCAGTTAGAAGTTTGTGGCCATCCCAGTCATTTTCATCCAAGCCGTCTTCGATGGAAAGAATCGGGAACTCATTCACTAGCTCTTCATAGAAAGCAACCATTTCTTCGGATGTAACGCCATTGCGGCCTTCGCCTGCAAGATCATATTTGCCTGTTTCTTTGTTATAGAATTCAGATGAAGCTACGTCCATACCAAGGTAGATATCTTCGCCTGCTTTATAGCCTGCTTTTTCAATTGCCTCGATGATGACTTGTAGCGCTTCACGGTTTGATCCAAGGTTTGGAGCAAAGCCGCCTTCATCGCCAACAGCCGTATTCAAGCCTTTAGCAGAAAGGACTGATTTCAATGCATGAAATACTTCAGCACCCATACGAACGGCTTCTTTGAAGCTAGGGGCACCTACAGGAAGGATCATGAATTCCTGGAAGTCAACATTGTTATCGGCATGTGATCCGCCGTTAATGATGTTCATCATTGGAGTCGGAAGTTGTTTCGCATTGAATCCTCCAAGATAACGATACAATGGTAAACCTGAAAATTCAGCAGCGGCATGGGCAGCAGCCATTGATACACCAAGAATTGCATTAGCTCCCAAGTTTCCTTTGTTTTCAGTACCATCCAATTCAATCATAGTAAGGTCAAGGCCTGCTTGGTTCGTTACATCCAAACCAATGACAGCGTCAGCAATGATTTCATTTACATTATCAACTGCTTTTTGTACCCCTTTACCCAGGTAACGAGATTTATCTCCGTCACGAAGCTCAACCGCTTCGTGTTCTCCTGTGGAAGCACCTGATGGTACGATTGCACGTCCGAAATATCCGGACTCTGTTTGGATTTCTACTTCTACTGTTGGATTACCACGGGAATCAAGCACTTCGCGTGCATATACATGTTCGATGTACGGCATTATAAATCTCTCCTTTTCCAATTCACAATTTTTATTTAGATAATAGGGATTTCCCTGTCATTTCAACAGGTTTTTCGACTCCAAGCAAATCAAGCATCGTTGGAGCTAAATCACCTAGGATACCACCTGTTCTTAATGTTACCTGATTTTTAGTGATAATGACAGGCACGGGATTCGTTGTATGGGCTGTCATGGGGTCGCCTTCAAGCGTTACGACTTCATCAGCATTGCCATGATCAGCTGTAATGATTGCTGTACCGCCTTTTGAGACGATTAAATCGACGATCCTGCCTAGGCATTCATCCACGGTTTCAATCGCTTTAATGGTAGGCTCAAGCATCCCTGAATGACCAACCATGTCCGGGTTGGCGAAATTCAGAAGGATCGCATCGAAACGGTCAGCCTCAATTTGTTCCACTAATGCATCCGTCACTTCATAAGCACTCATTTCCGGTTGTAAATCATATGTAGCGACTTTCGGAGAATTAATTAAAATCCTCTCTTCACCAGGAAACTTCTCTTCACGTCCGCCGCTCATGAAAAACGTCACATGCGGGTATTTTTCAGTTTCAGCGATACGAAGCTGGGTAAGCTGGTTTTGGGAAAGTACTTCCCCTAATGTATTATCAAGATTTGTCGGCTTAAAAGCAACATATCCGTCAACTGTTTCTGAAAAATGTGTCAAGCATACAAAATGGAGGTGCAACGGATGTCCAGGACCGCGGTCAAATGAGCGAAAGTCCTCATTCGTGAACGTATTGGAAATCTGGATCGCCCGGTCTGGACGGAAGTTATAAAAGATAACGGCATCATCATCTTTAATCGTTGCCACCGGTTTACCGTCTTCCGCCGTTATGACTGAAGGTATCACGAACTCGTCAAAAATGCCATGTTCGTAGGAGTCCTCGACACATTCCATAGCTGAAGAGTAAGCAGGTCCATCACCATACACCATCGAACGGTAGGATTTCTCCACACGTTCCCACCGTTTATCACGGTCCATCGAATAATATCTTCCGGAAATGGTCGCAAACTGACCGACACCGATTTCCTTCATTTTCGCTTCCGCTTCCTTAATATAACCTTGCGCCGTTTTCGGTCCGACATCACGTCCATCTAAAAATGCATGTACATATACATTTTTAACTCCTTCTTTTGCGGCCAATTTCAGCAGGGCATACATATGTTCAATATGACTGTGTACGCCGCCATCTGAAAGAAGGCCGAAAAGGTGAAGGTCCGTGCCTTTTTTCTTGGTATGGCTCATGGCATCGACCAAAGTTGGATTTTCTGCAAACTCACCTTCACGGATTGCCAGGTTCACACGGGTAAGACTTTGATAAACGATCCGTCCTGCCCCAATATTCAAATGCCCCACTTCGGAGTTCCCCATTTGACCGGCAGGCAAACCGACAGCTTCCCCGCTTGCAGTTAAATGGGAATGCGGATACTGTTCCCAATAACGGTCAAAGTTCGGTTTTTTCGCATGAAAAACAGCATTTCCTTTTTCTTCACCACGGCAGCCAAAACCGTCTAAGATGATAAGTGCCACAGGCGACTTACTCATAGTGACCAGCCTCCAGCAATTGTAAAAAGGAATCGGTTTTCAAGCTTGCCCCGCCTACCAACGCACCGTCAATATCAGGCTGTGCCATGTACTCTTTAATATTCTCAGGTTTTACACTGCCACCGTACTGAATGCGGATGGCTGCAGCCGCTTCATTTGAAAACTTGTCAGCCACAACTGAGCGAATATGTGCACAAACTTCATTTGCATCTTGAGCAGAAGACGATTTCCCTGTTCCAATCGCCCAAATAGGCTCATAGGCAATGACGGTTTGTTTTAATTGATCTTCAGATAATCCCGCCAAGCCATTTTCAATCTGGCTTCCAACGAAATCATTCGTTTCGCCCGCTTCCCTTTGCTCAAGTGTTTCACCGCAACAAACGATAGGGGTTAACTGATGGGCAAAAGCGGCATGCGCTTTTTTATTAACGCCTTCATCCGTTTCGTTGAACATTTCCCGGCGTTCGGAATGGCCAAGAATTACATAGGTTACACCCAGATCAGCTAAAGCGATTGGACTGATTTCTCCTGTGAAAGCACCACTTTCTTCAAAGTGCATGTTCTGCGCCCCAATTTTCACATCGGTTCCTTTTGCTGTTTTAACCAGTTGATCCAGAAACAAAGCTGGAGCACATACAACCGTATCGATTAAATCTTGCTTCGGAATCAGATTGTTCACTTCTTCTAAAAAGGCAGTCGCTTCAGATAGTGTTTTATTCATTTTCCAGTTTCCTGCAATAATCGGTTTACGCATTGGTTTCTCATCCCTTCTAAAGTTGAAATATGTAACGGTTAACGCTTATTTATCGTTCAAGGCCACAACGCCAGGCAATTCTTTGCCTTCCATGAACTCAAGAGATGCACCGCCGCCAGTTGAAATATGGGACATCTTTTCAGCCAATCCAAACTTTTCAGCAGCTGCAGCAGAATCCCCTCCGCCTACAATACTGTACGTATCTTTTGCTTCCGCCAATGCTTCAGCAACCGTTCTCGTTCCATTCGCAAACTTATCGAACTCGAATACACCCATCGGTCCATTCCATATGACAAGCTTGGAACCTTTAATTACATCCGCAAATAATTCACTAGTTTTTGGACCGATATCCAAAGCCATTTTATCATTTGGAATAGCATCGATATCAACATTCTCTGATTCTGCATCAGGTGAGAATTCAGCTGCTACAACTGCATCAATAGGCAAATGCAATTTTACGCCTTTTTCCTTTGCACTTTCGATGAAAGATTTGGCCAATTCTATTTTGTCTTCTTCCAATAAAGAATTACCGATTTCGTGACCTTGTGCTTTAATAAATGTATAACCTAGTCCACCACCAATAATCAAGTGATCGACATTTTCCAAAAGGTTTTCGATAACGCCTATCTTATCCTTTACTTTTGCTCCGCCAATTATAGCTGTGAAAGGGCGTTCTGGGTTGGATAGGGCTTTTCCCAGCACAGAAAGTTCCTTTTCCATCAGTAATCCGGCAACAGCTGGAAGATGGTGTGCTATCCCTTCAGTTGACGCATGTGCACGGTGTGCAGCTCCGAATGCATCATTTACATAAACATCCGCCAGTGCAGCAAATGACTTCGCCAATTCTTGATCGTTCTTCTCTTCCCCCGGGTAGAAACGAACGTTCTCCAACAGCAAGATCTCACCATTTCCCATGTTATCAATGATTGATTGAACGGACTCACCATAAGCTTCTTGAGCATTTTGCACATCTTTGCCACTAAGTTCACTTAGTCTTTCCGCAACAGGAGCTAAACGTAATTCTTCAACGACTTGTCCTTTAGGACGGCCAAGGTGGCTGGCTAAAATGACTTTAGCGCCTTGTTCCGTCAGATAGGAAATCGTCGGCAGTGCAGCTTTGATTCTCGTATCATCCGAAATCTTTCCGCCCTGCATCGGCACGTTGAAATCAACACGGCAAAATACGCGTTTCCCCTTTAACTCAATATCTCTAATCGACTTTTTATTCATAATCCAAGAACCTCCTTAGATATTGTTTTCATATTTTTGATTCTTTTAATCAAAAAGGGAGAGGGTAAATATCCCAACTCCCCTTTTCTCTTTTTCATTATAGTCGGTTTAAAGGAAATTATCCAAAAACAAGAAATGTAAACGCTTGACTGATTAATGACTAACTTATAATATCATCTTCTGCCAAGTTTTTTTAGAGGTGTGATAAAAAAAACCTCACTTTGGTGAGGTTTTTTTTATTATTCTAATTACAATCCTTTTTTAGCCAAATAGTTGATTAAATCAACAACACGGCTAGAATATCCTGTTTCATTATCATACCAAGATAATACTTTAACCATGTTTCCTTCCATTACCATTGTGGAAAGGGCATCAATTGTAGATGATGCTGGGTTACCGTTATAGTCACCTGATACTAGCGGAAGTTCGCTGTACTCAAGAATTCCTTTAAGTTCGCCTTCTGAAGCCTTTTTAAATGCTGCATTCACTTCTTCAGCCGTTACGTCTTTTTCAAGCTCTGCAACAAGGTCGACAACAGATACGTTTGGAGTAGGTACACGCATTGCCATACCATTCAATTTCCCTTTAAGTTCAGGAAGGACAAGTGCAACAGCTTTTGCTGCCCCAGTAGTTGTAGGAATGATATTCTCAGCCGCTGCCCGAGCACGGCGATAATCTTTATGAGGCAAATCAAGGATTTGCTGATCATTTGTATATGAGTGAACAGTCGTCATCATACCGCGTTTAATTCCGAATTGTTCTTGAAGCACTTTAGCAAATGGTGCTAAGCAGTTCGTTGTACAAGAAGCATTAGAGATTACATGGTGGTTTGCTGCATCATATTTTTCTTCGTTTACACCCATGACGATTGTGATGTCTTCATCTGATGCAGGAGCCGAAATGATTACTTTTTTCGCGCCAGCTTCTAAATGTTTTGCAGCATCCGCACGTTTTGTGAAACGTCCTGTAGATTCAACTACTACTTCTACTCCCAGTTCACCCCATGCTAATTGTGCAGGATCACGTTCAGCCAATACTTTGACTTTATGCCCATCAACAACAAGGTAATCCCCATCAACCGTTACTTTTTCATTAAGAGATCCATGAATTGAATCATATTGAAGAAGGTGCGCTAACATATTAGCATCCGTTAAGTCGTTAATAGCAACAATCTCTACCTCAGGATTACTCAATGCTGCACGAAATACATTACGTCCAATACGTCCAAAACCATTAATTCCAACTTTTACTGCCATGAAAAATTCCTCCTTTTAAGTTCACAAATATATTAAGGGGTGTAATTCCCCTGAATTAACTCTTGGGCTGCCGCTTCATCCGTTATCAAAACGGTCGATGAAGGTGCGCCTTTCATGTAAGAACGGATAGCCTTAGCTTTAGTTTTTCCACCTGCCACAGTTATCACTCGCTTTTCAGGGCTAAGATCATCTAACTGGATTCCGACTGTCAAAACCTTATGAACAACTTTTCCGTTTTCATCGTAGTAATAACCGAATGCTTCTCCTACAGCATTTCCATCTAACAGCTTCTTTAACATTTCTGGCGAAGAATTTCTTCTCTCTGCCATCGCCATGGCATCACCAATTCCATGAATGATCATATCGGCAGATTTGATTTGGGAAATCACTTCTTTAATTGCAGGTTCCTTCATGAAGGAAGCATAAACCTCACCGCTTAATTGATCGGGTACATATAACACTCTGTAAGAGGCCTGCGCCTTCTGTGCCATTCTTTCGACAATCGTATTAGCCTGGTTCTGCACTGCTTCACCAATTCCCCCGCGGGCTGGGACAAATGTCAATTTCTTGGAAGCCTCATCAGGTGACAACGAATTAGCCACTTCGGCCATTGTCGATCCACCAGTAACCGCAATGATATTTTTTGAGTTCCATTCTCGTTTCATACGGTTTGCACAAGCTTTACCCAATTCTTTTTTCACCCATGGGGTTTCGTCACAATTTCCTGAGACAATAATGACCTCATCCACTTGTAACAAATCCTGCAATTGCCGCTCCATTATGTCTATACCCATTACTTCACGCATTATTCCTTCTAACTTATCCAGGATTTCAATCCCTTCATCAGTCAGCGTCATACCAGAAATGAATATGTTAACCAGGTTCTGACTTTTCAGAAAATCAACCTCGCTTCTAAGCGTCCGCTCAGTCAAATTAAGGCTCACGGCCAGACTTCGCCTTCCAACTGGCTGCATCATTTTGATATAACGCAGGATATCATATCTTTTTTGCATAGCCATAAGGAAATCAGGTAATAATTTTCTTTGTACCTCGAGTAATGTACGCATATTTAAAACTCCTAAATAGTTAAGTTGGACATATAATGTCCCGCGTAGTCGTTTTCTGTCCCACTTACACCAAAAAAAATATTCCTGCTACATATTTTATTCTAGCAGGAACGGAATGTTTCTTCAAATGATTTGAAAAATTATTTTTCGAAAAGCCTATTTAGAGCTAATTTATCAACATTTCCAAATTGAACGATATCATCTTTCCATTCTACAACAGGGATCATCAATCCGAATTTCTCAACCAAATCATCATCGGTATGGATATCGATTTCCCTATACCCTATGCCTGACTCGAATTTCACTTCTTCAAGTATCTGCTTGGCTTTATCACATAACGGGCATTTATCCCTACTATATAAAACAAACGCATTTGATTCCAAACCACTCATCCTTTTCAATCATATCTTTTTCGTTTAGATGAAGAAGGGATCCCTAATTGTTCCCGGTATTTGGCGACCGTTCGGCGCGCCAGTATAATTCCATGCTCCACTTTCAATCGTTCTGCCAAATCTTGATCCGAAAGCGGCTTTTGTTTATTTTCACCATTGATGGCTGCCTGCAGGCCCTTTTTTGCTTGCATGCCTGACATATCCTCATCAAGGCCGACTGACTGTAAAGAAGTAGTGAAAAATATCCGCATCTCTATTGTGCCAAATGGTGTCTGCACGTATTTTCCTTTAACGGCCCTGCTAACTGTAGATTCATGAATACCAATCTCGTCGGCGACTTCTTTCATCGTCATCGGCTTCAAATGGTTAAGGCCATGACGAAAGCACGCCGGCTGTTTTTCGACGATGCACTGAATAACCTTCAATATCGTTTCTTTTCTCTGTTGTATCCCTCTAGAGATCCATTGATATTCCTGCCACTTATCCTGGATGAACTTTTGCACTCCCTGGTCCTTATGGCTCTTCATTCGGTTCAAATACCCTTTATCCACATTAAGATTTGGTGAGTTGCCATCATAATTCCCCACAAGCAGTACCCCATCACGAACTTCCACGACCACATCCGGCACTATATAAGAAGGTTTTTCCTGAAAAAAGAGTGAAGCTGGACGCGGGTTCAACGTCTGGACATAATCAAAGACTTCTTGAATCTCCTTCATTGTAACACCGATTTTCTTACTTAAGTCCTTCCAACGCTTTTCAGCAAAATCGAGGAAATGATTTTCTATGATCGATTCTGCCAGCAAATTCATCCCTTCTGCTTTTACCTGAAGTAAAAGGCACTCTTGAAGATTCCTAGCTGCAATTCCATGCGGCTCTAGCTGCTGTAAAATCGAAAGGCTCTCTTCCAAAACGACTGAAGATATGCCTGGAACACATATATCCTCCAGCTGAGTCCTTAAGTAACCGTTTTCATCAAGATTATGAATTAATAGTAGCATCGCCTTCTGCTGCTCACCGGAAAGTTGCTGGTGATTCACCTGGGACATGACATGCTGTTCAAGCGATAGTGTATCTTCACTGATCTGTTCAATCCAATAGTTGGCATCATACGTATTTTTAAGAGTCCGTTTTCCCTTTTTTCGGTCAAAGGTTGGCTGAAATAAAGAAGATGTTGGCTGATCTAGGGACAGTAATGGATTTTCCACCATTTTATCTTCTAAGAATGCCGATAGCTCCTGTGAGGAGTATTGCAGCAATGTAATTGCTTGCATAAGCTCCTGGGTCATTGCCATCTTTAATGTTTGCTGTTGAAAAAGTCCTGCTTTCATATTCATACTCATCGATTCATCCCTCCCCCACTCCATTTTACATTATCAGGAGAAAATTCTACACAAAAACCCATGAAAACGCTTACGTTTTTTTCTGAATAGTGTATTTGTTTTAAATACTATATGTTAGAAATGCGATTTTCACAACTACTTTTACTGAAAAATCACCATTTTTCAATGGTAGGGGCGAATATTCTGAGGCAAGGGAGTGAAATACCATGATTCGATGGAATTTTACGGAAATCGAGTAAATCCATCAAAAATCGCAAGGAACCATTTGATGCCTTCTAATTGAATTGACCAATAAAAAATCCCCCACTTTATTAAGCAGGAGATTGGTAATGCCCTCGGCAGGAATCGAACCTGCATTTCAAGCTTCGGAGGCTTGCGTTCTATCCGTTGCACTACGAGGGCGAAATAGAAAATCTTTTTTCGACAGACTTCATTATATGATAGAATCCCATCCTTTGCAAGGGTTATCAGGTTTAAAACTTCACCTTTTGGGTATTATGGGTAATGTGGAAATTCATCCCTGTGCGGCATAATTATAAATAAATCTATTCGGGAAGGAGACTTGCCAGAAAATTGTCGAACAAATTATCCATTATAGGGTTTGTTTTGTTTGACCTAAATTGACCAAAAAGTGTATCATACATACATAAAGAATTTAAATGATTCTCTTAATCGAAGGAGGAAATGAACATGAATTTAATTCCTACAGTTATCGAACAAACAAGTCGTGGGGAGCGTGCCTACGATATTTACTCCCGTTTATTAAAAGACCGGATCATTATGCTAGGAAGTGGAATTGACGATAATGTTTCCAACTCAATTGTTGCTCAATTACTATTTTTAGAAGCGGAAAATCCTGAAAAAGATATCACTTTATACATCAACAGCCCAGGTGGAAGCATCACTTCCGGTATGGCCATTTACGATACTATGCAGTATATCAAACCTGATGTATCCACTGTATGCATCGGTATGGCCGCTTCCATGGGTGCATTCCTATTGGCCGCTGGTGAAAAGGGCAAACGTTATGCGTTGCCGAACAGTGAAGTCATGATTCACCAACCACTTGGAGGAGCCCAAGGTCAAGCAACGGAAATTGAAATTGCTGCCCGCCGTATCCTTCACTTGAAAGATAAGCTGAACCAAATCTTGGCAGAACGTACTGGTCAACCTATTGAAGTCCTTCAAAGAGATACGGAACGTGATAACTTCATGACTTCCGAAAGAGCTCTTGAATATGGCTTGATTGACAAAGTCATCACGCGCAGCATTCTTGATGACAAAAAAGACTCTAAATAAAAAATGATACAAAAGGCTCCGAAAGTCGTTTTAAGCGACTTTCGGAGCCTTTTTTCACATAATGTAAAAAATCATAAAAGAAAAGGATGCACTTTTGGCATCCTCTTATTTTACCCCTCTTGCTGAATGAACTCTTCCAATGCCTCTATTGCTTCCTTTTCATCGCGTCCTTCGACGATTAACTTAACGGACACGCCAGAACTGATGGCAAGGCTCATTAATCCCATGATACTTTTCGCATTCACTTTTTTTCCTTCTTTTTCTAGAAAAACATCCGAATGAAAGCGGTTAGCTTCTTGTACAAAAAGAGCGGCCGGCCGGGCTTGCAAACCTGTTTTCAGTTTTACTTCAACTTGTTTTTCCACCATCTTGATCTCCCCTGTTAGCTTTATTTTTTCGCAGCAATAGCCTCTCCCCCACGGAGCCTGTCAGCTATTTCATCAATCTTGCGTAATCGGTGATTAATCCCTGACTTACTGATGTTTCCTCCTGATACCATTTCTCCAAGTTCCTTTAAGGTTATATCCTGAAATGCTATCCTAAGCTCCGCAATTTCCCGAAGCTTATCCGGTAAAATGCTTAGTCCTACCGTATCCTCAATGTAATGGATATTTTCAACCTGGCGCAATGAGGCACCAATCGTTTTGTTCAAATTGGCTGTTTCACAATTCACAAGTCGATTTACTGAATTACGCATATCACGGACAATCCGTACATCCTCGAATCTTAATAAGGCTGAATGGGCACCGACTATGCTTAAAAACTCAGCGATCTTTTCGGCTTCTTTCAAATAAATGATGTACCCTTTTTTGCGTTCAAGCGTCTTGGCCTTCAAGCCAAACTTATTCATTAGCTCACAAAGGGCATCATTGTGCTCTTTATAAAGTGAGAAAATCTCAAGGTGATAGGAAGACGTTTCCGGATTATTCACCGATCCCCCCGCAAGGAATGCACCTCTTAGGTATGAACGCTTACAGCATTTCTTCCCAACAATAGTGTCGGATATAGCATGGAGAATTTCAAAGCCGTCGCCTAAAATTTCCAAATCAGTTAAAACCCGCTGCCCTCCAGATGACATCCTGACAATATAAACATTATTTTTTTTAAGCTTCATCTTTTTACGGACCAAAAGCTCGACCTGGACCTCATAACTTTTTTTCAGCAGCGTATAAATCCTTCTGGCAATCGCAGCATTCTCAGTTTGAATATCCACGACAAGCTTCCGATTAGAAAATGAAAGGGATCCGTTCATCCGGATAAGCGCACACAATTCCGCTTTTCCGCAGCAATCCTTTCCCTCTAATGTAGTAAGCTCTTTTTTCGTTTCTGAAGCAAAAGACATCCATTTCACCCCCAATCGAACGCAGGTAATCTATTTTATCAATCAAAAAACCGTCCCCGCTTATATCTACGGAACAATGTGGCTTTTTGTTTCATTTACAAGCATATTATAAAGCAAATCCGCCACTTTTTTCGTGTCATGGCGTATTACATTCCCTTCATAGCTGAAAATGCGTTCTTGTATGATTTCAAGACCCATCCGTTTTAAACTTTCCACATCATACATGACCGGTTTGGCATATTCAGCTTGATAACGTTGCTGAATCTCAGTCGGTATTTCCTCATTATTAACCAGTATCCTGTCAATATATGCATTTCCCATATGGTCATATATAGCTTTTATATGATCGCTTGCGCTATAATCCAACGTCTCGCCGGCTTGTGTCATTAAATTGCAAATGTACACCTTCTTAGCCTTGGAGCGGCCAACTTCTTCCCCTAGGCCCGGGACAAGTAAGTTAGGCAGAATGCTAGTATATAAGCTTCCTGGACCAATGACAATAAGATCTGCATGCTTAATTTCCTGAAGAGTTTCACTGAGCGGCCTTATATGCTGAGGAGACAGGAATACTTTTTTTATTTTCTTTCCTGAAAAGGGGATCTTGGATTCTCCTGTAACAATCGTTCCGTCATCCATCTCCGCATGGAGAACCACACTTTGGTTGGCAGCCGGAAGCACTTTACCACGGACATTAAGGAATTTACTCATTTCCTGGATAGCATGGACAAAATCTCCGGTCAACGAGGTCATTGCCGCCAGGATCAAATTCCCCAGCGAATGCCCGGATAGCTCATTTTTACTCTGAAAGCGATGTTGAAACATTTGTTCAACAAGAGGCTCTACATCCGATAACGCTGCTAGAACGTTACGAATATCACCTGGCGCGGGGATATCCATGTCCTCGCGAAGGCGACCCGAACTTCCGCCATCATCTGCTACAGTGACGATCGCCGTTATATCCACTGGATGCTTCTTTAAACCCCTTAACAAAACGGGAAGGCCGGTTCCCCCACCAATGATCACAACCTTAGGTTGTTTCTTATTATCTAACATCTGCTTTCCCCTTACTTTTTTCGATATCACGATGAGATATTTGAACGCTGTAATCCTTTTTGAAGTGGTTTGAAATATACTCCGTCAATGCTACAGAACGATGCTGACCGCCTGTACACCCAATCGCAACTACAAGCTGTGCTTTCCCTTCACGTTTATAATGTGGAAGCATGAAGGCAAGCAGATCGGTCACCTTTTCCAAGAACTTTTGAGTCTCACTCCATTTTAAAACGTAACTCGATACTTCCTGTTCCAATCCAGTCTTTGGCCTCATATGGTCAATATAATATGGATTTGGCAGGAAACGTACATCAAACACAAGGTCGGCATCTATTGGCAGACCATGCTTGAACCCGAAGGACATGACATTGACTGTGAAACCTACACATTTATCCGCAGAAAATTCCGAAGCGATTTTCTCCCTCAATTCGCGCGGTTTCAGTTGTGAAGTATTAAAGATCAGCTGAGCTCTTCCCTTTAGTTCGTCCAATAGTTCCCGTTCCATTTTAATGCCTTCCAATGGCCTGCCTAATGGAGCAAGGGGATGGGTCCTTCTCGTTTCCTTATACCTGCGTACCAAAGAATCATCATCAGCTTCAAGAAAAAGGATTCTTGGTGATACTGCCGCTGATTCCGTTAATTTATCCAGTGCAAGAAATAAGGAATCAAAAAACTCCCTCCCCCTCAAGTCCATGACAAGAGCCACTTTATTCATCTTATTCCCGGAGTCCTTCATTAACTCCAAAAACTTTGGCAATAGCGTGGGCGGCAAATTATCGACGCAAAAAAAGCCCAGGTCTTCAAAACTTTGAACCGCCACTGTCTTACCTGCTCCTGACATTCCGGTTATGATGACCAATTGCGTTTCATTAATCTCCCCTGTACTCATAGTTCTCCGCCCCCATATATAGCAATCTTTTTTATATTGAATATTAACCTGGATCCAATCGATAAGAGAGTAACTTAAACTCAGGCGTATAGGTAAACGTTCCATAAATGATTCCACTTCCATGGACCATATAGTCCAGAATATGAAAATCACCCTCAGCCATTTTCAGCTTTTTAACATCATCAACCGGATGCCAGCTAAGTTCCCCTTCTTCACAAACATCCACATTGACACCATCTGAATCCGTCGCAAAGAAAGTGAACATCATCCACTCTGACAAAACTTTATCCCCGTCCTTCATAATGAAGGTGAAAATACCTTTTATGGAAGGGTTTTTCAAATAAACTCCTGTTTCTTCGCGATATTCTCTAATACAAGCATCACGTACAGACTCCCCAGGCTCCATCTTGCCGCCTGGAGCTACCCACCATCCGCGTCTAGGTTTTTTCAATAAGAGGATTTGATCATCCTTAATCAATACACAGTTTGTGACACGTTGCACGTTCTTCACCTCAATTGGCCTCTGCTCGACTATAGAAACCTTCCCCCTTCTGCTTGAAGAGATTCAGTTTATATCATTAAACCGCCGTTAGATATCCATTTGGCGATTCTCAAATGCTAATAGTTCAAACAAGTTGTATTTTACATCTTATTACCTTTTGACAGATATGTTTAGTATATCTTATCATTATACTATTTTTGAAATGAGCTAACAATAAAGGAAACTTCCTGCATTGGGGGAATATTCATTCGCAAGGAATCACTGAGTAAGTCTTTATCTCCTGCTTAACTCCTATTCTTCTCCACTTTCCCTGCCTAAATTCAAAGAGATGCCTAACTTCACATTCCAAGCATTAAAATTTACCTAAAAATCGGCACTAAAGATATAGTCTTAAAGCAGGACACAAAAAAAAAGGACACAGATACTTAATCTGTGTCCTCAAACGTTTATAATTAAAGGGGGTCAACTTTCTACCCATACTATACACAATCATTATTTCACACGTGTTACAACATCGTTAAAACCGAATTACGAAGTGTGAAACTTTTGTGCAATCAAGCCTTTGGTTGCAATTTTTCTTGAAGTTCCTCAACATAATGCTGAGCGGATTGAGCAGCAATGCTTCCATCCCCTGTAGCTGTAACGATTTGGCGCAATGTTTTTTCACGAACGTCACCAGCTGCAAAAATACCCGGGACGTGTGTCTCCATCCGATCATTCGTTTCAACATAGCCTGCAGCATTCAAGATGCCCAAGTTCTCAAATGGTTTAGTTAGAGGAAGCATTCCGATATAAATGAATACACCGTCTGCATCCATCACTGTCTCTTCTCCGTTTACAGTGGAAACTAGAGTGACACCGCCGACTTTACCGCCTTTTTCATTGATTTCCTTCAAAGTATGATTCCAGATGAAGTTAATTTTCTCATTGGCAAATGCACGATCTTGAAGAATCTTTTGAGCACGAAGTTCTTCACGTCTGTGGACGATCGTCACTTTTGAAGCAAAACGGGTCAAGTACACTCCCTCTTCAACAGCAGAGTCTCCGCCGCCGATAACGAACAGTTCCTTTTGCTTGAAAAATGCACCATCACAAACAGCACAATACGATACACCGCGGCCGCCCAATTCCTTTTCGCCAGGAACGCCGATTTTCTTGTATTCGGCACCCGATGAAATAATGATTGAACGTGCTTTAAATTCCTTGGAACCGGCTTTGATCGTTTTATACTCTTCACCGTCAATGATTTCCTTAACGTCCCCATAAGCATATTCCGCACCGAATTTCTTTGCATGGTCAAACATTTTCGTTGAAAGTTCAGGTCCGAGAATTGTGTCAAAACCAGGATAATTTTCAACTTCCTCTGTATTGGCCATTTGCCCGCCAGGTACTCCGCGTTCTAACATCAATGTTGAAAGGTTCGCACGTGATGTATAGACAGCCGCCGTCATCCCTGCAGGACCAGCACCAATAATAACAACGTCATAAATTTTTTCAGACATGTTCTCACTCCTCCATAATCCATTACAATGGAACCTTCACTACGGTTAGTGTTCCCTACCCATTATCCTATATAACAAATAATTTTTCGTCCAAATATATGCTCACCCCAGAAGGGTTTGAACCAATTTTACGTACTTCGATAAGGTGGACACAGATATGAAATGTTTGTCCGCGATTGCCTGTTTGCTTGCCTTCTCATTTTTAAGCTGATTCCACACGTACTCCACCGCAGATGCCCAGCCTGCTGGATTGTTTAGCTTCTGCTCGGATTTCACCGCCTCGATAAAGACGGAAAACCACATTAAATAGAGTCCGGCTTCATCTAATTGTATCGGTTGGAAATGCTGATATAATAACTCAGCTGTGCGATCGGCAAAATCAATCGGTGTTAATTGGCGATCTTTAGCAGGAGCTTGCACAAGATCTGCATAATCACGTTCCAAATCAGTGAAATTCTGATTTAGGTTTAGGACCTGGTTTTTCAGTAGCTTCTGTTTATGGACGGAATGCTTCAGAAGGAAAATGGCAAACAGCCTTTCCTCAATGAATTCGCTTTCCAGCCTTTTTAAAATAGAAGGAAAATGATGTTCAAAACCATCTGAAGTCGCATTCATATCTCCCCATGGCTCCATGCCTTCCTTTTCAGGGTTCATTTCCACGACCTTTTTCCATGCCTTTCTGGCAGCCTGTTCATGACCCAAGTGGAAAGCGGAAATAGTAAGCCAATAATAGAAGGTCCCATCTCCCTCGAATCCCTGCTTTTGCAATACTTTCAGCCATTTATATGCAGATGCGTAATTTCCGATCAATGCGAAGGTCGCTCCAAGCTTGAAACGATGTTCGGATAGCATCGGCCGAATTTTCTCCAGCATCTGTATGAGCTCTTCAACCTTCTCTTCATCCTGTTGATAATGATGAAAAACAACAAGGTTACAAAGCGCATGCAGGTTTCCCGGACTTTTTTCCAGTACCCCATCCAGTGTTTCAAAGGCTTCATTTACTTGGCCGAGATAGAAATAGGCAAGTGCCAGGTTATTATAAGCGGACCAGTAATCCTCGTATTCGGCAATCGTTTCTTTCAGTACTTCGATAGCCTTCGGGAAATTCCCTGACTCCAGATACTCGCGGGCTTTTTCCTGTTTGGTGATGAGCCCATCATGCTTAAAGGGATTTTCTTCTGACTCATCCGACTCAAAAGTTATCAGTTCAAGCAGATCTTCCGCGTCATCGCTGAACTCCCCGTCTTCTTCTTTATCAAGATAAGCACTGGCGTGACGGTATGCCTCCTTGAACATGCCTAAGTGGGCATAATTATTTGCCAGGAAGTAATGACATTCCGACATATAGGGATCCATCACATCCAAGATGTTTTCCAAGAGGTTGTTTGAATAATTATATTCACCGATTTCCGAGCATGTAATTGCCAATTGACAGGCTATCATCGGTTCTGCAGGTTCAAGTTCCAGCGCACGTTCCAGGTATTTTTTTGATTTAGGTAGTTCACGTCTATGATAAGCTTTTAAACCCTTGGTGAAATAATACTCACCTGTTGGGTGAAAAGTTAGAATTTTTGCCTGTTGTCCAAATTTAGAGTCTTTACTCATGTAATCCTCCATCTACAAGTTGATTAACCATAGTATTATAACATATTGGACTAAATTTGCCGAACAATTCAAGAAAATGGAAAATAGAAATTCCCATGCTTTCTTTAAGAAAAAATTTAAGTATCTTCCTAGTCAAATGGGGAGTCAAGATTAGTCGTTAATACAAATAAAGCCCTCCTATTGACGGAGGGCACAGTTAGTAGACAAAAGGGGTTGGAAAATATCTCTTTCATCAATTATGTTCCCGAACAAAGCAACACCTTCAAATCTCAGATATGGTTCCTACCAAAGTTATGTAGAAAAAGTTAATTGGAGAGGAAGGTGCGAGACTCCTGCGGGAAAAGCACCGTCTAGGGGAGACCCTGCAGGCGCAATGGCGCCGAGGGCGGACCACCCGCGGAAAGCGAGTTTCTTGAGCGGAAATCAATGTCCAAATAACAAGCCAAAAAAACTGAAGACAAAGTTGATTTTCATCGAGTTTGTCTTCAGTCTGAGCCCTCCTAATGACGGAGGGATATCACCATTCATTCGGTTTCTTTTGGTTCGTCCTTATCGGAATGTCTAGCCTTCAATACATCAAGCACCGCTTGGAAAGGCAATTCTTGTTCCTGAAGAAGAACGAATAAGTGATAAAGGAGATCGGCACTTTCCATGGAAAGTTCCTCTGCATCGCGGTTTTTGGCAGCAATGATGACTTCCGCGGCTTCTTCACCGACTTTTTTCAGGATTTTATCAACACCTTTTTCGAATAAGTAAGTTGTATATGAACCTTCAGGCATTTCCGATTTTCTTTTTTTAATCAAGGTTTCCAATTCCGCCAAGAAAGTCACATTCGCCTGCATGGCTTGTCCAGCTTCATTGTTTTGGTAAATCGATTCGCTAAAACAGCTTGTTGCCCCTGTATGGCACGCTGGACCTGCAGGAACGACTCGAACCACCAATGCATCTTGATCGCAATCATACTTCATTTCGATGATTTTCTGTATATTACCGCTGGTTGCTCCTTTATGCCACAATTCATTGCGCGAACGGCTGAAGAAAATCGTTTCGCCTTTTTCGATGGACAATTTTAGAGATTCTTCATTCATGTAAGCAAGTGTCAGCACTTCACCGGTTCCGGCATCTTGAATGATTGCCGGTATTAGACCTTTATCGTCGTATTTAATAGTTTCAAGATTCATCGTACAACCACTCCTTGTTGTTTGAGAAACGCTTTGACTTCTTTGACGGATGTTTCTTTATAATGAAAAATCGATGCGGCTAATGCTGCATCCGCTTTACCTTCTTCAAAAGCTTCCTGGAAATGCCCCGCGTTACCTGCCCCACCCGAGGCGATGACCGGCACCGAAACAGCTTCAGATACCGCTTTTGTTAAAGCGATATTAAACCCTTGTTTCTCCCCATCACAATCCATGCTAGTCAATAAAATTTCACCTGCACCGCGGCTGACGGCTTCCTTCGTCCACGCGATCACTTCCCATTCAGTCGGTTTTCGACCGCCGTGGGTGTATACGCGCCATGATCCAAGCTCTTCGTCATATCTGGCGTCTATAGCGACAACGATACATTGTGCCCCAAAATAATTAGAACCCTCATTAATTAAATCAGGCCGCAGAATGGCTGCTGTATTTAAGGATACCTTATCTGCGCCAGCGCGTAAGATTTTCTTCATATCCGCTAGAGAATTAATACCGCCTCCCACTGTAAACGGAATTGCCAAGCTTCCAGCTACCGCTTGAACGACGTCGACAATCGTTTCCCTGCCTTCATGTGAAGCGGAAATATCAAGGAAGACAAGCTCATCGGCACCTTCCTGGTCATAAAAGGCTGCAAGCTCGACCGGATCTCCAGCATCCCTAAGGGATACAAATTGTATGCCTTTAACTACGCGCCCATCTTTTACATCGAGACAAGGAATTATTCGTTTTGTGAGCATTTAACCACGCACCTTTTCTAGTGCTTCTTCCACAGTAAAGCGATTCGTATAAAGCGCCTTGCCAATGATTGCCCCTGCAATTCCTTGAGCTTCATATTCTTTGAGGGTGATAAGGTCTTCCAGGGAACTAATGCCCCCCGAAGCAATCACCTTTTTCCCAGTTTCCTCCGCCATCGCCAATATACCTTTCACATTCGGACCTGAAAGCATGCCATCTGTCGCGATATCAGTCACTATAAAGATCTCTGCACCAGCATCGGCCAGTAATTTACCAAGATCTATTGCAAGGGTTCCAGACGTTTGAAGCCAACCATGAGTGGCTACCCTGCCATCCTTCGCATCGATCCCTATTGCGATATGGCTTCCATATTTCCTAATCATATCTTTAGTGAAATCAGGGTCTGAAACGGCCGTGCTGCCTAGAATGACACGTTCCACTCCATTATCCAGGTAATGGGCTATATCCCGTTCAGTACGGATGCCGCCGCCGATTTGAATGCGGGCCCCTAACTCACTTGCAGCTTTAATTACGTACGAATCATTGATGCGCACTCCCTCTTTAGCTCCGTCAAGGTCGACCATATGTATCCAATCGGCTCCTTGGTCCGCAAAGCTTTTAGCCATATCGAAGGGGGAATCGCCATAAACGGTTTCCTGATTGTAATCTCCCTGGATTAAGCGGACGCATTTGCCTCCGCGCATATCAATCGCCGGGTAAATAGTAAAGTTGCTCATGCTTCTTCCTTCCCTTCTACTAATGACAGATAATTTCTCAAGAGTGACATGCCCATCTTCCCGCTTTTTTCCGGATGAAACTGCATTCCGAATACATTCCCTTTACCGACGATCGCCGGCACTTCCACATCATACGTCGCCGAAGCGGTAACGAATGATTCATCCGTATCGGCGTAATAAGAATGGACGAAATAAACATGTTCCTCTTCCAGCCCCTCATTCACTGGTGATGCGTGTTTAAATTCAAGACGATTCCAGCCCATGTGCGGCACTTTATAAACCTGGTCATTCGCATCCACTCCCTTAAAACGAACCACTTTACCCGGGATGAGCGATAATCCTTTTGCCGGTCCATTTTCCTCACTTTCATCAAAGAGAAGCTGCATACCAAGGCAGATGCCTAATAGGTACCCTCCACCTGCTACATATTCCTTCAGGAATTCATCTAGCTTTTGTTTTTCCAAAAGACCCATGGCATCCCTGAAAGAGCCAACGCCGGGGAGAATGATCCCTTTCGACTTTGAAAGTTCTTCAGGGTCATCGGAAATGAATGAATCGGCACCAAGACGTTCCAGCCCTTTACTTACAGAAAATAAATTCCCCATGCCGTAATCGACGATCCCGATCATTTACAACATTCCTTTCGTTGAAGGGATGCCTTTGACCCGTGGATCGATGGTAGTAGCTTCATCCAATGCCCGTCCTAGCGCTTTGAATATTGCTTCGATCATATGATGTGTGTTGTGACCGTAATGAACGATTACATGCAGGTTCATCCTGGCTTCAAGAGCGAGTTTCCAAAGAAACTCGTGCACCAGTTCAGTATCGAAAGTACCAACCTTTTGTGAAGGAAACTCAGCCCGGAACTCTAGATGCGGACGATTACTTAAATCGATGACAACCTGGGCGAGTGCTTCATCCATAGGTACGAAAGCATTTCCGTAACGTTTTATCCCGCGCTTGTCTCCAAGGGCCTCCACTAACGTTTGACCCAAGCAAATGCCAATATCTTCAGTTGTATGGTGATCATCCACGTCTGTATCTCCGTTTGCATCTACAGTTAAATCAAACTTCCCATGTTTCGTGAACAAATCCAGCATATGCGTCATAAACGGAACGCCCGTCTTAATGGAGGAATTACCTTCACCATCCACACCAAACTTCAAACTGATTTCCGTTTCATTCGTCTTTCGCTCCACACTAGCAAAACGTTCCATTACAAGTCCTCCTATCGGGGTAAGACCCCTTTTCCCAAGATGTCAAAAGCATATCAAAAGTCTTTATTTCAGTTTTTTTATTTATTTCGTAAGGATTCAGGCACTATTCCCCGGATTTTTTCACACCCCGTGATTCGATGGCACGGGCGTGGGCCTCAAGTCCTTCCATGCGGGCAAATGCAGCAATTTTTTCTGCATTTTTGCGGAAGGCCGTTTCACTATACTTGATGATGCTCGATTTCTTTTGGAAATCATCCACATTCAGCGGGCTGGAAAAACGGGCGGTTCCATTAGTAGGCAACACATGATTGGGACCTGCAAAGTAATCCCCTACAGGCTCCGGACTAAAGCGGCCAATGAAGATTGCCCCGGCATGCCGGATTTTAGCCATAACTTCAAGTGCATCATCGGTCACAATTTCCAAATGTTCAGGTGCAAGTTCATTTATGGCATCAATAGCTTCTGCCATATTCCCGCATACAACAATTCTTCCATAGTCCCTTATGGCTGCTGCAGCAATATCATGGCGCGGTAGTAACGCTACCTGCTTGGTCACTTCTGCGGCCACTTCTTCTGCAAGAGACGTGGACGTCGTCACCAAAACACTGCAAGCACGGGGATCGTGCTCTGCTTGTGATAGCAAGTCAGCCGCAACTTCTGCGGTATTGGCGGATTCATCCGCCAATACCGCTATTTCACTTGGTCCTGCAATCATATCAATGGCGACATCTCCGAATACTTCCCGCTTCGCTAGCGCCACATAAATATTTCCCGGACCCACTATTTTATCTACTTTTTTTATTGTTTCCGTCCCATAAGCAAGAGCTGCTATTGCCTGAGCCCCGCCAACTTTATAGATTTCCGTAACTCCGGCAATTTTGGCAGCTGCCAAAACCGCCGGAGATAATTTCCCATCTTTCCCCGGAGGAGATACCATAACGATCCGTTCCACTCCCGCTGCCTTAGCTGGCATCGTATTCATCAGAACAGACGAAGGATACGCCGCTGTGCCTCCAGGTACATAAACACCCACAGCATCAAGAGGTGTTAATTTTTGTCCTAGCATCGTTCCCGTATCATCAGTCATAAACCATGAATTTCGAATTTGTTTCTCGTGAAACAATTGAATATTATTTGCCGCTTCTTGAATAATATCAAGCTGCTCCGGAGTCATGGCCGCTGCCGCTTCTTCCATTTCCTGTTCCGATACAAGTAATTCCCCTAGACTGACACCATCGAAACGTTCGGTATAGCTATTTAAAGCGGCGTTTCCGCTTCTCCTGACTTCATAAATAATATCCTGAACCGCTTTTCTTTGATCGGCAGTACCTGCATCAACGGAACGTTTCAGTGAAATCCCTTCCGCAAACCGTTCTATTTTCATATGTTCACCTCATTTACTATTCAATAATTCCTGCTAGCCGATCGACAATTTCAGTAATCCTTGCTTCTTTAATTCGATAGCTGACAGGGTTTGCCACCAGCCTAGAAGTCACATCGGCAATTTTTGCATATTCTACGAGACCGTTTTCCTTCAATGTCCGTCCCGTTGAAACGATATCCACGATTCGTTCAGCTAAACCAATTAACGGTGCTAACTCAATAGACCCATTCAACTTAATGATCTCAACTTGCTCTCCCTGCTCGCGAAAGTAGCTGGAGGCAACATTCGGATATTTACTGGCTATTTTGGGGGCGATGTCACTTATTTTCGTACCAGGCAGACCAGCCACGGCTAAGTAGCAGGCACTGATTTTCAAATCAAGTAACTCATATACATCACGTTCTTCCTCCAACATGACATCCTTCCCTGCAATTCCAATGTCAGCAACGCCGTGTTCCACATAGGTTACGACATCCATCGGTTTAGCTAAAATGAAACGGAGATTCTCCTCTTCCACTTCAAGGATCAATTTCCGGGAATCATCAAACTCAGGAGGGAGACGAAAACCGGCCCTTCTTAATAGCTCTGCCGCTTCTTCAAATATTCTCCCTTTTGGCATCGCAATCGTTAAAAAGCTACTTTTCATCTTTTCCATTCCCTCCATTCCCTACAAATAAATGCACTTCAGAAAATGTTCTTGTAAAAGCATCGACATTTTGAACCACTGTAATATCTTGAATCGTTACCAATTTTCCTTCGGATCGTTTTGTTCTTGCAAATTCAATTGCTTCCAATCTCCGTTCGGGACTGAATAAAATACATTCCGGTGCGACAGGCTGCATCGGCTCCCCAAGAGCTTCGGCAAGGCGATCCACCCGGATTGCAAAACCTGTGGCAGGAGCATTCCAGCCGAACTTTCCAAGCAGATTATCATACCGGCCGCCATTGCCGATTGGCGAACCCACATGTCCCGCATACACTTCAAATAAAGTTCCCGTGTAATAACTCATATGACTGACCAATGTTAAGTCGAAGCTAACATATTGATCGACGCCAAATTCTTTCAACTGCTCAGACAATTCCTTCAGTTCAGCCAAAGAATCTTCCCCTTTATTATTTTCAACCAACCCTTGCGCCATTTTAAGGGTGCCTTCACTGCCTCTTAAGGAGGTAAATTCGATAAGCCGCTGTTTATCAATGGATGAAAGCGGCAGCGATTTTACATGCTCCCGAAAGCCAACATAATTCTTTTCATATAAAAACTTCCTTAATATAGAAGCTCTTTCCTCCGTACCTAGAATGCTTAAGAAAAATTCTTGTAAAAATCCGATATGTCCAATGGAAATCTTAAATTCCTGAAGACCGGCAGCCTTTAGAACATCCGCAAGCAGGGCAATCATTTCAGCATCTGCACTTATGGACTTATTTCCGATACACTCAATACCAATCTGTTCGAATTCTGCCGGCCGGCCTCCTTCACGCTGCTGTGCCCGATATACATTCGCAGAATAGGCCAGGCGAAGCGGAATTTGCTGTTTTAATAATTTGGATGCTGCGACTCGTGCAATGGGGGCTGTCATCTCGGGACGAAGTACGAGCGTATGTCCCTGGGAATCAAGAAGTTTAAACAATTGTTGATCTAAAATTGCCGAAGCCTCACCAATTGTTTCATAATATTCCAAAGCAGGCGTTTCAATAAATTGATAACCCCACTTCTTGATTTCATCACTCATTTTATTTCTGGCCGATACTTTCGTTTCATACAGCACCGGCAATGTATCTCTCATGCCTAATGGTTTCTCAAACATAAATGGCTTCGTCACGACTGCACTTCCTTATGAAATATTGATTGCTATATATAACCAATCAGTCCGCCTAAAGGCAAAAACCAATGTCATTGCCATAATTCCTTTTTGTTTATCTTTCCAAAATTGCAGGCTTAAATCCAAATTTCAGATAACATATAAAAATATTATCAAATAAAATGACATAATCATATAAATACTCACAATAATCTATCAAATCACTTTAGTTCGCTAATATGGTAGCAAGGTGAAGCTACTAATAGTTTACCCCTGCCCCAACCTAACGTCAAGAAAAAGGTGAGTAATACCATTACTCCAATCCCATGACGGTCTTTGATATTTCTCATGACCGTTTTTAAGGTCAATTGGAAGGAGCCATACCCTTTTCCCCGGATAAATATTCCTATCTTTAGCCATTCATTGTTATAAATGTATACCTTTTGGTTTAGCTGTTTTATAATATTAGGAGTTTGGTATTATTATAAATTTTTAGGGGGAAATGGAATTGAAGAAATATTTTTCTTTTTTTGTGGCGCTTATCGTACTTTTTTCGCTCGGTTTTAGCGGAACAAAGAGTTTCGCCGCCACTAAGATCGACCAGGATGAGCTAAATGCATACCTTTCTGAACTCAGAATGACTCAAGAAGAATTGGAAGAGTATTTAGGCTTTTACGACTTATCATTGAATGAATTGGAATCTGTAGAAGAGTTGCGTGATACATTAGGGCCGGCCGTCACTCCTAAGACTTTACAGGATCTACTGAAAGAAAATGAAATGACCGAAGCTGAACTTACGGAATTATTAATAGATTACGGTGAATTGGAAGAAGGAGATTCTATCATCGATACCTTCCACTTCATTTACGACATAGAAGATATCATCGATTTGGAAATGGGTTATGATGATGAAGAGACGGAATATGATGATGAAGAGATCCTCGATTTAATGGATGGGCTCTTTTCTGAGATCGATCTTACAGACGAAGAGCTGGATAGATTCATGAACCACCTTTTACCTATCGTCGAGGATCCTTCTTTTGAAGATCGTTTAATGGCAATTTCCGATAGGATGAACCAACTCGATTATTTTGAAACAATTGATGAATTGTCTGCAGAGCAAGTGGCGGAATTGCTTTCTATATATAATGATCTGCAAAACTTGCTGCAAATTCAATTCAAATTCGCCTTAATTCATGATGGCGTCACTACAAACCTATCCCTTGAGGCTTTATTCCAGCTTAAGGAATTGACGAATGCTAGTTTACTAGTTTCCATTTATGATTTAAACGGCAATCTATTGCTCGATTTTAAATTGACAGGTGAAATGATTGGTTCCGATTTAGTGAAAGAAACCGGGAATGACATCAAACAGTCCACTGAGGTCATTTCGAAAGTGGTTGAAGTAAAAAAAGAAAAGAAGAAGAAACCCGAGAAACACGCAAAACCCGTACATAAAACGGAAAAAGGCGGAGTGCTTCCTAAAACGGCTGGTAATTACCTATTCGGTGCTTTAATCGGTTTAGTGATGATGGGCATTGCTTTCGGATTAATTAGAAAAGCGAGACTTACAAATTAAGATGAGCAAAAATAGGCAATCCAGGCATAAGAGAAAATGGTTACTCATCACGGCTGTTTGCTTTTTAAGCCTTGGTTTTTATTTTACAACGACAAACGCCTATACACTATTAAAAGGCTATGCCATATATAAATGGAATAAATCTGAAACACCCGAGACGACGGAGCTGGTCGAGGCGACGGCTAAGCTCCCAGGACCGAAGACGAAAGCAGATATTCCCGATGGGCCTGAACTATATGATGAACGGCCAAAGACAGGTGATTTGATGGGTGAGCTTTATATTCCAAAAATCGAGGCAACACTCCCAATTTACCATGGAACGGATGAAGATGAACTCGAAAAGGGTGTCGGCCATTATGCAGGGTCTGTCCTCCCCGGTGAAAAGGATAATTCCGTTTTATCCGGGCATCGAGATACCATTTTTAGAGATCTGGGTGAAGTCGGTAAAGGTGATTTGCTGATAGCTAAGACAAAAGCTGGTACGTTTACATATAAAGTGAGGAAGGTTCGTATCGTCGATGCAGATGACCGTACCGTGATCGTTCCCAAGCCTAAAGCAACACTTACAGTAACAACCTGCTATCCTTTTTCATATATTGGTAGTGCACCGGAACGATACGTATTGGTTGCCGATTTATTGAAAACGGAAATAGATAAATGAGATATGGGGGCTGAAGTTGTTCAGCCCTCTCTTCATAAATCTTAAAAAGATTGTAGGTGGACAAGCTGAGTATGGATAAACAAGCGCAGGAAAAGTTTTTTCGAATCTTGAAAGACACTTATGAAACGACAGTGAACAAGGAAAATATATCGATTAATGAAGTCATAGATCATCTAAAGAATGAACTGACTCCGCTATACACAAAATGCCATTAAAAAGACCTGCCGCATATTTGGGCAAGTCTTTTTTCATAAAGAAGTTTGCTGATCCCTCTCAAGCATTTCCTCTTTCGTATATATGATTTTCATTGGATTTCCCCCGACGAAAGCTCCCTCTGGAACATCCTTATGGACTAGCGTCCCTGCAGAAACAATCGCTCCATTACCAATTGAAAGCCCTGGAAGAATGGTCGAATTGGCTCCAATCAATACCTCATCCCCAATGACAACATCTCCTAAACGATATTCATGAATCAAATATTCATGAGCGAGAATCGTCGTATTATAGCCAATGACTGTATTAATTCCCACGGATATTTTTTCAGGAAACATCACATCCGGCATGACCATCAAAGCAAACGAAGTATGCTTTCCGACTTTCATATGTAAAAAAGTCCTGTAAAGCCAATTCTTCATACTCAGAAAAGGCGTATAACGCGCTAGCTGTATCACCACAAAATTCTTTACGACTTTCCAGAATGGAACAGTCTTATACACATGCCATAGTGAATTTGCCCCTTCAACTGGATAGCGGAACGTGCGTCTCATTTTCTATCCTCCATGAGCTTTTCAACCTCAACGATATTCAATAAATCTGCCATCTGCTCAAGCATATAGTCAGGATGGTAACTTTCCAAAAATTCACGGCCTTTAATGGACCATGAGACCCCTGCCGTTTTTGTCCCTGTGTTTTTCCCGCCCAAAATATCATGATAACTGTCACCAATCATGATCGCTTCCTCAGGAACCGAACCGAGTTGATTTAAAGCTTTTTCCAAAGGCTCTGGGTCCGGCTTTGCTTTTTCAACCTCATCCAGCGTGACCACCACTTCAAAGAACTGATCCAGTTTGCTTAATCTCAGGCCCTTTTCGACGACATCACGTTTCTTTGTCGTAACGACCGCCAATTTATAGCCGCTCTGCTTCAATGTTTGAACGGTTTCGAATACCCCGTCAAATTGTGTGACAAGCAAATCATGGTTCTTCCAATTATGCTCCCGATAGAAAGCGATCATTTCATCCACTCGTTTTGGATCAATGGACGAAAAAGTATCAACCAAAGTCGGGCCGATGAATGTAATGATATCTTCCCGATTGAACTTTCCAGGACAAAAATGATTTAAAGTTTCTGTAAAAGAGGCGATGATCAATTCATTTGTATTGATCAACGTCCCATCAAGATCGAATAATAATGTAGTTATTTTACCGTTCATATACAGCTCCCTTTCTCTGTACTCTGTCAGTCCGATTCCAAATATACGCAACGGCCATCGTTAGAACAATAGCCGTGAGTAAGCGAATAAATAACAACGGCAAGACCGGAATCCCCAGTGGAATGAAAATCAGTGTGTCTTCTACAACTGCATGACAGGCAACTAAAAAGATGAATGCAATCGTCATATCCTTCTTCGAGACATTATCTTCTTTCGCTGCTTGAATCATTACGCCTGCCCCATATGCCAAACCAAGAGTCAAACCTGTCACGAAAGGCATCGAAGCATTCGGCTTCATCCCCAAAACCTTCATAAATGGAGCAAGGGCTTTTGAGAAGGCTTCCAGCCATTTCAAATCTTTCATGATTTGAACCACTACCATTAGCGGAATAACGATGACCGCCAGCTGGGCGATTCCGGAAAGGGCCTGGATAACCCCATGTAAAAGGATTGCACCCGCTCCGGTAATCTCAACAGTCTCCCCGATAGCCACTCCATGGGCCATTTCAGATCCGCCCTGCCAAACAAAATTGATGACGATTGCTGACAACAGCGCGAGCCCGATCCTTACTGTTAATATAATCCACAGCTTGACACCGGTTTTCATCGCCACACCTGACTCGATCAATAAATTATGTGAAAAAGATAGCATCATAGCGATAATGAAAACTTCTTTAACAGTCAAATCAAGCGTTAATATGCCCGCTATCGCTGCATACAAATTCAGGAAGTTCCCTAACACGAGCGGAATGGCCGCTTCCCCTGGAAGACCGATGAGATTCATTAAAGGAGCTATCAAGTTGATGATAAATGGTAATACAGGCGTATATTGAAGCACAGTGACGATCAGAGTAACTGGAAATATGACTTTTCCTAAAGACAAAGTTGTATTCAAGCCAGATAGAAGTCCCTTTTTAACCGAATCCACTATCACTATGCCCTCTCCCTTTACACATATTCCCTATTCATCTAAATATCTTTTGACTGCTTGCCCACTGACCCTTCTATAGACCACTAAAACAATGGCAACAACTACTAACACAATCGAGATCACTTGTGCGATCCGCAGTGATTCCGTCAGCATCAAACTATCCGTCCGCATACCTTCAATGTAAAAACGGCCGATGGAATACCATATCACATAGGTTAAAAATAGTTCACCCCTGTGCAAGTTCACTTTCCGTAAACTTAAGAGGATGATTACACCGACGATATTCCAAATCGATTCGTACAAAAAGGTTGGGTGATAATATGTACCGTTTATGTACATTTGATTAATGATGAAATCAGGCAAATGCATATTTTCCAGGAATGACCTTGATATTTCTCCCCCATGTGCTTCCTGATTCATGAAATTCCCCCAACGGCCAATTGCCTGCCCCAACAATAAGCTCGGTGCAGCAATATCCGCCAGCTTCCAAAATGAGACTTTCTTGACCTTGGCAAAAATTATGGCAGTTAGCACCGCTCCAATCAATGCACCGTGTATGGCGATTCCGCCATTCCATATTTTTATGATATCCCCTGGGTTTTGTGAATAGTACTCCCATTGGAAGATGACATAATATATACGGGCACTAATGATCGCGATTGGGACGGCAAACAAAATCATATCAGTGAATATTTCCTTATCAAGACCTCTTCGCTCAGATTCCCTTAAAGCAATGATAAGACCCAGTAATACACCAAAACCGATGATTAGTCCATACCAATGTACCTGGATAGGGCCTAGATCAATTGCTATTGGATTCAGTGGCTGTATTCCTTGTTCCATTTTGTCCCCTCTTTTCCTATATACCTTTTAAAATTCATCATGTTCCGGATCTGCAATTGCATGATTCAAGCGATCTGAAAACTGTTCTGCAGCATTTACTCCCATTCGTTTCAGGCGGTAATTCATGGCTGCCACTTCAATGATAACAGATAAATTTCGGCCTGGACGTACAGGTACGGTTATTTTCGTCACTTCTGTATCGATGATTTTCATTTTTTCTTCATCTAGACCAACCCGGTCATACTGCTTGTTTTTTTCCCATAGTTCCAGATTGATGACGATTGAGATCTTTTTATTGCTTCGGACTGCACCAGCTCCAAAAAGTGTCATTACATTAATGATTCCCAACCCTCTTATTTCAAGAAGATGTTCGATTAAATCCGGCGCATTCCCGACTAGCGTATCCTGGTCTTCCTGTCGGATTTCGACACAATCATCCGCTACGAGACGATGACCCCGTTTCACTAATTCCAAGGCTGTCTCACTTTTACCGACGCCGCTTTTACCGGTGATCAGCACACCTAGCCCATAGATATCCACCAATACACCATGAACAGCAGTAGTTGGTGCCAATCTACTTTCAAGGAAATTGGTCAAACGGCTGTATAAACGTGTTGTCTTCATACTAGACCTCATCACAGGAACGGATTCCCGCTCAGAAGCTTCAATCAACTCTATCGGCACTTCCTGACCACGCGTAATGATGATGCCTGGAGTAAAGTCCCTGCATAACTCTTCCATCCTTTGTATTCGCTCCGGTTCATTCAACCGATTAAAAAAGGACATCTCCGTCATACCTAAAAGCTGTACTCTATCCGCGGGATAGTAATCAAAAAAACCGGCTATTTCAAGTCCTGGACGAGATAGATCACTCGTCACAATTGGTCGGTTAATTCCTTCTTCCCCACTGATAAGTTCTAGGCCAAACGCTTCAACTATATCCTTTGTACGGACTTTTGCCATATATCTTTCCTCCTTTTGGAGCGATGCTATTTCTAGAGATACTTTTACTATTTTAGCATTTTTCTGTTAATAACCAAACAAAGCATTATCGATTTATTGATTTTTTATTCACTTCCTTCGGCTGATGGCAGCGGGAAGGTCCCTGTGAATAGGAAAAAGATGAGCTGAACATACATGAATCCTTACACTCGTTTCATGCCAATATAAGAAAGCCCGCCAGTTTATATCGGCGGGCTCACTTTGTAGACAAAAGTAGTCGGAAAACGTATCTTTCAACAAATGATGTTCCCGAACCAACTCCAAAGCCTTCAACTACTTAGGTATGGTTTCTATCTAAATTCAATAAAAAAGTTGATTGGAGAGGAGCGTGCGGGACTCCTGCAGGAAAAGTGCGTCTAGGGGAGAACCCCGCAGGCGCAAGCCAGGAAAAGCGATTGTCTGGAGCGGAAATCAACATCCAAATTGTACAAGCCATTAAAAAAATGTAGGCAAACTCAATTTTCATCGGATTTGCCTACATTCTGAGCCCGCCAGTTATATCAGCGTGCTTTATTTTTCTTCAGGAAACCGTTATCGCAGCAGTCTTGGTTTCTGCAAAAACATGAAGAACAGGGGCCTCTTCTTTAACCGTTTTAAACTTAAGGACCTTTTGAACGACATCACTTTTCTCTTCGATGATGGTCATTCCTTCCAAGCTTACATTAAAGCTTCCTAAGTTGGATTTTAACTCTCCTTCAATCGCCTTACCTTGTGGCAGGATCAGCTGGACTTTTCCTGTAACTGACTTAGCATGTATTGAATCGCAATCCATCCCTGAATTTGTACAGACGATTTCCCCATTGAAAGTTTGAACATCCACTTTCTTGAAGTACCCATCGGCATTAATCGCTCCATTCAGGGTCTCAGCTTCCAAGTAATTAAAGTTGGTATCTGAAATGGTGATCATTCCATTACCCGTTTCAAGCTCACACGAATCACCTGTACCCTGCATGATATGAATGGCACCATTCGCTGTTTTTGCTTTAAGGTTCTCTGATTTCAATGACTCTGTCGTGATTGCACCATTGAACATCCTTACATGAATGTCATCATATTCCTTCCTTGGAATGTACATGATCGTATCGACCTTTATGGATTTTTCACGAACCTTGAACTTCATCTTTCCATCCTCGATCGAAAAATCGACTTCCTCCAAAAAGTTTTTCCTAGCTTCTTCCATATCCTCCACCCGGTATACCTTAGCTTGGCATTCAACCCGGACATCATTCTGATTCCATGTAGCGATTCTTATTTTCCCATTTGCTATATCTACATCAACTTCA
This sequence comes from Peribacillus sp. YIM B13481, assembly GCF_042787985.1. Lineage (NCBI taxonomy): Bacteria > Bacillati > Bacillota > Bacilli > Caryophanales > Bacillaceae > Peribacillus > Peribacillus sp. YIM B13481. The sequence continues at coordinate 154,243 of NZ_JBHZPE010000001.1, forward strand.
TTTAGAAAATCATAATCATGCTGAAAAATATGACTGACCTCCACAGATTTCCCGAAATTGAAATCAAGGTCTGTTTCTTTGATTTTCTTAAAAGCAGTTTCAACGAAATCAATAATCTTTTCTTTCGATGACTGGATATTCTTCTTAAACGTATCATGAGTGCTTCCTTCGCTTTGCTTATCCACGACAACCGTCGATAATTCATTTTGTAATTTCTGCTCTTTTGCTTCACTTTCCTGACTAGCTTTTTCTAACTCTTCTAAAAGGCCCATAGCTTCTTCCGCTGATAGCTTGCCATCTTGAATCATTTCTAAAATTTTCTTTCTTTCCTCCTGCATGAACATTCCTCGCTTTCTCCTATCATTTTATTTATACATACGCCCAGATATCTAAAAAGTTTCATAAATACCATTTTTCCCATCATTCGACAAAGGAAAATGACAATTTCCGAAAAGGGAAATGTACGATTTCCCCGGAAATATCATGTTTACCTATTGTTTAATCAAATGATTGATTAAATGCACATTGTCATTTTTCTACAAAAAAAACAAGCCGGCCGGCTTGTTCTTTTAAGCATGTTCATGCTCTTGTTCTTTTTCTTCAATCCAATTTTCCATGCGAATTTGATCACGAGTCAGTACTGGTTTTAAGTATTTCCCCGTATATGATTCGGACACTTCACATATTTTTTCAGGTGTACCATAAGTGACGATCGTTCCGCCCTTGTCTCCGCCTTCCGGACCTAGGTCAATAATATGGTCCGCCGTCTTGATGACATCCAGATTATGCTCAATCACCAAAACTGTATCCCCATTGTCAACCAGCCGCTGCAAGACCTCAAGCAACCTCGCTATATCGTGGACATGAAGTCCTGTAGTTGGTTCATCCAAGATATAAAAGGAGCGCCCAGTGGAACGGCGATGCAATTCAGAAGCAAGTTTCACCCTTTGCGCTTCCCCCCCTGATAATGTGGTCGCAGGCTGTCCAAGCTTGATATAACCCAAGCCAACGTCAAAAATCGTTTGTAGCTTACGTTTGATTTTCGGGATATTTTCAAAGAAACTAACGCCTTCCTCAACTGTCATTTCGAGAATGTCAGAGATGTTTTTCCCTTTATATTTCACTTCAAGCGTTTCCCTGTTATAACGTTTCCCATGACAGATTTCACATGGGACATAGACATCAGGGAGAAAATGCATTTCAATCTTGATAATGCCATCACCACGGCAAGCTTCACAGCGGCCGCCCTTCACATTGAAACTGAACCGTCCTTTTTTATAACCGCGGATCTTCGCTTCATTAGTCGAGGCAAAAACGTCACGAACATCATCAAATACACCTGTATAGGTAGCTGGATTTGATCTTGGCGTTCTACCGATCGGTGATTGGTCAATATCAATGACTTTGTCTAAATGCTCAATGCCCTTGATCTCACGGAAATCTCCTGGTCTAGCTTTGGCCCGATTCAGCTTTTGAGCCAAAGACTTATGGAGGATCTCATTCACCAATGTACTTTTCCCTGATCCCGAGACTCCTGTAACGGCTGTAAAGACTCCAAGAGGGAATTTTACATTAACGTTTTTCAAATTATTTTCCTTGGCACCCTTTATTTCAATGACACGACCATCATTCTTCCGGCGTTCCAATGGCAAAGGAATGAATTTCTTCCCTGCTAAATATTGGCCCGTTAACGATTTAGGATTATTCATGACCTCTTCCGGAGTCCCAGCGGCCACTATTTCTCCCCCATGGGCTCCTGCTCCAGGACCAACATCGATCAAATAATCCGCTGCAAGCATCGTATCTTCATCGTGCTCAACAACAATCAGGGTGTTCCCGATTTCGCGCATATTCTTTAACGTTTCAATTAATCGATCATTATCCCTCTGATGAAGCCCTATTGAAGGTTCATCTAAGATGTACAGGACTCCTGTCAATCGGGAACCGATCTGCGTCGCCAATCGTATACGTTGCGCTTCGCCGCCTGATAATGTTCCTGCCGCCCTGCTCAACGTCAGATATTCCAAACCTACATTGGCTAGAAAACCGAGCCGCTCATGAATTTCACGTAAAATCAATCTCGCAATTGCAGCTTCCTTTTCAGTCAGATCAAGCTTATCGAAAAATACTAACGCATCTTCCACTGATAAAGCTGTTGTTTCACTTATATGGGCCCCTTGTATGAGCACAGAAAGACTCTCTTTTTTCAATCGGTGACCCTTACAGGTTGGACAGTGGTGTTCTGACATATATTTCTGCATTTGCTCACGAATAAAGTCTGAACTCGTCTCCTTGAAGCGCCTTTCAATGTTTCTTAAAACTCCTTCAAAAGGAATATATCCTTCTTGCACTCTTCCAAAATCATTTTTATAACGGAAATAAATCTTATCTTTACCTGAACCAAGCAAGACCTTCTCCAATTTATCTTCCGGTAAATCTTTAACGGGCATATCCATATCTATCGCATAATGGTTGGCTACCGCTTCAAGAAGCTGAGGATAATATTGAGAACTCGTCGGCTCCCATGGCGCAATAGCATGCTGACGGAGGCTTAATTCCTTATTCGGGATGACCAGATCACGGTCCACCTCAAGCCTCGCCCCCAAACCATCACAATCCGGGCAGGCTCCAAAAGGGCTATTGAAGGAGAACATCCTCGGCTCTAACTCTTCAATCGAAAATCCGCAGTATGGACAAGCATGATGTTCACTGAACAGCAGCTCTTCTTCACCCATAACGTCAATGATGACCTTGCCTTCGCCAAGCTTCAAAGCACTTTCCAGTGAATCTGCCAGCCGCGCCATGACACCCTCTTTAATGACGATCCGGTCTATTATGACTTCAATCGAATGTTTTTTATTTTTTTCGAGAGTGATCTCATCACTAAGATCATGCATTTCCCCGTTCACACGAACTCGGACATATCCTTGTTTCTTAACTTCCTCCAAAACCTTTGCATGTGTCCCTTTTCTGCCTGAGACAAGCGGTGCCAATACCTGGAGCTTGGTTCGCTCAGGGTAATCAAGGATGCGGTCCACCATTTGCTCAATCGTTTGTGAGGTGATTTCAATATTATGGATCGGACAGGTCGGCCTGCCCACCCGTGCATATAACAGCCTTAAATAATCATAGATTTCCGTAACAGTCCCCACGGTTGAACGAGGATTTCGACTGGTCGTTTTCTGGTCTATGGAAATGGCTGGTGACAAACCTTCAATCGCATCGACATCCGGTTTATCCACTTGGCCCAAAAATTGACGCGCATAAGCGGACAATGATTCCACATAACGCCTTTGCCCTTCTGCATAAATCGTGTCAAAGGCCAAGGAAGACTTTCCAGATCCGGATAATCCGGTTAGCACAACAAGTTTGTCTCTCGGTATCGTGATATCAATATTCTTTAAATTGTTGGCCCTGGCGCCTTTTATCACAATTTTATCCATTGCCATGTTTCGTCACCCTTCCGCTTTTAACTCTAGTAATAAATCACGTAGCTCGGCAGCTCGCTCGAAGTCCAGTGCCTTAGCAGCTTCCTTCATTTCTTTTTCCATGCTTGCCATCACTTTAACACGCTCTTTTTTAGGGAGCTTCGCGAGGCTTGGTGCAAGATCTTCTTTATACGCTTCTCCTTCTTCGGCTACATGTGTGGCCCTGATGGAGTCTCGGATATCCTTTTGAATGGTTTGAGGCATTATTCCATGCTCTTTATTATAATTTTCCTGTATTTCACGGCGCCGCCTCGTTTCATTGATGGCAAGTTCCATCGAATTCGTGATGCGGTCTGCATACATGATAACGTGGCCGTTTGCATTACGGGCTGCACGGCCCATCGTTTGAATAAGCGAACGTTCCGAGCGAAGGAACCCTTCTTTATCGGCATCCAGAATGGTCACTAATGACACTTCCGGAATATCCAGGCCTTCCCTTAATAGATTGATTCCGACAAGTACATCATATTTGCCCATTCGCAGTTCCCGGATGATTTCTATCCTGTCTAAGGTCTTCACTTCCGAATGGAGGTATTGGACCTTGATGCCAATTTCCTTTAAATAATCAGTTAAATCTTCAGACATCTTTTTCGTTAAGGTCGTAATGAGGACACGTTCGTTCTTTTTGACCCGCTCCTGTATTTCACCGATCAAGTCATCTATCTGTCCTTCAATTGGCCGCACTTCAATCGTTGGATCCAGCAATCCGGTTGGACGGATGATCTGCTGAACCATTTCTGGCGTATGTTCGAGTTCATATGGTCCCGGAGTTGCCGAAACGAATATGGATTGATGGACCTTTTTTTCGAATTCTTCAAATCTTAGAGGGCGGTTATCTTTTGCAGACGGCAGACGGAAGCCATGATCGACAAGCACTTGCTTTCGTGCCTGATCTCCATTGAACATGCCCCGGATTTGCGAAAGGGTAACGTGTGATTCATCCACGACCAATAGGAAGTCCTCTGGAAAGTAATCCATTAAAGTGTAAGGTGTCGCACCTGATGGGCGAAGCGTTAGATGGCGGGAATAGTTCTCTATCCCTGAACAAAAGCCCATTTCCCGCATCATTTCCAAATCATAACGGGTCCGCTGCTCCAAGCGCTGTGCTTCAAGAAGTTTTTCATCTTCCCTTAATTCCTTTAATCTCTCTTCCAGTTCCATGTCGATATTCTGAATGGCTATCCTCATTTTCTCTTCTCGGGTCACGAAATGGGAAGCTGGGAAAATAGCGATATGTTCGCGTTCACCTGTGATTTCACCAGTCAGGGCATCGACTTCACGGATACGGTCTATCTCATCTCCGAAAAACTCGACCCGTACACAATGTTCATCGCGTGATGCCGGGAAAATTTCAACCACGTCACCGCGAACGCGGAAAGTTCCCCGTTGAAAAGCGATATCATTCCGCTCATATTGAATATCCACGAGCCTGTGGAGCAAGGCATTTCGGTCTATTTCCATGCCTGTACGGAGAGAAACAACCATCTCCCTGTACTCTTCCGGAGAACCCAGCCCATATATGCACGAAACACTGGCAATGATGATGACATCTTTCCTTTCGAACAATGACGAGGTTGCCGAGTGACGCAGTTTATCGATTTCATCATTGATGCTTGCATCTTTTTCGATGAATGTATCAGTGGAGGGAACATAAGCTTCTGGCTGGTAGTAATCATAATAGCTGACGAAGTATTCAACGGCATTATTAGGGAAAAACTCTTTGAACTCACTGTAAAGCTGCCCTGCCAACGTTTTATTGTGGGCAATGACAAGTGTCGGTTTATTGATTTGTTGAATAACATTCGAAACGGTAAACGTTTTCCCTGTCCCCGTTGCCCCCAATAATGTCTGCATTTCCTTTCCCTCTTTAATGCCTTTGACAAGCATTTCAATTGCTGCAGGTTGATCTCCTTGAGGAGAGTATTTTGAGACTAACTCAAACTTATCCTTCACCAAGCATAGCCTCCTATTGAAATATTTTTATATGAAAACGGGACATGAGCATATCCCTTCTATTTATTCCGGTTTAAGAAAGTATATATACTCATTCTACCACAATAGCCTCAAAACAAACCAGCAATAAGCGAACATCCATTCTACTTTTTGGTTTTATGGACTCATGGTTTGTTGAGGGAAATGGAAAGTTTTTAGAAAAAAAAAGCACCTTTGATGTCAGGCGCTCTTGGATGTTCGTTTCATCATTCTTTTTGATAACCAAAATCCCACTGTAAGGGATAAGGCATCAACGATGATCAATAAGTTTGTATGCGTATAACCTTTATATGCAGAAGCTGTAATCAAGGCAACAGTTAAAACAAGGCCCACGACATTGTTATAGGTGACTCTTGAAAATAGCATGACAAGTAGACAAGGAAAGAAAAGGGCAGAAAGAATTTTAATCATTTTTTCATCTCCTTTATAAGAGAAAAATAGAGTAGTTTCAGTTTAAATGATTATGAAGTTTTTTGCCAATTAATTTCCCACTAGTTTTTCAAAAGCATCCTTAGAAGATCGTTCCACCCACCCATCCATCAATTATGCCCATAAAAAAAAGAGGCAAACCCCTTTTAAAGGGATGTTTGCTTCTTTTCAGACCAATCAATATGGATCGGCTTCATGTCCTTTTCTAACTGCGGCCTCCGGGTTATCCGTTCCACCCAGAGGTTTTGAAGATTGCGTATGTTCAGAAGCCGAGGCTAATCCCTCTTTCAATCTGCGGCCATACTCTTCATCAGCCTCTTCAGCGAGGGCAATCATTTTTACCTGAATGCGCTTGTCGGCAGGAGCCAATGCCGACACTAAATTGGAGATTAAATCATCTTTTTCCCAATCTTCGAATTCACGGAATGTTTCACCGGCCTGCTTCGTATTGCTTTGGCGATCGATTGTCTCACGGACAAGTTTCCCTTCTACCATAGGTGTATACTCCTTGCCCGTCTGTTCAGCTTCTTTCAAACCGCCAACTGTTGATGGTTCGTAGTTGATGTGGGGGCTTTGGTTCCCCCTGCCAACTTCATATTGCATCTGTCCGCCAGTCTGATTCGTGGCTGTCCGTTTCTTTGGAGCATTAATCGGCAATTGCAGGTAATTCGCGCCAACACGGTGACGCTGTGTATCGGAATAAGAAAAAGTACGTCCCTGTAACATCTTGTCATCCGAGAAGTCCAATCCATCCACTAGGACACCCGTGCCGAATGCAGCCTGTTCCACTTCAGTGAAATAGTCTTCCGGATTCTTATCCAATACCATCGTACCGACATGCAGCCATGGGAATTCATCTTTCGGCCAGATCTTTGTATCGTCCAGCGGGTCAAAATCCAATTCAGGATGATCGTCATCACTCATGATCTGTACGTTTAGATCCCATTCCGGGTAGTCCCCACGTTCGATCGCTTCATATAAATCCTGTGTGGCATGATTGAAATTCGTAGCTTGTATTTCATTAGCCTCTTTCTGTGTCAGGTTCTTGATCCCTTGTTTCGGTTCCCAGTGATACTTGACAAGTACGGCTTTGCCTTCCTCATTCACCCATTTATAAGTATTGACCCCTGACCCTTGCATCATGCGGTAATTGGCAGGAATGCCCCAAGGGGAAAAAACAAACGTAATCATATGAAATGTTTCTGGGGAGCTGGAGCAAAAATCGAAAATCCTTCTTCCGTCCTGGATATTCGTAACCGGATCCGGTTTGAATGCATGGATCAGATCAGGGAATTTCATGGCATCTCGGATAAAGAATATCTTCAGATTATTCCCTACAAGATCCCAGTTCCCATCTTCCGTATAAAATTTTACGGCAAACCCCCTGGGATCACGTAGCGTTTCCGGTGACGTCCCTCCATGAATAACAGATGAAAATCTCACGAATACCGGTGTTTTTTTACCTTTTTCCTGAAAAACCTTCGCTCTCGTATATTTTGAAATCGGCTCTTCCCCTGCTTTACCAGTCGGAACAAAATAACCATGTGCACCTGCACCACGGGCATGCACGACACGTTCAGGAATCCGCTCCCTATCGAAGTGGCTGATCTTTTCCAGGAAATCGTAGTTCTCAAGTGTACTTGGACCTCTGTTCCCTACAGTTCTAAGACTCTGGTTATTCGTTACGGGGTGCCCTTGCCTGTTCGTTAATGTTTCTTGCGCTTCATCATTGGTTTTTTTGGATTTATCAGACAAAAAAATTCCCTCCTTTGTTAATAAAAGCCAACATACTATACTTTCCCCTATTCCCTTTATTTCACTCTTCAATCTTCAAATTTAATAGAAATCAGATAAATAATTGCTTTTCTCCTATATGTGAATAAGTATATTTTCACTCCATTAATAACGCCGCTTCATAAAATCGAAAAAACATATAAGGAATCGAGGTACAAAAACGCGTAATTTGCAGGATATTAGAGCTAATAAACAACTGCCATTTTAGTTGGATCAGGATTCATTCCCAATCCTACGGAAGAAAAACTGTTAGCACCCAGTAACTATCAAGAAACGCTGCAAACGGGATTCATGATGGATTGAAGCTTAGGGAGCATACCCATTTTTGTATAAGCTAGCAAAACACAAATATAATGAAGTAAGGATAAAAAACAAAAAGCGGGGTGCCTTCATTGGACGAATCAATATTAGGAAGACTTGGCAGGATGATGACTGGAAAAACCAGTCGTTGGATTGTCATTGCTGTATGGATAATTACAGCAATTCTATTAACCTTCACATTGCCTGCAGTAAATGATCGAACAGCGAATAATGCCGCTGACTTGCCTGCAGACTCTGCTTCTGTCGTGGCTGATGAACTTATTAACGAAGAGTTTCCGAATTCTTCAGGATTACCGGCCCTGCTGACATGGCATCGGGAAGGCGGACTGACAGCAGCCGACTTGGCCGAAATCCAGTACATCTCCAAAGAACTTACAGATAACCCACTTACACAGCAATCTTTTTTACCACCGCTTCATGACATCCCATTGCCTGCTCTGCAAGAATCAGTTTCAGAGGATGGAACGACTTTCGTACAGCCGCTTTTCTTTAAGGAAAAGACCGGGACTGCCATTCTGGAAAAAAATCTTGGAACCATTAATGAAATAGTATCGGAACGCATTGGATTGGACCCATTCAAGGTCCCGACGGATTCAGATGAATTATCCCTTCGAGTGACGGGCCCTGTAGGGATATCCGTCGATGCAACGGGATTATTTTCAGGTGCTGATTTCCAATTGCTTTTAGCGACTGTAATACTTGTACTTGTTGTCTTATTGCTCATTTACCGTTCCCCGCTTTTAGCCATCATCCCGCTAATCGGAGTAGGCTTCGCGTATCTTGTCACAAGTCCGATCCTTGGATTCATGGCAGACCATGGTTGGATTACAGTCGATTCACAGGCCATTTCAATCATGACCGTATTATTATTCGGTGCAGGAACGGATTATTGTCTATTTTTAATCTCTCACTACAGAAGTGAATTAAGGACTCATGAAAGTAAACGGGATGCCATGATCGCGGCATTCAAAGATTCATCAGGCGCCATTGCGATGAGCGGCCTTACGATCGTCATTTCCCTACTAACATTGCTTGTAGCCAAATACGGAGCCTATCACCGTTTTGCTGTACCATTCAGCTTGTCCATTTTAATCATGATGGTAGCGGCTTTAACACTTGTACCGGCATTGCTTTCTGTATTCGGTAGGGCTTCCTTCTTCCCAATCGTTCCTCGCACACCAGAAATGGAAGAAGCACGTGCTAAGAAAAAGGGAAAAGCCGTCAAAAAATTTAAAGGATCAGGCCGAATCGGTAATTGGATTGGTAATATCGTCACAACCAAACCATGGACCGTCATTCTTACATGCCTGCTCATCTTCAGTGTTTTAGCTGGATATTCTTCGCAAATAAAATATTCATATGATATTCTCTCTTCTTTCCCTAAAGATATGAACTCCCGGGAAGGCTATACTGTCATATCCAACTCTTACTCACCAGGCGAACTGGCACCAGCCACAGTGGTTGTCGATACGGATGGTAAGGATATCGATTTGTCGGATGCATTAAAAGGGATGAGCATCGTTGAAAGTGTTGCTGATCCAGTTACAAGTAAATCAAATAAAAATCTGCAATCCTATGGAGTCACATTCAACATAAACCCATATGATATTGAGGCCATTGATTCAATTCCAGAAATCCGCAACATGGCGGAGAAAGAATTGAAGGCGGCCAATGTCTCTTCAGTTGATGAAAAAGTTTGGGTTGGCGGGCAAACTGCGACACAATTTGATAAAAGGGATACCGTAAAAGCCGATGAATTCATGATCATCCCGATTATCATCGTCCTGATTTCCTTGCTCCTTTTAGCCTACTTGCGATCTATGACAGCCATGGTGTATTTAATGGGAACAGTCATACTCTCATTCTTTGCGGCTATGGGCTTAGGCTGGATAATCTTGCACTATTTCATGGGTGTGGATGCCATAGAGGGGACAATTCCACTTTATTCATTCGTATTCCTGGTCGCACTTGGAGAAGATTATAACATTTTCATGGTTTCAAGCATTTGGCGCAAGAAAAAAACGAGGCCAATCAAGCAGTCCATAAGAGAAGGCGTTACAGAAACTAGCGGTGTGATCACTTCCGCCGGAATAATCTTGGCAGCCACTTTTTCCGTTCTTGCCACACTTCCCATTCAAGTATTGGTTCAATTCGGGCTCATTACCGCCCTGGGTGTGTTAATGGACACATTCATCGTACGCCCTTTCCTGGTTCCTGCGATAACCTCCCTACTTGACCGACGTGCCTTTTGGCCGAGTAAAGTGACTAATCAACAAGTGAAACAACATGACAATTTATAAAGAAAGGTAATCACACCTCTTCTTAAAAAACCCTGTGCCCCTTAAATGCACAGGGTTTTTACACGTTTTCTAAATAAAGGAAAACTTTCAGTTGACACTATTACTTTCACCTCTTATAATTACATTAAGTTCAAGTATCTCAAATTAAAGATATATAAGTTCAAGATTAATATTCAGGAGGAATAACCATGACCAATACAAAATGGACAGTCGACCCGACTCACAGTTCTATTGAATTTTCTGTAAAACATATGATGATCGCTAAAGTAAAAGGAAGTTTTAGCAAATTCGACGCAATCATTTCAGCAAATCCATCGGATCTAACAACTGCGGATATCGAGTTTACCGTTGATGTGGCCAGTATTGACACACGCAATGCAGATCGGGATAATCACTTGCGTTCTGCTGACTTTTTTGATGTAGAAAAAAATCCTACATTATCATTCAAATCAACAAAAATAGTAAACACGGATGATGATGAATACGATGTAACAGGTAATGTAACCCTTAACGGAATCACACAAGAAGAAACTTTCGCCATCACCTTCGAAGGCCAAGGAAAAGATCCATGGGGTAATGAAAAAGCAGGCTTTAGCGGAAAAGGGAAAATTAAACGCAGTGATTATGGTTTAACCTATAACGCAGCATTAGAAACAGGCGGCGTACTAATCGGGGATCAAATCACTCTAACCATCGAAATCGAAGCAGCTAAAGAAGCTTAATGAAATAAAGAAGCAGCCATCCCTAGGATGACTGCTTCTTTCTACATTTACCGGATTTACGAATTCCTCGTTTTATACAGTAAATAAATGAAGTATGGAGCCCCGATGCTCGCTGTAAAGACACCAGCCGGTATTTCCAAAGGTGAGAATAAGGTCCGTCCAACCAAATCCGCCACCATAACCAGGATGCCACCTAGCAAAGCTGAAGTCGGCAATAACACTCCAAAACTCGAACCAACCAGCCTTCTAGCCATGTGGGGTGCCATTAATCCCACAAAGCCTATTCCTCCAGCAAAAGCTGTAGAACCACCAATCAATGCTGTACTGATCATCAATAATGTAAATCGCTGTTTTTGGACATGCCCCCCAAGCCCCGTTGCAAGGTCATCGCCTAGCTCCTGTAAATTAATATTTCTAGCATACAGAAAGGCAAGTAAAAGGAATAGAATCGTCCACGGAGCAAGCACAGCAATATTACTCCAGCTGGAGTTTGACACTGATCCCGTGATCCAAAGGTTTGCCTGGCTCGCTAGAAAGACTGGGCCAAGAATCATCATCATTGTTGTGAGTGCCTTCATTAAAGCCATCACCCCAATCCCGATCAACACAAGCCTTATCGGGGGAACTCCATTTTTCCAGGCTAATGAATAAACAAGTAAAGCTACGACTGTCGCCCCAATGAATGCAGCTAACGGCAGCCAATTGATGCTCACCGTTAAGGAATGATTCTTGTCGCTAAAAATGGCCATGAAGCCAACGACCGCTACAGTCGCTCCTCCTGTTATCCCCAAGATATCAGGGGAGGCAAGTGGATTTCGAATCATCCCTTGCAGGATTCCTCCAGCTACTGCAAGACCCATCCCTACCAAGAGAGCAACGATTATTCTAGGCAGCCGGAAAGATTGGATGATAAGCCGATCGCCCTCAGTCCCCCCTCCGATAAAGACCTGGAGGACACTCAAAGGATGTATATTCATTTCACCCACTCCAGTACTGATCACAAATACTAATGAAGTGACTAAAAATAATATAAAGATCACGATCATGGCTTTTTTATCCATTAAGAATGATATTTTTTCATTAAAAAAACGAAAGCTCTTAAACGATTTCATCGACCGCTGAACCCCTTTCTAGCTATATAAATAAAGAATGGGGTTCCGATTATGGCTGTCATGACTCCAACCGGAACTTCTCGAGGCATCAGGATATACCTGGATATGATATCTGCTGTGATCAAAAGCACCGCTCCGAAAAGTCCAGAGAACGGAATCAACCAGCGATGATCAATGCCTACTATTGAACGGGTAAGATGCGGAACGACAATTCCTATAAAACCAATCGGGCCTGCAACCGCCACTGATCCTCCAGCGAGCAGAATGATTGCCAGTCCCAGAACAATTTTAAGGAAAACTATATTCAGTCCAAGACCTTTTGCAACATCTTCACCCATGGATAACACATTCATTTTACCGGAGACGACCAAGGCAATGCCCCAGCCAACAGTAAGATAAGGCAGGACGGCTATTAAATTGTCTAAACTTCTTCCGGAAACTGATCCAGCAAGCCAGAATAGGACTTGCTCTAAAAGGGCCTCGTTGGAAACGAGAAGACCTTGTGTCAGTGAAGATACCATGGCAGTCATGGCTGCACCGGCCAATGTCAGCTTCATCGGTGTCAAGCCGCCCCGTCCCATGCTTCCAATCATATATATGCTTATCGCGGCTATGGCTGCCCCTATAAAAGACAACCAAGTGAATACTTGAAGATTGCTTATCCCAAAAACGGTGACCCCAGTGACAACCGCCAATCCCGCGCCTGCGTTGACCCCGAATATATCTGGAGATGCGAGGGGATTTTTAGTCAGCGTTTGCATCAAAACCCCCGAGATGGCTAAACTTGCACCAATTGCCGATGCGATCAGGGCCCGTGGAAGTCTGACTGATTGAATGACAATGTGTTCATTCGTCCCATTGAAATGGGTAAAAGCATCAATAGCCATTTGCCATGTTGTATTTGTATATCCGTATACAATGCTTGAGCATAGTAAAAACAGCAGCAAAAGAATGGTAATGAATAGCCCCATCCATTTCTGCCATGAATTTTTTAATAACATAACCAGTTACCTTTCCAATCACGTTTGTAAATCCTTATTTTATTCAATTGTACTGGCGTTAACAGGATTATGTCAATGATTTTGAGAATCATTTTCAATTATATATTGACAGAAAAGTATATTCATTTTATGATGATGCTGGTAAGTGCGAATGATTATCATTTGCTTTAAAATTGGGAGGGATACATAGATGTTTAGATTAAAGTCATTTTTAACGATTTTTACAATATTTGCAGTCTTCCTTTTAGCAGCTTGCGGGAATTCGAAGGATCAAGCCGAAGGAAATAAAGCTGAAGACAAGAAAAAAGACACAAGCTACACAATAGAGCATGCCATGGGCACTACCGAATTGAAAAAAACGCCTAAAAGAGTGGTCGTTCTAACAAATGAAGGCACTGAAGCATTACTTGCTTTAGGAATCAAACCTGTTGGTGCCGTTAAATCATGGCTTGGTGACCCTTGGTACGACCATATTAAAGATGATATGGATGGGGTCGAAGTTGTTGGTGTTGAACATGAAGTTAACTTAGAGAAAATCGCATCACTGAAGCCTGACTTGATTATCGGAAGCAAGATACGCCAAGAAGCTGTTTATGATAAGTTAAATGCAATCGCCCCTACCGTTTTTTCTGAAACGCTAAGAGGAGATTGGAAAGAAAACTTTAAACTATATGCGAAAGCCTTGAACCTTGAAGAAAAAGGAAACGACGTAATTGCTAAATTCGATAAACGCACAGAAGACCTTAAAGCTAAATTGGGTGATAAGGTAAATCAAAAAGTTTCCATTGTTCGTTTCATGGCTGGAACAACTCGTATTTATTATACAGATTCATTCTCTGGAGTGATTTTCGATCAATTAGGATTTAAACGTCCAGAACAACAGAAGGAACTGTTCACTCCAAATAATAAATTAGGCAACCTTGCCATCGAGGTTGGGAAAGAAGCCATCCCTAAAATGGATGGAGATATTCTCTTTTACTTCACCTACGCTCCTGAAGGCGACAAACAAGCACTAAGCTCTGCAAAAGAGTGGACTAATGATCCACTTTGGAAAAACCTTGATGCAGTCAAAAAAGGAAATGCTTATGAGGTTAGTGACGCAACATGGAATACGGCCGGCGGAGTAATTGCAGCTAATAAAATGCTGGATGATATAGAAAAAATCATGCTTAAAAAGTAAGAATACAAGATCGCAATCCTACTTAAAACGGCCTTTCTCGATATAAGATTCGAGAAAGGCCGTTTTACTTTTTTACATTCATGCGCTTCGCTTTAATGACTTACCCCGCTTGTCCACTTTCCTTTAATTGATCGTCAACGAACAAGATGCCCAATTCGTAATGCTCCCCGTCAAATAAGGCTCTTTGCACAAAACGAATCTGTTCATTATTATCGATGACCTCAAGCTTGCAATGCGCCCGGTTTATTTGGAGCGCCCTGTATAACTCTTCTTCTTCCCTGACGACGACACCATTTATTTTCGAAATGACCTCCCCTTTAAGCAACCCCATCTTATCTGCCGGAGATTGAGGGATTATGCCTAAGATCTGGACACCAAGCTTACTTTTTGAAAAATAAAAAGGGAGCTTTTCATCCATTGCCTTTTGGGAATAATTCAGGAATTCTCGACCCAGGATTGCTAAAATGGCCGTAATGATTGCCAATGGCGGGTACCAGTAACCAACTGCCGCTAATAGCGTAATCACAAATCCCAATGCTCCTATCTTTTTGCCTTGCGCCCTAATGGCCTGTTCCGGGAGCGTCCCATGAACTTTTTGCTTGAAGCCGATTAAAATGGGAAGCACGATTGGCGACAGATTTATGTCCCCGATTGAAAAAACCGGATACCATTCAAAAGGCGCTGGAAGCTGTCCTCCTGGAATCATAACGAACATTGGAATTAGCCAGATTCGCTGTGAAACATACACACCTATCGGCTGCCCCCTCTTGGATACCTCCAACTGTGGGGATACCTTTTTACTTCCATTGCCTACAATCAAAAACCCTTCAGCAATCAGCAATAACCCTATCAAAATAACAAGTGTCGGATATACGGACCGATCCAGCTGATTAAATGCATCCTGAAATACCTGCAGCTTGATATCTCTATCATATAAAAAGAAAAGGATAAAGAAAGTGAGTCCCACTGTATAAACGGGGGAAACGAGCCTCCTTTTCATGGATAACATAGACAAGATCGTAACCCCTGCCATGATGAACAGCGCCGCCAAGGGAATAGTGAGTCCCAAAGCCAACGTGAGGACAGAAAGGATTAATCCCCATATCAACCCTTGAGGTAACATGGAACGCAGCTCCATGGAAATACTGTAGATCTTCGTATTAAAATCATGGCGTTCCCGTTTAACGCGAAGATAGCCGATGAATAAACAATATGCAATCGAAACATAAAGCAAAGGATGAAGGAAGAGTTTTCCTAATCCCATTAAGCATGCTATCAGCCAATCCGTTGTCAATTTCTATCCACCATCCTCAAAAGTAATCAAAATTTTGTTGAATTTCGTTCTGGTCATATACCTCCTATTCTATCAAAAATGTAACCTCCCTGCCTATTAAGATGCAGAAAAAGTAGCTTTATCTTTTGTTTCCCCTACACTGCCTTCATGTTTCCAGACGGAAGCTTGATCAAGCGCAAAAAAAGCACCGCTCCTTAAGCTGCGGTGCCTTCGCATTATTTCACTAAATAATTCAAAGCCGTGCGTAATTGAATATCATTATCTTCATCCTGGATCTTTTCCAGGATGGCGGATTCAAGATGTGCCGCGGTTTTAGCGTCCAGCTTGCCAGTCACTTTCAGTCCAAATTGTTTTTGGAATGCTTTTACAGCGACTTCCGTACCCCAATCAAAATAACCATCCTCACGACCCGGTTCAAATCCAATTCCTTTCAGAATGCTTTGTGCATACTGGATTTGTTCATCATTCATATCCCGCTGTAGGACCTTCTCAACGGCCAGCTGATGGGCATTAAAGTAATCTGGCTGTTTTACTTTGATTGTCGGTTCGATCCCCTTTTTATGGATCCAGTTGCCTGAAGGCGTCAGCCACTTATATAATGTAAGTTTAATCTTACTGCCATCACCCATCGGTACAGCTTGCTGTACTGTGCCTTTCCCGAAGGTCTTCTCGCCGACCAATGGATAGCCTCCCGCCTCCTGCATGGCGCCAGCCAGGATTTCCGAGGCTGATGCGCTGCCCTTATCCGTCAAGACGGCAATGGGATAATCTTTCGCTTTCTTAAGGCTTGTAAAAAACGATTGGGTTTCTCCCGTTCTTTCTGCAATTTGCAAATAGGGCTTTTCTTTTGTGATGAACTCGCCAAGAATCGTTTCCACACTAGAAAGAAGGCCACCTGGATTGCCTCGTACATCTATGACCAAGCCTTCGATTCCCTTCTTTTCCAGCTCCTTCATCTGTTTTTTGAAATCAGTGGCAGTATTCTCCGAAAATGTAGTCAACTCGATGTAACCTATTTGTTCTCCGGCGACTTCCTTAATTGATGAAAATACGGTATCCAATGGAATCTCAGCACGCACCATATTGAATTCAAGTGGATTGGCAACCCCTGCCCGCTTTATTTCCATTTTTACGGGTGACCCTTTTTCGCCACGGATTTTCAGGCGTGTTTCATATAGATCTAAACTTTCTACACTTACACCATTCACCTTAAGGATTTGATCCTTCGGCTTTAGTCCAGCTTTTTCGGCAGGCGAGTCTTTGTAAGGAGATACAATTATGACCTTACCATCTTCCATTCCAATTTCAGTCCCTATCCCTTCAAAAGAGGAGTCCAAGGTTTCATTGAATTGCTTAGCGGTCTCCTTGTCCATATATACGGAATAAGGATCTTTCAACGCTGACAGCATGCCTTGGATGGCACCTTCCACCAGATTAGAACCGTCCACCTGTTCTACATACTGGCTTACGATCAAACCGTAAGCTTGTTCCACTTTTGCCCATTCCTTATCCTTCGGTATTGTTTGACTTTCTTCCTTTGCTTCATTCTTATCCGGGAAGCTTGTCCAATATATGCCCCCCACTGCTCCAATGGCTAGTGACATGATGATTGCTAGAGGAAGTACCCATTTTTTGACCATATTTATCCCCATTTCTGACCCTGATATGTATTTCACTATATGTGGGGATTGGAATGAATATGCTTGAAGAAAATGATACACCACAAAAAAACAGATTAGGAATTTATCCTAATCTGTTTTTCCGATGATATATTGGGTATTAAATATTTATATAGTTTAATGGATTAACAGCATTTGACTTGCTATAATTCCATGGCCCTTTATGTAACTCAAAGTGTAAATGCTGACCGGTTGAATGTCCTGTGCTACCCATGATGCCAATTTGTTGGCCTTTGGCAACAACAGAACCTTCACTTACTTGTCTAGATCTTAAATGTGCATACACAGTAGTCCATTGCTGACCGCCGATTGAATGGGTAACAAAGACGACGTTACCGTATGTACTTGATAAGTAAGAACGGCTTACGACTCCGTCGGCTGCTGCTACAACTGGAACCGTTCCGCTAGCAGCAATATCGATGCCGGCATGCTGTTTATTCCAACGTTCACCCATTCTTGATGATACATATCCTGCACTTGGTCTAGTGAAAGTACCCGATGATACAGCTGGCACTTGACTTACATTAGACGAAGAGAGTGAAGGTGAAGGTGAAGATGATGGTGATGAACTGTTGCTTTTTGCACTGGATTCTGAAGAAGTAGATTGTTTTTTAGATTCGGATGCTCGAGATGCTGCTTGTGCTGCCGCTTGTGCCGCTTCTTGCTCTGCACGTTTTTGCGCTTCGGCTGCCGCTTTTTTACGAGCTGCTTCCAATTCGGCAAGACGTTGATGCTCTAAGTTGATGGCTGACTTGATAGCTTTTTCTTGAGCAGCAAGATTCTCTTTTTCTTCCTCTAAGCCCATCTTCACATCTTCATGTTCTTTAGTTTGTTGCCTTAATTTCTTAACCAATGCATCCTTTTCTTGCTTCTGCTGCTTTTGTTGCATTTGAATTTCTAATAGTTCAGCTTTTGCCACTTGTAAACTGGCAAGCTTCGTTTCAACGGCATTTTGCTTTTCTTCCAGATCCTTTTTATCCAGCTCATGCTGTTTTAAAATATCCCTGTCGGCTTCAGCAATTGTCGCTACAGCTCCGACACGGTCAACTAAATCCCCAAAACTGGATGATCCGAATAATACTTCAAGATAGTTCACGTCCCCACCAGTCTCCTGGAAAGAAAGTGCCCTTTCCTTCAATACTTCATTACGTTTTGCGATCCGCTCTTTTAATACTTTAATCTCTTCTTTCAATGCCTCTATTTCTTTTTTCGTTTCTGTAATTTCAGCATTTTTAGCATCGATTTTTTTTGAGGACTCTGCAATTTTCGCTTCAATGGCCTCGATTTGTTCTTCTGCTGTCATTTGCTTATCCTGCAGGTTATCGATTTTCTTCTCCGTGTCGGAAATATTCGATTCAACGCCCGTACGTTTTTCCTGAATGGATTCTTTCTGTTTTTGCAGATCCGAAATCGACTCAGCATAAACCGAAGGTGCCGCTAAAATGCTTCCCAACCCAATCATGATGGAGGCATTCATGGCAATGATATTTTTTTTCACGTTTCATTTCCCCTTTCAATCCCGTTACATCCAGTGCCTTGTAACGTCTCTCTATCTGTATCTGGCTTCTTTAATATTCGAGTGTAAAGATGCTTTTTTATACTTTCAAGAACTTCCTAACGGACATCAAGCTGCCCCATATCCCGATAACGGCGCCAATTACAATGAGGATGGCCGAAACTTGATAAATAAATGGGTTTGCAGGTAGAAAATCTATGAATTTGAACGTAATCTGCGGTGCAGCATATTTATAAATATTGTAGTAGAGTGCAGCAATCAGACCGATTGGAATGATGGAACCGAGGATTCCCAACCATAGTCCTTCCAAGAAGAATGGCCAACGGATGAATGTATTCGTTGCTCCCACTAATCTCATGATCTCAATTTCTTTTCTTCTAGCTACAATGGTAATTTTAATCGTATTCGAAATCAGGAACATTGCAGTAAATAGTAATCCTACAATAAGAACGATCCCTATGTTTCTCGCGATATTCACGAATTTGAATAGTTTCTCGACGTAGCCTTGTCCATATTTAACACTTTGGATATAATCAAGACCTTCGATTTTCTTTGCCACCTTGATGACATCTTGCGGAGATTTCGTTTTGATGATATAAACGTCCCTTAATGGGTTGTCCTGTTCAAATGGTTTAAAAGCATCACCATTATCGCCTAAATCATCTATTAAATTCGTAAGCTCTTCATCTTTTGGAGAGAAGATGACTGATTCAATGCCCTTCATCTTCGTAATCTCCCTACCAATTTCTTTTATATCGTCATCATTCGCCGCATTATCAATATGTGCACGAACTTCGACATCTTTCTCCACATTTCCCGCGATATGATTTAAATTCATCATGAGCACTAAAAAGACGCCAACCAATGTTAGTGTGACCGTTACTGCACTGACTGAAGCAAACGTCATCCATCCATTACGGCCAATATTTTTAAAACTTTCACGGAAGTGACGGAGCAATGTTCTAAATTTCATATCCGTAATCACCTCGATGTTCATCGCGAACTATTTTTCCACTTTCAATGGCAATGACACGTCGTTTGATATTGTTGACGATGTCCCTATTATGAGTGGCCATGACAAGTGTAGTTCCGCGTTTATTAATTTCTTCAAATATGTTCATGATTTCCCACGATGTTTCAGGATCAAGATTCCCTGTAGGCTCGTCGGCTATGACTACCTTAGGATCATTGACGATCGAACGGGCTATCGCAACCCTTTGCTGTTCCCCACCAGATAACTCGGAAGGCAGCATCCTTGCTTTATGTTTAATGCCAACCAGATCAAGAACTTCCATGACTCTCTTTTTGATTTCTTCTGGTTCCTTTTCGATAACTTCCATGGCAAATGCTACATTTTCATAAGCAGTGAATGTTTGAAGGAGTTTAAAATCTTGGAATACCATACCGATATTACGGCGGAATAGAGGAACTTTCGAATTGCGGATACTTGGCAGGCTAATGCCATTGACCAAGATATTACCGCTTGTCGGCTTTTCTTCCCTATACATCATTTTGATGAAGGTCGATTTTCCGGCACCACTGGGACCTACTACATAAACGAACTCGCCTGGCTTTATTTTCACATTGATACCATTAATGGCAATTACGCCATTTGGATATGTCTTTTTCACATCTATCATTTCTATCATTCTAAAACCACCTAATTTGCTTGTATTATCACTATGTATCTACAGCTTTTTCGACAATTTTCACTGAAATCTGACAGGAATCTCTCTTACTTGAGCACAGAAACATTATAACATCAAATTTTGTCAAATTAAGCATAAAAAATATTACAGTTTCATTTCAGTTAGACATATATCAACATCTATGTAATATTCCTAGGATTTGATTGCTTGATAAGGGATTAAATGTGGTTATTCGAGGATTTTAAAGGAGATTAAATGAAACGTCCTGCTAAGCAGAACGTTTCATTGATCATTACTTATGTTCGGCAAGCCATTCCGCGACCATACTCGCTTCCTTGCCTTGGATTATAGCTTTTGGCATTGCACCTTGGCCATTCGCAATGACCTTTTCGATGTCCGCTTTTGATAGCCTCGAGCCGACCTTCGTTAAATTCGGTCCCACACCGCCTTCGAGATTCACTGCATGACAGCTTGAACATTTGTTTTCGTAAATTTTCGCGGCATCACCAGCACCTGCCGTTGTCGTTTCGCTATTTTTAGCAGGCTCTTTATCTGCAGCATCATCATTTCCACCGCATGCTGCCAAGGCCAAAGAAGTACCCAGAACTAAGGCTAACCATTTCATTTTCATTGAATTTACCCCCTCTGATTTATACCAGTACAAGAACATTATACCAATTTTATTCCAGTTTAAAACCCTCCCCAAGTACCTCCGATGCGTCGATTACAATTACAAACGCTTTAGGGTCAACTTGTTTCACCATTTGTTTCAATTTGGTGAATTCCGACTGGTCTATTACGCACATCAATATATAGGACGAGTATTATCCATATAGCCGCCATATCCCTATACACCCCGGTCATGGCAATTATGGCCGAACCAACAATCACCCATCAATACTCCATTAACTTTTGTATTAAAGGATGCTTCGCCCGGTTTCTTTTCCTCTATATATAGTATTGGCCGAACGAAGCAGAACATCCCTTTTCATATCCTGTTAATGTCAGCCAGAGGACGTGTTTAATAGGTCATTCAAGGATCTTTCATGCATAAGAAACCATAAAAAAGCCGGACCGCGAAATGGTCCGACTTGCATATCTTATAATTTTGAACGTAAGTACGCATCAATGAACATATCAATATCCCCATCCATGACAGCTCCCAAGTTTCCGGTCTCCGCACTAGTACGGTGATCCTTAACCATGGAATACGGGTGGAAAACATAAGAACGAATTTGGCTTCCCCAGCCAATTTCCTTTTGCTCACCGCGGATTTCATCCAAATCCGCTTGTTGCTGTTCGATTTCACGTTGATACAATTTGGCTTTCAGCATATTCATGGCTTGGGCCTTGTTTTTGATTTGCGATCTCTCGTTTTGACACGTTACCACAGTATTGGTAGGTAAATGGGTGATCCGGACTGCCGAGTCAGTTGTATTGATATGCTGACCACCTGCACCACTTGCCCGGTACGTGTCGACTTTCAAATCTTCCGTGCGTATTTCTATATTGATCGTCTCATCGAATTCCGGCATGACTTCACACGAAACGAATGAAGTATGGCGCCGTCCCGATGAATCGAAAGGAGAAATACGGACTAGACGGTGCACGCCCTTTTCCGCTTTCAAATAGCCATAGGCGTTATGGCCTTTGAAAAGTAAAGTGACACTCTTGATTCCAGCTTCATCACCTGGAAGGTAATCAAGGGTTTCCACTTTAAAGCCTCTTTTTTCACCCCATCTTGTATACATACGAAGTAGCATTGAACCCCAATCCTGGGACTCCGTTCCGCCTGCACCTGGATGAAGTTCAAGAATGGCATTTTTCGAATCATATTCTTCACTTAGTAAAAGTTGAAGTTCAAAGTCATTCATCTTTTGTGAAAGAATCGTGATTTCTTCTTCCAGCTCAGCCAAAAGTTCTTCATCATTCTCTTCTTTCACTAGTTCATATGTCAAATCCAGATTTTCATATGATTCATTAAGGTCGGACAATTGATTCACTTGTTCTTTCAAAGCATTCGTTTCATTGATGACAGTCTGTGCTTTTTGCTGATCATTCCAAAAATCAGGATGTGTCATCTCATTTTCAAGCTGTGCGATTCGTGCCTCTTTTTCATCTAAGTCAAAGAGACCCCCTAAAGTCCGTTAATCGTTGCGCTGTCCGTTCGAGTTCATTTCTAATTTCTGCCAATTCCATTTCTCTTCACCTCATTAAGTATGTTAAAAAAAATCCCTGTAGAGGGATTCGCTTCATTACAAATTAACCTCTTCAAACTATATGCAAATATATTGCTTTATGCAAACTAAACATGAAAAGAGGCGGCAAGCGTTAAACTTTACCGTCTCATAATCATTATACACCTAACTTTAGCCTAAATTACCATGGCAATTCTTATATTTTTTACCGCTGCCGCATGGACATAACGCATTCCGGCCAACGTCTTCCTTTTTACGGGCAGGGGCCTTTTTCACTTTTCCCCCGTCTTCTTCCTTCGGGTTGACCGCTTGTCCTTTTATGACTTCCTTCCGCTCTAAATTGTTGCGGATTTCAGCCTTCATGATATATTTAGCGACTTCATCTTCCATAGAAGCAATCATGGCTTCAAACATTGCGAAACCTTCAGATTGATATTCACGTAACGGATCGATCTGGCCATAAGCACGAAGGTGGATCCCTTGGCGCAATTGCTCCATTGCATCAATATGGTCCATCCACTTACTATCGACTGCACGAAGAACGATTACTTTTTCGAACTCACGCATTTGTTCTTCGGATAGCTCTTCTTCTTTTTGGTCATAGCCTTCTTTCACTTTTGCTAAAATGAATTCAACCAATTCCAATTCATCTTTTCCATCTAAATCATTTACAGTGATTGAGCCTTCATTGAATAGGTTACCATTCAGGTAATCGACTAGACCTTGTAAATTCCAGCCTTCCTCATCGCCCATTGGTGCAAATGCGGCAACATTGCGCTGGATGGATGCAGTAATCATCTTTTCGACGATTTCACGTAGGTTCTCACTTTCCATTACATCGAAACGCTGCTTATAAATAATTTCCCGTTGTTGACGGAGAACATCATCATATTGCAGTAACTGCTTACGTGAATCGAAGTTATTGCCTTCGACCCGTTTCTGTGCGGATTCAACGGCCCTGGTCACCATTTTACTTTGAATTGGCTGGGAATCATCCATACCAAGACGTGCCATCATGCTTTTCATGTTATCCGAACCGAAGCGGCGCATCAATTCATCTTCCATTGATAAATAGAATTGAGTGACCCCTGGGTCTCCTTGACGGCCGGAACGACCACGCAACTGGTTATCTATACGCCTGCTCTCATGGCGCTCCGTACCGATGACAGCAAGTCCACCAAGCTCCTTGACACCTTCACCAAGCTTGATATCCGTACCACGTCCTGCCATGTTGGTAGCGATCGTGACTGAGCCTTGATTACCTGCATTCGCAATGATTTCCGCTTCACGTTCATGGTTCTTTGCATTCAAAACATCGTGAGGGATCCCTTTTTTAGATAAATAGGCAGAAATGACTTCAGATGTTTCGATGGCAACCGTACCGACAAGCACAGGCTGACCCTTTGTATAACGTTCGGCGATGTCTTCCACAACAGCCTTGAATTTTCCATCAGTTGACGCGTATATAAGATCTGCCCGGTCATCCCTAACGATATTCCTGTTTGTCGGGATCGCGATGACATTCATATTATAGATATTGCGGAATTCCTCTTCTTCCGTTTTGGCTGTACCAGTCATACCGGAAAGTTTTTCGTACATCCTGAAATAGTTCTGGAACGTAATCGTCGCAAGAGTCATGCTTTCATTTTGAATCTCAAGGCCTTCTTTCGCTTCAATCGCCTGGTGGAGACCTTCACTGTAACGGCGGCCCTTCATCAAACGGCCAGTGAATTGGTCAACGATGACAATCTCACCTTCCTGGACCACATAATCCACATCCAAATGCATGGAAACATGCGCCTTCAACGCCTGATTAATATGATGATTCAAAGTAACGTGACTAATATCGAACAAATTATCGATGTTAAACGCTTTTTCAGCTCGGTTCATCCCATCTTCGGTCAGCTGAACACCTTTTGTCTTTTCATCATACGTGTAATCCGTATCTTTTTGTAAAGTTCTCACAAACGCATTGGCTTGAATATAAAGCTGGGCCGATTTTTGTGCGGAACCGGAAATGATCAAAGGCGTTCTCGCCTCATCGATCAAAATCGAATCGACTTCATCAATGACAGCAAAGTGCAATGGCCGCTGTACCATTTGTTCTTTATATAACACCATATTGTCACGTAGGTAATCAAAACCTAGCTCATTATTCGTGCTATACGTAATGTCAGCATTGTACGCCTCTTGTTTTTCTTCTTTAGAATGACTGTTCAAATTCAATCCGACGGTCAAGCCAAGGAAATCATACAATATACCCATCTCAGTAGCATCACGGTGTGCCAGATATTCGTTGACAGTAACGACATGTACACCTTTACCAGTAAGCGCGTTTAAATAAACCGGCATGGTGGAGGTTAATGTTTTACCTTCCCCTGTTTTCATCTCGGAGATATTTCCATCATGAAGCGATGCCCCACCCATGATTTGAACACGGTAAGGATATAAGCCCAGAGCACGCTTTGCCCCTTCACGCGCAACCGCAAAAGCCTCAACTAGCAGATCATCCACTGTTTCCCCGTTTTGATAACGCTCTTTAAACTCTCCCGTTTTGGCACGCAGCTGTTCATCCGATAACGCAGCCGTCTTATCAGCCAGCGCTTCGACCTGATCAGCGATTTTTTCCAAACGCTTTATTTCCCGCTTATTCGGATCAAAAACTTTATTTAATATATTAAGCATTCAATAACGCTCCTCTATTATGGTAATGATCGTTCAATAACAAAATTCATATAAGTAAGAAGAAACACACCTTCTATTATTACAATCCACGCTTAATTTTACCACTTCTACCCTAGAGGTACAACTTCATGTCACTTACCTGGTATAGACCTGAATTCAATTATTACGAAAAACAATGGATAAATGAAGAGTAAAACTGTTAAAATAAAAGGAAGTATAAAAAATATATTGCAAACTCCCCACTATTCCAAATGCAACTGAGAACTATCCATAACCTTCCATCACTAATCTGTGTCCTTCTCTAGCGATAGCATGTCAAGGTAATCCAACCTTACAGGCTCCATGCTTTGAATGATTTAATGTGGGCTACTCAAACTTATAAGCAGAAGATAAATAGAACATGTTTCGAGGTGGTATTGATGATTGGTAAACGTGTAAAAAAACTGCGAGAAGAAAAGAAAATGTCCATGACTGAACTCGCCGATAAAGCGGGGGTGGCAAAGTCTTACTTAAGTTCGCTCGAGCGAAACTTACAAACGAATCCTTCTATTCAATTTCTTGAAAAAATCTCCGCCGTGCTTAACATTCCTGTTGATGCCCTTCTTTACGATGCACCAAATAAGGAAAACTTGGACACTGACTGGATGAAAATCGTTGAGGAGGCTATGAATTCGGGTGTATCAAAACAACAATTCAGGGAATTCATCGAGTTTAATAAATGGAGAAAAGATAAAGAAGAATAGTAGTTTAATAATCTACCTACATAATCCGGAAGAATACAGCTTGAATGAACTAGACTTGCTAGAATCTCATGGAAGAACAACCCTATAAACAGCTAATGAATTGAACCACTGTTTATAGGGATGTTCTCGCTCCTTTTCAGTACTCAACTTCCATCGTTCTCCTCTAATGTAACCTCAAGGCTTTCCCGTTCAAAAAAAGCACTAATTTCCTCTTTTTTGAAACCCAAGCTCCTTGCTTCTGAAATCAACTTTACCCATTCTTGATCTATTTCCAAATTAGCCACCTCTTCTACCTCCTAAAATACTCTTTGTATTTCAGGCAGACCAGCCATCGTAGTCGCTAAACCTTAGACCTGTGCCTTTGCGCCCTAATTTCAATAAGTTTGCCTTTGTCGTGTTACTATTACCAAATCATTACTTTTAATCATATTATAACGGATACACACTCCATATATTGCTATTTTATGTCGGTAATCTATCTAAAAGCAAACCTTTTATCCGACAAAATATTACAATATTAGGAATTTTTAATATTAATTCAATCATTATCAAAGTCCTATTCATATTCGCTTTTTTTAAAATGGGGGATACTGCCTTCATTAACCATTCGATGGGGCGTATTAATTCTCTCTTTGGGCGCAACCAATTTTTTGCACAGTTAAGTCCTCACCGCAGATCGGGCAAAGCCACTTTCCATATTCGGCACTGCTAAAGGAAGCCCTATGGTATTTATGGCAATTGTTTCGATATAAAAAACGCCCCCTCTGCACCTTGAGCAAATGTTTTTTTATAAGAAACTACTCGTTCTCTTTAAAGAATTAACAACTTGAGTATAGTACAAAAGTTGTAGGTGTTTGAATAGGTAAAAATAAACGTCTATCTCGTTAAAGAACAAGAATTGTTCGTTAATTACAGTCATTTTTTATACCTTTTGATTATATCCATCTAACTTTAGTAAAATAGTAATGAAATAATCAACAGCAAACATATGGACTCATCGGCTATTAATGTAATGGGAAACTACCAAAATGTATAAAAAAAGCACAACCCAGAGGCTGGGTTGTGCTTTTGATTTTAGAATTATAGTTAACTAGGTTCAATTAATCCATAGCGTCCATCTTTTCGGCGGTACACTACGTTTGTTGTATTAGTATCCGCATTCGTGTAAACGAAGAAACTGTGACCAAGCATATTCATTTGTAAAATGGCTTCTTCACTGTCCATCGGCTTCAAATCAAAGCGCTTATTGCGGACCACTTCAATATCATTATCGTCTTCGAATTCATCCACCACTTCGTCAACATCCGTATTGAAAGCGAATGTATCGGGTGTCGTCGATAGATTGTTCCGGAACTTACGATTGACCTTCGTTTTATGTTTACGAATTTGGCGTTCAAGCTTATCATTGATCAAGTCAATGGCAGCATACATATCCGCATTTTCCTCTTCAGCGCGAAGAACCAAATTCTGCATGGGAATCGTCACTTCGACCTTAGATGTATTATTGTTCACTTTTAAATTCACTAACACATTTGCATCTGGTGTATTGTTAAAATATCGTTCTAACTTGCCAATTTTCTTTTCGACGTATTCTCGAATTGCTGGAGTTACCTCAATGTTTTCACCGCGTACGTTGTAATTCATAAAGTGAGTCCTCCTTAAATTAAGACTATACAGTTAGATTCTACAATACCCCTCCGGTTCCCTTTAGAAACACATCATGAAATATGTCGAAATTATGAAGCAATTGTCGGAAGGTTTTGGAAAGGGTTGATGTCTGCCCTAGCTTCATTATAACAAATGCCTAGCAATAAAGAAAAAATTAAGCCCGCATTATTTACAGAAAATTTAAAAATATTTAACATAAAAACCGTTTGGAATCCAAACGGCTGGGTAATCAATTTCTTTTATCGTAGAACATGCCATCGATTGATAGACTTTCATAGGGGTTCGTGTATTTATTAGATGATTTTTTCTTCTTATTTATTTCCTGGATGTCCCGCTTTATCTCCAGCTTTTGGAGATAAAGCATGCGATCGACCTGTTCGTTAAGTAACATTGTTGCACGGCCAAGTTGTTGCTCTTCACCAGTAAAAGGCGGTTTGATTTGAGAAAGAAGTTCATCCCGCTGGTCAATCAGCTGTGTGAACCTTTCTATTTTATCTTCACGTTCTGCAATCGTCCGATCTTCCAAAACGGCAAGTAATTCAACAGTCAAATCATGAAAGGTTTGAATGATCATTACACTTGACCGCTTTGTGTAAACTGTTTTTTCCGGTTCATCTGAATAACTTCCTTCCAGGTATTACGGAAGTCAGTAACGAGTCCCTCGACCTCTTCCAAGGCTGCAACATCATTTTTCATATTCGCCTCTATCAGACGTCGGTTCATGAAATCATACAGACTCATCATTTCCTTGGACACTTCGACATCCATATTCAGCGTCACCATCAATTCATGGACAATGTTTTGCGCCTTTATGATGTTGGTATTTTTCGCTTCGATATTTCCTTCTTCAATTGCTTTTTTCCCAAGCATGATGAACTTTATGCAGCCATTATAGAGCATTAATGTAAGCTCTCCCGGGGATGCTGTATTGACTGAACTTTGTTGATATGATTGATATGGATTATTTATCGCCATATTTATCTTCCTTTCCGACTTGCCTTAACTAAAATAAGAGGCTAACGATGAACTTTGGCTGTTTGCCTTTTGAATCGCTTTTTCCATGGCCGTGAACTGATTGTAATAGCGCGATTCCAATTTCGTTAACTTTGCTTCAAATGTTGATATCCTCTTATCCAACCCATCAACCAATTTTCCAATTGTAAAATTGTTATTAACATATCCGGCCTTTCCGGCCTTTTCAGTAATCACTTTCATGGATGATTCTATATCACCCCGTAACCGACGCGCGAGGCCTTTATCGCTTTTCTCCGTTCCATTGGCCATGAACATATCATAAATCGCATTGGGATCTTCACTAATGGCTGCCCGGAGCTTGTCCTCATCAATCGTTAATTTACCGCCCTCCAAATAATTCTTGGTCGTAGTGATACCCAAACTGCTGAGATTGTTTTTTCCTGTGATTCCATCCACCGAGGTGTATAGGGACGTTCTCATCGTAGTTAGGAGACTTTTTAGTGTTGAGTCACTTTTTAACGTTCCGCTCTTCGCTTTCTCATCCCACATCTTCACTTCATCTTCTGTCATTGCCTTCTTTTGCTCAGTAGTAAGCGGGGTAAAGGAGCGATATTTCGCTTCACCTGTTTTATCCTGAACCTTTTTAATGATTTCATTGTATTTATTCACAAACTGAGTGATTGTATCCAAGATGGAATCCACATCAGCCGTTGATGAGAATGTGATGGTATCCGTCGTTTTCTGCTTAACCGTTATTTCCACTCCATTGATTTGAAACGTATTCGAAGGCCGGGAAATGTCCAGTCCATTATAAGTAATCGATGCATTTTCCCCTTTTGCGCCGACAGCCCCTTCATTATTACTGCTCATTTTTAACACAGCAAAAAAATCTCCGCTACCCCCTAATTCAATTTCAGGGCGATCATTTACATCACCGGTATTTTTAGCAGTGATGGAAAACTTCTGGGAGGTTTCGTCAAAAAATAGAGTCACTCCCGAGTTAGCATTAATTTTATTAATAACACTCTCTAGCGTATCGTTTTCATTAAGAGTAAGCGTATACGGTTTGTCCATTGTTACTCCATCTTTTACTTCCGTATCAAAACCGCCATCTTTATTGATAGCCAGTATCGTAATATCTTGAGGAGTCGTGATACCCAATTCCGATAGTTTCTTTTTGGAATCAGTAACTGCTGATTTATCTGTACTGGTCATGGTTGCTGCTTTGGCAAGCCCATTCACCTTGATATTTCCAGTAAAATCACTGGTCGAGCTCACATTTCTCACCGATACTGCATCTGGATTTGATACCGATATTTTCTTTTTAATAAAGGAAGACTGCTTCCCAACCCCATCACCAATGAGTCTATCCAATTCTGATAAAGATGTATTTATCGAGCGGTAATCATCCCGCTGCCACTCGGAATACTGCTTTTTCTGTGTTAATTTATCCAAAGGCACCCGTTCCGCCTGCATCATACTCTTAACTAATTCATCAATGTCCATTCCACTCGCAAAACCACTGATTCTTACCACAATCAATCACCCGCCTATATTTTTTCATCCACCATAATCCCGACAAACTCTGTCATTGCCGCATAGAAATCCAGTAACTTCTTAGGAGGGATCTCCCTGATCGTCTCATCCGTAACGTCATCCACAACCTTGACATAATACTCATTCAGCTCCTCATGATACTCAAAATGGATGGCCGTTTGTGTTGGATCCAGGAAGGTGTTCAAACTTTCCACTACTTCATTCACCTTTTCTTTAGCAGGCTCATTATTAGATTCCACACATTGTTCTGAATAGGCAAACGTATTCATTTCACGTTGATAATATGAACTAATTCCGTCTGAGATTGCTGTTCTAAGCTGTGAGGAAAGAATATTCGTGGACAAACTCTCCAGCATCTAAATAGCCCCCAATTTGATCTGTTTACTTTTTATATCGGTAATTAAGGTTTTATTTTTAGTCACTCATAGATTTTGGTTGCACCTGCAAATACTCATTAATGATCCTTTGCTATAAAAGAGATTCTACTAAAAAAACTCCAGAAAAATATTTGGGGTCTAGTTGATTTCCACTCCAGGCACTCGCTTTCCGCGGGCGGTCCGGGAGACTCCTGCGGGGTCTCCCTTGGACACGTATCTCCCGCAGGAGTCTCGTACCTTCCGTTCCAATCAACTTTGTTCTAATATTTAGATAGAAAGCCCTTTACCTACAATCTTGTTTAGGACTTCCCTTTTTATTCAAATAATCAGCGAACATACTAAAAATTGATATATCCCATCCAGCTTGTGATTGATAGCTGTGTTCACAGTCATTTCACCATACACATTACTGACATCTTCAGCTGTGTATTTTGCAGTGCCATCATACTCTATTAGGATTTTAGCCATAAGGTTCCTTGGTGACATGAACGAATGGTCCCTTCCTTTTTAAGTGGCAGTAATCTCTTTTTTTCTACATCACAGTGTTCCTTACACCCTTCAATCAGTACAAATAAAAGAGCCTGACACAAAGTGTCAGACCCTTTATTGTTAAGCTAACTATTCAATTAACGAAGTAACTGAAGAACGCCTTGCGGTTGCTGGTTAGCTTGAGCCAACATTGCTTGTGATGCTTGCGCCAAGATAGAGTTTTTAGTTTGCTCCATCATTGTTTTTGCCATATCTGTATCACGTATACGTGATTCAGCAGCAGTCAGGTTTTCAGAAGAAGTACCTAAATTGTTGATAGTGTGCTCTAAACGGTTTTGGTTTGCACCTAGTTTAGAACGCTCTGCTGATACTGTATTAATTGCGTCATTAATTTTTGTAATTGCTGCAGCAGCACTAGCATGGGTTCCTACATTTAATGCTTGTTCAGTTGTTTCGTTATTAGTTCCGTCTGTTACTGCTAATCCTGCATTATCTGCTCCTTTAGTAGATATACCTAAAGCTTCTGCACTCATATTTCCAATATCAAGAGTCAAACTTTGTTTTTCATTAGCCCCAATTTGGAATTTAAGGCTCTTATCCGGGTCAGCAGGAACTGCGTCGACCTTTTCTGCACCCTTAGTAACTTCTGTTACAGTTCCAACGCCGTTACCAGTCAAGGCAACAGAAGATTCTTTGTCAGCTTTTTGAGTTAAAGTGATTTTTCCTGTTCCAGCATCAACAGCTACAGAATAGTTATCTTTAAGTGCGGCATTACCTTCGATGGCAGCTTTTAATGTATCTGCATCACTGAATTTACCTGTAGCTGGATCCTCATCCCCGGCAGCTACAACTGTGAATGTTTGACCACCAATTTCAATTGTATCGTCTACAGTGGTGGAAATTGATCCAAAATCAAATGAATATTCTCCTGCAACTGCTGGTTTCCCTGCCACTGCTGCTCCATCTTTGTCGCCGTTTAATAGTTTTTGATTATTGAACTCAGTTGTGTTAGCGATACGGTTAATTTCAGATGTTAGGGAATTGATTTCTTTTTGGATTTCATTACGGTCTGTACCAGTATTGGTGTCTGTTGCTGCTTGTGTAGCAAGCTCACGCATACGTTGCAGAATATCAGTCGTTTCGTTTAATGCACCTTCTGCAGTTTGAATCAAAGAGATAGCATCTTGTGAGTTACGGGAAGCTTGGTCCAAACCGCGGATTTGTCCACGCATTTTTTCAGAGATTGCAAGACCGGCAGCATCATCGCCTGCACGGTTGATACGCATACCTGATGCAAGTTTCTCCATTGATTTAGATTGTGCATTCGTTGCACTTGATAATTGACGGTGCGTGTTTAAAGCTGAGATATTGTGATTGATAATCATTTTATGTTTCCTCCTTGAGTTTTAAGTTCCCACGTCCATGTGGTTGTTTACGAAAGCAATGAATAAGTCTATTTCACTGCTCATCGTTGTATATTTAATATCGGTCTGCTTGGAAACATATTTAGCGGGTTTTCAAGATTTTTTCTTGAAATACTCATTTATATTTTCCAGAAGATTGGTTTTTATTTCAGAAGCTTCGCTATTTTCCTGCTGGATGGACAGGTAGATTTCCTTCCTATGGATATCGACGTTTTTAGGAGCATTGATACCCAGTTTAATTTGTTCTCCCTCAACAGCCAAAATCGTAATTTCGATATCATCGCCAATCATGATCGCTTCGTTTAGCTTTCTGGTCAATACGAGCATCATTCCTCCCCCTGTTCTGCTGGAGGTTCAATCAATCTGTGCTTTGTACGGTATTCACTGCCGTTCATGATAAATTGCTTTCCCGTTTTTTTAGAGGCATTTATGATGATGGGAGCCTGAAGATTCGCCGTCGTTTCATTGAAAGGGTCTTGAATCGTCAATATGACGAAAGTAATGACTTCCAGTTCCGTTTCTATTTGTAAAGAAGATAATACCTCATCCGGAAGCTCCACTTCGTAATCACGAAACACTTCAAAAGGATTTGTCACAATGAAGGCAACCTCTTTTGTTTTTACAGATTGCAGGACGAAAAAGGGCGTGTCATCCAGAGTTAGCAAACAAAACTGTTTTTCTTCTAGAAATCCTGGTATCCCGCTATCAAATCGATAAATCTCTTCTTCCACTAATTCGATTTCGCCATGAAATTTTGTTTGTAGAATCATTATTGTTTCACTCACCTATCTCATCCGGAAATAAATTGATGAAATCTATATCCAGCGCATTTTTTTGTAGAATTTCCACATCTGCACTCCCTGGTGTGTATGTATGGTTCGGTCTATTGATTCGAGCATCAATGATCGGTTTTTGAGCGGTTGCTTCAATCTCCACCTGGGCCGGCTGATAGTCAAGCTTTACGCTGAAATGAGAGGGAATCCACCCAAGATTGAATTGCTTCTCCGGTCCTTTGCTGTTTTGCCTGGCCTGTTCAGCGAGTGCATTACCGCCTTTTTCAATATGCCTTAGCTCCGTCCCCTGCTGAGCACGTCTTGCCATACCAGCCAGCCAATCTTGATATCCCTACCGGGCAAATTCCTCCACTCGCTTGGAAAGGCTTTTTAAATCCATATCTTCCCTGGCTTGTGACTGGTCGATCGTCAGCTTGCCTGGGGCCGTTCGGATTTCCAGGATTGCCTGCGGCTGTTCGATAGATTGGTCCGCTGCCTTCTGTTCGATTTGCTGTACAGGCTGTTCTATATTCAATCCAATCTTCATTGAGGTGGATTGCAATCTAATTTGTGGAATCTGCATCATCAACACTCCTTAAGAGAAAAAAGCTATCCTTTTAAGAATAGCTTAGCGAAGAAAATCTAATAAACTCGGTTGCATGATTTTTGCACCGATACTTAATGCAGCACTATGGATACTTTCCTGGGTCGTCAAATCCATGATTGCTTTTTCGATATCGACATCCTCATTTTTCGAAAGGATTTCAGTAGCAAAGACCTCCTGCTGTTTGAGGCGGTCCGTCATCAGCTCAATCCGATTCTGCCTTGCGCCAACCTGTGCTTGCATGCCTAAGAAAGTATTTATGGTTGCGTCAAGTCCTGCCAGCGTGCCACTCACGTCACCACCGTTTTCAAGTGCGTCGATTGTTTGGTCAATGCTTCCCCCAGCGGCAAGCGCAACACCAAAAATCTTCGAACCGTCCGTATTGATTTTCAGGGAAATCCCGGAAAACACTTCAAGGTTTATGTCTCCTGTGCCATACACCGTATTCCCATTCCCATCTTTAACGGAAGACGGTCTCACATTTGTATCCTGGCCGTTGAAAATATATTTCCCGCCTATCTGTGTGTCGCCAAGAGTTATGAGATGTTCTTTTAATTGCTTTATTTCCTCAGCAACATTTTTCAGTTGTTCGCCTTCATACGTACCATTGCTGGCCTGAACCGTCAACTCACGTATCCGCTGCATGGCGGAAACAGCTTCAGAAATGGCATCATCCGTGCTGTCGATCCAATTTGTCGCCTCGGCAATGTTGCTCTGATACTGCCCTATTTGATTGAGGTTTGTCCGGTACCCCATTCCCATCATGGCAGCGACAGGGTTATCGGATGGTTTGGAGAATTTCTTTTGAGAGGAAACCTGCTCTTGAAGCTTGGCCATCTTCTCGTAACTGCTGCTTAAATTGCTTAACATATTATTGGTTAGCATCGATTGCGTTACCCGCATGTTCGTTCACTCCTATTATCGGCCTACAGTGCCCATTCCGTTTATGATTTTATCGAGCATTTCGTCCATCATCGTCATCATTCTTGCAGAAGCATTGTATGCTTGCTGGAATCTGATCATATCGGTCATCTCTTCATCCAAGGATACAGAACTGACAGAGTCTCTATTTTGGTTAACGGATGTAGCAAGCACGACAGAATTGGAAAGGTTTTTTTGGGCGCTTTGAGAATCCACACCCAGTTTTCCGATGATTCCGGAATAATATGTGTCGAAACTTCCCGTCAATTCCTTTGAATTTTGGTCTTTAGTCGAGTACTCACTAAACGCTTTCTTCTTCAGGTCAGCCAGGAGTTTGGCATTTTCATTATCCCCGGATGCCCCTCCGCTTTTAGCGCCTGCGGCAATTTTCGAGGGATCCTTTACGATTTCACTATTCACCTTGATGCTTTGGGCAGCGCTCTTACCTGGTTCTATTTCAAAGAAGTCCAATGTTGAAGCATCGCTATCACCTAGTGCATATCCTTGTTTGTGGATGGCATTAAACTCGTTCACAAAAGCCGTCGTCATATTATCCAGCTTTTTTAGCATATCAGGATACGCTCCCCCGATCGTACCATCATCCTTTTTATAACCAAAATTGTTGATCAAACCGGATAGTTCTCCCGAGAATTTGTAATCCGTCATTGTTTTTGAACCGAACTTCACTCCGTCTACCATACCTGTCGTTTTATCATAGCTAACTTCAACTTTCGAAGTTCCCACCATCCCAGTTTGGTTAACACTTACTAGATTGATAGGCGGCACATAAGACGAACCGTCTTCTTGCATCAATTCGATGTTGTATAGCCCTGCAGCTACATCGCTGGATCTTCCGTAATCCGTCGGAATGACGTTATTCACTTTTATGCTGACAAGCTGCGAAAGTTGGTCTACAAGTACATCACGTTTATCATAAAGGTCATTTGGAATATATCCATGCGGCTCCACTTTACTGATTTGTTGATTGAGTTGATCAATGCTGCTAATGAGCGTATTGATTTCGTTCGCTTTGACGTTTATCTGATTACCGATATCCGTTTGAACGCTCGTTAGCGATTTGTAGTAGTAGTTAAGGGTATCCGCGACCATGACGCCCGTTGAGGCAACGACTTCACGGGCCCCGGAGTTTTCCGTATTGGCCGTCAGCCCTTGCAGCGAATTCCAGAACTTCTCCATCGTGGCAGCTAATCCGCTGTCGGTTGGTTCATTCATGATCCCTTCCATTTTAGACAATGATTCGCTCATGGCCCCATAAAAACCGATTTTATTACTTTGTGTCCTGAATTGTGCGTCCAGGAAACTATCCCGGATCCGCTGAACCGTTTCTGCCGCCACCCCTGTCCCGATTTGGCCAGCTACGCGCGGGCTGTTCAATCCGACAGTTGGAAAGCCAGACGTCTGTACCAGGTTGACCCGCTGCCTTGAATATCCTAATGTATTGGCATTGGCCACATTATTCCCTGTCGTGTACAAGGCTCCTTGAGAGGTGGATAATCCGCGCTTTGCCGTCTCAAGACCCATAAAGGTTGAAATCATTTGGTCAAACCTCCATCTTTTTTCTGTTTCTTAAGCTTTTGAATCAAACATTGCCATGACGCTTTTTACCGGCTTTTTAACCGAATCCCCATAATTCAAGTTCTGATTCTGCGGCCTCAGCATATCCAAAGAGACATTGATGAATTGAAGGGATTGATAGATTAATTGCTGATTTAAACCGTTCCGCTCTTTCAGCTTAGTCACTTCATCAATCAATTCCGCTTTTAGCCGTTCAATGATTTCCGTTTCAACTGGTCCTGTCAGTTCCGTTACGGCGTGGATGGAGGCCTTCTTTCCCACGGTTCCATTTACTGCAAGGAATTCCTTGACTGCCCCCTCTCTCTCCATATCGGTTTGACTGATTGCTTTAATATGCTTTTGTTCCTGAATCAGCAGGGCAGTAATTGCCTCGGTATCACTTGCTTTCAAAATGGCCGTTTTTCTTATCGCTAATTGATTGAAGCTTTTATGAAGCTTGATCAATTTTCCAAGCGATTCGATGATGTTCCGTGCAGACATTTTGCTGCCTCCTCTGCTCATAAATGAAGGACGGAAACTGGTCCCGTCCACTTCATTCAAACTTTAGTTCATTTCCGGTAAAAATCGATGAGGCCTTTAGCCGTTGCCTGGGCATTCAATTTATAATTTCCGTTTTCAACTTGGATTTTCAGTTCGTCCACCTTTGCTTGTCTAGCAGCAGGAATCGGAGATGATTGCTGCATTTCTTTTGCCGCTGAAGAAATTTCAACTTTATCCGAGGCATTGACCTTAGACTCTTTGATATTCCCCGTTTTATTGGCTTGAAGATTATACGGGTTAACACCTGTCATACCGATGTTATTGATTTTCATATTCCAGATCCTCTCCTTCGGTCGATTTTTTTAATCCCATAACAATATGATTCTTCAGCAGACCATGAGAATGCTCTGGACTGTGTTATTCACCCTATTGTTATTATCGACAAAGATTCCTTTTATTGTTTCCTGTAATCTTTCCTTCGACAACCATTGTCGAATATTGTTCTCAATATCGGATATTTTAACAAATCATGCATGCTTTCGCCATGATATCTACCCTTTTTGATCATCCTTCATGTAGTACGTATTTTTTTTATCATTTCCTTGAATTTCAGTTGGGCGCCTTTCCTCACTTTCAAATGCCTGCAAATCCGTAACGAGGGAATCGCTGCACTTGCCGCATAACCTTCCGATCTTGATGTGAATGCCGCACTTTTCACAAGGAATTCCTAGATTGGGAAACTGCGAAATCCTTAGCTTTCCTGTTTTCACAAATTTAATAATTAAAGTTTCTTCAACGCCAGTTTCCTTAACCACTTGTATCATGGACGCCGTTCTATTTATTTTCTTGCGAATATAGGCATACACTTTATCATATTGGGCTTCTTCTTCTTTATAACAGGCATCGCATAGATCACGGTATTTCGTCATAACGAATAACGAATTACAGTTTGGACAGTTGAATATTCCCATTGAGTTTCCCTCCCTCACCATCACAACGATTATTCTTATTACTGTATATATCGAATAATACCAGCGATACTTTAGGACGTTTATTAAAATTAGCTGTTTCACCTTGCCAGGGTGATGGATGATACCTCTCTGGCCCCAGCCGTTTTTAATGCCTTGGCTGCATGCCTGAGCGTTGTGCCTGTAGTGTAAATGTCATCGATGATCAAAATTGATTTATGCTCCAGCAAATCCGTTTGTATGACCTGAAAAACCTGGGGTAATGACATTCTCTCTTGACGTGACTTTTTTGACTGTTTTTCCGTATGGATCCTTGTTAAGATCTCGGCAGTGTGAAGTCCAAGAAGTACTGCCAAAGCTTGTCCCTGGTTGAATCCCCGCTCCCTAAGCCGTTCATCACTAAGCGGGATGGCCGTTACCAGGTCAAACTCCATGTCCTTTAACCTGTCTTTCAAAAAAGGGACGAATACCTCAGCTAATGCATAATCCCCTCGGTATTTATATTTAGCAATAATATCTTTTAAGTCTTCATTATAATGAAATAGCGATATGTTCTTCGACAAATAGCCGGACCATTCCCTATTCCTTTCCCATCTTGAACAATCCAGACAGATGTCACCAGTACTGTAATTCCTACCCAGCTCCCTTGAGCACATTGTACATGTTTCCCCGGTTATCCTATTAAGTTTCCCCTCACACTTTTCGCAAATTACCTTTGCCTCAGCCCTCACCAATAGGCTCCTCCATGTCAATGCTTCCTTCATTCCTTCATCACAAACTAGGCATCTCTTCATCCAGCAGCCCCCTTTTCATTGCATCTTTATTCATCATTTGTATATGGTGAACCGTCTCAACCATCGCTTTACTTTTACCGTAATGAAAAAAACTGATCGTCCCGGCAGGGTTAGCAAAGCTCCTCCCTACCCGGCCGGCAATCTGGACGAGGGCACTATCTGAAAACACTTTATGTTCAGCACCAATCACGGCTACTTCCAACCGTTCAATTGTCACGCCGCGTTCCAGGATGGTCGTGGTCAATAATCCAGGAACCATTCCATTCCTTAATGCCATTACTCTTTCTTTTCGGTCAGGGTGCCGTGAGTGGACAATCGATAATTTAGGGGACAGCATTTGAAACAGCGGAAGTGCCTGCTCCATCACTTGAATGCTTGGGAAAAACAATAGGAAGGGGATATTCTGCTCAAGTCGTTCACATACCCATCCTTTGATTGCGGGAGGAATCTTTTTTTGATGAAATTGTTTTTGCCAGTTGCCGCTCCATTTCATTTCAGGGACAGGGATTGGCTGACGATGATAGCGGGCTGGGATTATAACGGCTTTCAATTTGCCGCTTCGATATAGTCGCTGCATTCGTTTCGAAGGTGTGGCGGTCAAGTAGATGGTTGCGGCAGAAAACTTTTTTGATTTATTAACTGCATAATGCAGCGAATCATCAATTGAGTAGGGAAACGCATCGACTTCATCAACAATGATGACATCGAAGGCTTCAATAAAACGGAATAGCTGATGGGTCGTAGAAACAGTTAGTGGCGAAAACGCATGTCGATCTGTACTGCCGGCGTAGAGCGCCGTGACTTCAATGGCAGGAAAGGCTTTTTTTAACCTTGGTGAGAGTTCGAGAACGACATCGGTCCGCGGTGTTGCCAAACAAATTCGTTTCCCAGCAAGCAAGGCTGCCTCAATCGCTGCAAATAGGACCTCCGTCTTACCGGCACCACATACAGCCCATACAAGGAATTCACCTTTTCCGTTTACCGCCTCGACGACACAGTCAGAAGCATATTGTTGACCTGCAGATAAAGTGCCTTCCCAACTCAGCACATTGTCAGGTATCTCAAACTGAAAACCCGGACCGGTCCACCTATATAACTTTGTACATTCACTGACTCTTCCCATCATGATGCATGAGCGGCAGTAAGTACAATCCTGATTGCAAATCTTGCATGGGAACGTATAAAACAAAGCTTGATCCTTGTTACCGCAGCGCACACAGTTAAACAGGCCATTACTGGACTGCACTCCGTAAGTTTCCGAGACATACCCATTCTTGAGATGCCCTGCGATGAGTTCCTGCGAGAAGGGGATTTCGAAGGCCAAAAGGTGCCTTCCCGTGAGATGGTGCTGAAGTTCCGGAGAAAAAAAGGGGGGAATGACCATATTTTCCAAACTGTAACCTTCTTTCTTAATAAACTATACTCCTCCATATCATTCGCTTTTTACTCTCAGATCCCTTTTTGCTCATAAAAAAACGCCTTCCTCTTTTTCGAAGGAAAGACGTC
This sequence comes from Peribacillus sp. YIM B13481, assembly GCF_042787985.1. NCBI lineage: Bacteria > Bacillati > Bacillota > Bacilli > Caryophanales > Bacillaceae > Peribacillus > Peribacillus sp. YIM B13481. The sequence continues at coordinate 194,478 of NZ_JBHZPE010000001.1, forward strand.
CCAGCTTATATTTTATACCAGCCCATCCCCATCGAGCCTTCGCCCAGATGCGTTCCGATTACTGGACCGAAGTAGCTGATATCGAACTCGACATTAGGGAATCGTGCTTCGAGTTCGGTTTTCCAGTCTTTAGCTTCACTTTCTCGCTTTGCATGAATAATGACAGCTTTATACTTCTCTCCACTCGCAGCGTCTTCTCCAAGTAAATCGGCAATTCGTTTCATCGCTTTTTTTCTAGTACGGATTTTTTCAAATGGGACGATGATTTTATCAACAAAATGGAGGACCGGCTTTACTTGAAGCAGACTGCCAATCAATGCTTTGGCACTGCTTAAGCGTCCACCGCGCTGTAGGTGGGATAGGTCATCTGCCATGAAGTATGCCCTGACCGATGGTTTCATTTCTTCGAGCCTGGCCATGATCTCTCCTGCAGCACTACCATCAAGTGCCATCTTAGCCGCCTCGATCACGTAAAACCCCTGGACCATGCAGCTGACTTCCGAATCAAAGGCATGTACCCTAACCCCCTCGACCATTTCACCTGCCGATACCGCTCCTTGATACGTACCACTGATACCACTCGACAAATGAATCGAAATAACATCATCATATTCTCTTTGCAGCTCCTCGAACTTTTCGACAAACTGCCCGATTGGGGGCTGAGAAGTGGTCGGCAATTTCTCCTGCCTCTTTACTTCCTCATAAAATTCATCCGCAGCAATGTCCACTTCTTCCCGGTAAGCTTCATTGGAAAAAATGACATTAAGCGGCATCATATGTATATGTAAACGTTCACGAATTTCCTTAGGTATATATGCAGTGCTGTCTGTTACGACTGCGGTTTTCATAAATAATACCATCCTTATAAAAATTTACTCTGTATCTCATTCACCATTCTATCTGAAATTGCCTTTATTTGCATTAAATAGCTTTCTTCATTACCGGAAATATGTAAAATTAGTCAAATCGAGCCATCAAAAAAAGCCCGGACCTTCAGCACGCATTGCGGAAACTGAAGAGCCGGACTTATCGAATACTTTAATTACTTCACTTCTACCCAGCCATTTTTAATGGCAAGGACAACCGCTTGTGTACGGTCATTCACATTCATCTTTTGAAGAATGTTACTCACATGGTTCTTGACTGTCTTTTCACTGATATATAGGGTTTCACCGATGGCACGGTTGCTTTTTCCGTCAGCTAGAAGTTGAAGTACTTCACATTCGCGTCGAGTCAATAGGTGCAGCGGCCTCCTGATTTCTATTGCATGTACGGAATCACGATCAGCACCCTCTTCGGCTGCCAAGCGGCGATATTCTTTAACTAAATTATGGGTAACCTTCGGATGAAGGTATGAGCCGCCTTCAGCGACTACACGAACAGCATCAATCAACGCATCTGCGTCCATTTCCTTCAACAGGTAACCTTGTGCTCCCGTTTTCAATGCGTGCTGTACGTAGTTTTCATCATCATGAATGGAAAGGATGATTACTTTTGTTTCAGGGTAACGGTTCACGAGCATTTTTGTTGCTTCGACCCCATTCATATTCGGCATGTTGATATCCATGATAACAACATCCGGTTTATGTGTTTCAACGAGATCCATAGCTTCGCTTCCGTCATCGCCCTCGGCAACAACATCAAAGGATGATTCAAAATCTAATATACGCTTTACGCCTTCGCGGAAAAGCTGATGGTCATCGATAATGATGATACTAGTCTTCAACGGCTTCTTCCTCCTAGTTTCTATTCTAAAATTTATAAATGATAGGGAATCTGTATAAACACCAAAGTGCCCGCCCCTGGTTGTGAATCGATCGTCATTTCACCTTCGAGCAGCTCGACTCTCTCCCTCATGCCTACCAAGCCAAATGAACCTTCCTTTTGGATCGAAGAGTCAAACCCTTTTCCATCATCCTTGACGACGACGGTCACCATCTCTTTGGAAATGGACAGTTTAACTTGAACCTGTTTTGGCTCCGCATGCTTCAATGAATTTTGTACAGCCTCCTGAACCAGCCTGAATAAAGCGACCTCCATATCGGAAGGAAGCCTTTTGACCTGCCCGAGGTTGACGAAATTCAAATGCACGCCAGTATTATAGTCTTCGGTCGTTTGCAGGTACTTTCTGAGGGTAGGTACAAGGCCTAGATCATCAAGTGCCATAGGGCGAAGATCATAGATGATTCTGCGCACTTCATATAAAGCATTCCTTACCATGACCTTTAAACTGCGAATTTCAACCAGCGCTTCATCAGGACCTCTCTCGCGTTGCACTCGCTCTATCAGATCAGAACGCATCATGACGTTCGCCAGCATTTGAGCCGGACCATCATGAATTTCACGTGAGAGCTTTTTACGTTCCTGCTCCTGGGCTTCGATTATTTTCAAGCCGAAGTCCTGTTTGCGTTTCGCTTCTTGGAGGGCTTCCCCTACAAATTTAAGATCCTGCATCAAATAATTCTGTACAACCGATATTTGAGAGACGAGATGCACCGCTTTATCGATCGTCTGCTGTAAACCTCTTAACCTTAATTCAAGTTCATCCCGGCGATTACGGAGCTCTTTCTCCAATTGCCTGTTTATTTGCAAATCGACTTGCAGCTTATGTGCCCTTTCATAAGCATCGCGTACCTGTTCTTCAGAAAAATGGTTGAAGTGCATACTGACTTCGGAAAGCCTTTTTCGAGCAAACCTGGCCTTTGAGTCCAGTGCATCGCTGTCGGTTATCACAATGGCGACCCTAATTTTCACATCGTCGAGCTCTTTTGTTAATGATTCAAAGTCGTTTCGGCATTGTTCGCCGATATCAAAGACTTCATCCTTACTTTCACTAACAGTGCTCACCATTGTTTCTAAGATCTTGTCCAATGCTTTAGCATCAACCTTTTTTATGGACATTAAGATCCCCTCCACTTAAATCAAAAGACTTAAACAATTTCTTGTCTTAAAGACTATGTATATGGAAAAAAGTTCTTTTTCCTTTTTCATGAATGGCTAATTTTCAGGAAACTTTTGTATAAAGTAACCTTCATGAACATATTGTACCAAAAAAATAATAATAATACGTTATTTTCCTTATTTGATTTTCACAAAATGTGCAATAACTTTCCATCTCATATTATCGGCTATTAGGGATCATGTAATAGTCACCCATCAAAGGCAGAAAGCCATTTCTATTATCCCAATACAAATTATCCTTTTCTATCAAATGGGATATTCCGCTCCATTGATTATCATATGAAACAGATGCATTTAGTAAATGGCAAAATCCTTGAAATGAGAGGACACGTTAAGGACAAGGCAAGATAATGGCACAGAACTCATGTTTTTCCTACATTGTTATTCTTTTAAGCATATATGATCAGCTAATAATAATAGCAGGCAATAGAATTAATTATAACACGTACAGCTTTTTCTTATATTAAAGTTTCTTTACACATACGGCATGAAATAGAATCGTCATTGCCACTTTTTCCGCAAAGCCTTATAATGAATCAACTAATAGGAAGTACGAAGGTGGAATAATATGCTCACTCAATATTTAACGGTGACAGGACGCGGCGAACATGAAATCGTCATTGAAAAATCCCGTTTTATTTCCCACATCGCTAGGGTCGAAACCGAAGAAGCCGCACAGGCCTTTATCCAGGAAATCAAGAAAAAGCATAAAGATGCAACACATAATTGTTCAGCCTATATGATAGGAGAACAAAATCAAATCCAAAAAGCCCTTGACGATGGAGAACCTAGCGGTACAGCAGGCGTCCCTATCCTTGAAGTTCTAAAGAAAAAAGAACTGAAAGACACCGCCGTTGTCGTCACACGGTATTTTGGTGGCATCAAACTTGGTGCAGGAGGTCTCATTCGCGCTTACAGTAAAGCGACTTCAGAAGGAATAAATGCCACTGGTGTAGTCATTAGAAACTTAATGCGGGTCATTTCGACAACCGTCGACTATACTTGGCTTGGAAAATTAGAAAATGAACTGCGATCTTCTATTTATCAAATAAAGGAAATCAAGTACCTTGAACAGGTCGATATCCAAGTATATGTTGAAGAAAAACAAAAAGAGGCATATACCGCCTGGATGACAGAGCTGACAAATGGTCAAGGCCAAATCACAGAAGGCGAAATGCTTTATTTGGAACAGGAATTCACTTGATTTTCTCCTGCATATTTTTCCTTTTTTTTGCTGTAATATAATTGAAAAGAAATATATATTTTACGAAGTTATTAAATCATTGTAAAATTAAGATTAATATATGACGAAATATATTGGATTCGAAAAATAGCGATTTATGTCTGATGTTCGCTATTTAAAAGGAGAAGAAAAAGATGTCTACTACTAGGCGTGTCTATAAAGTAAAAAAAACAAAGAAAAAAAGGCGGAAGAGGCTCTGGTTATTGCTTGTTCCCCTACTGGTACTTGGTCTAGGGGCCACTACGTATGCTGCAACTATATATTTGAAAGCCCAGGATGTTTTCAAGAATTCCTATGACCCGGTTGAAGCTTCAGCCAAGCGGAGTGAAACGGTAGATCCCCTCAAAGATAATTTCTCGATTCTTTTCATAGGGATCGATGATAGTGATAAACGTGACTATAAAGGACACTCACGCTCGGATGCTTTAATCTTGGCTACATTCAATAAAGATCAGAAATCCATAAAACTTTTAAGCATCCCCCGTGATTCTTATGTGTACGTTCCAGCCAAAGGCGTAACCACGAAAATCAACGCGGCCCATGCTGCAGGTGGACCAAAAGCAACGATGGACACAGTTGAGGAGTTACTCGATATCCCTGTCGATTATTATGTCCGCATGAACTTCAATGCTTTCATCGATGTCGTGGATTCATTGGATGGAATCAAAGTCGACGTACCTTATGAAATAAATGAACTGGATTCACATGACAAGAAGAATGGCATCCATCTTGAAAAAGGATTACAGACCGTTGATGGTGAAGAAGCATTAGCCTTTGCAAGGACACGTAAAAAGGACAGTGATATCCAACGTGGTGAGCGTCAACAGGAAGTCCTTAAAGCCATCGTCGCCAAAGCAACTTCTGCTGGGTCCATAACGAAATATACAGACGTAATGGAAGCTGTCGGTGACAATATGACGACGAACCTACAATTCTCACAAATTAAGGGTTTCATAAAATATGTGACTACCGATAAGGGACTTAATCTTGAAACCATCAAACTTGAAGGTCAGGATTCTTACATTAACGGAACCTATTATTATCAACTAAACGATACATCAGTAGCGAACGCTAAGCAGATACTTCGATCCCACTTGAACCTGGGACCAAAAGAAGGCAATCAAACTGAGGCCGTTCAATCACAAATAAAAGAATAAAGTGAAAACCCCACTCTTCATGTAGTGGGGTTTTCCTTGTTTCATGAATCATCCGGCTCACTTCTGAAATTCCTACTCCACTTCCAAGTCAGGGATAACCGATAGAAGGGTTCTTTTATTTTATCAATGCCAAAAAAGCCTCCAACCGTTTATAGTAACGTTTGGAGGCTTTTCATCTATTCAAATCTATTAATCTATTTGCAAAGCATTATGGCTTGTTTTTAAAGTTGAGCATCTTCAGCAATGGTTGATAGTTTGAATTGACCAAACCGATTTTCTCCACAAAAATCTCTATGATCAGCAGGAGTCCGGTTACAAGGATCAAAGCTCCCCACATCGTTGCAAATGAAAAGATTATCGCCGCTAAGCCGAAGCAAGCAGCTAAAGCGTAAATGAGCAAGACAGTCTGCTTATGAGTGAATCCCAAGTTTATCAAACAGTGATGCAAATGGGATTTATCAGCAGCCGAAATCGGCTGTTTATTGACGACCCTGCGGATAATCGCGAAAAATGTATCCGAAATGGGAACACCCAAGATGATGATCGGTACGATCAAGGAAATCATCGTAACGTTTTTAAACCCTAGCAGGGACAGGACAGCAATGATGTAACCTAAGAATAAGGCGCCTGTATCTCCCATGAAAATCTTTGCCGGATGAAAGTTATATTTCAAAAAGCCAAGAGTGCTTCCAATCACAATCAATGCGACCATGGCAACGAATAGGTCCCCTTTGATAAGGGCCATTGTTGCAATTGTCACTAATGCAATTGTCGAGACACCGCCTGCAAGACCATCCAGTCCATCTATTAGGTTGATTGCATTAATGATGCTGACAATCCACAAAATGGTGATCGGTATACTTAAAACACCAAATTCAAGTGTATCGGTAATGAACGGCAAATTGATGAATTCCACTTGAAGACCGCCCCATAATACGATAATGAGGGCAGCCAAAATCTGGCCAAGGAATTTGGGTGCAGCTCTTAATTCATATATATCATCAGCCATTCCAATTAATATGATGACAAGAGCACCTACTAGAAGAGGCAATTGCTCCCACAAGTCATTCGTAAAAATTAAGAATGTAATGGAAAAACTCAAAAATATAGCTAAACCGCCCATGCGCGGCATAATTTTACTATGCACTTTTCGCTCACTCGGTTTATCGGTAGCTCCTAATTTAAAGGCCAACTTTCCGACAAAAGGAGTCAAAAAAATGGATAATAAAAAGGCTACCAACAAGGCCCCTATTAACATCAAGAACCACCTCAATTCAACTAAAAATCTAATACCCGTAACGATCTATAAGAAAACCTATATATAAATGCTTATTTTAATTTTTCATCCTCAAATAAACATTATATACGTTTTTGGCTAAAATCTCTATAGAAAAGTTGTTTTTTGCAAATTTTTGTAAATCCGACCCTATCTTTGTCAGGTCCCCGGATTTTTTTAATTCTAAAGCATTGCAGATCGCCAAGTTCAGTTGATCGACATTTCCTATATCTGTAATCCAGCCCTTTCCCCCATCCGGAATCAATTCCTTTACACCGCCAACATCACTAGTGATAGCGGGAAGACCGGACCTTGCTCCTTCAAGTAAAACCAGTGGAAAGCTTTCGCTTAAGGAAGTCAATAATGTGACGTCCCCCATCGGGTAGATTCTTTCTAAATCTTCACGATACCCCAAAAAGGACACGTGATCGGATAATCCCTTTTCCGAGACCATCTCTTCCAGAGCAGTTCTCCTGCTCCCGTCCCCTACAAGCAACAGCTTTACATGGGGGAATTTCGATACCACTTCACTTAATGCCGCTAAGGCAAATTCATGACCTTTCACCGGTTCAAGCCTTGCAGGCATGATGATGATGAAATCATCTGCCCCAAACCCAAAATCATCTCTTTGAAAGGGGAAAGGCAATTCCTTTTCAAAGTCGATTCCATTTAGGATCTTTGTTATTTTGGACGAATCGATTCCTTGGTCAATCAAGCCTTGCTTAAAGCGATCGGAAACTGCCAGTATATGATCTGCATATTTAAATGACCTTACATGAAGTCCCGTAAACAATTTTCCTTTTACACCCTGGCCTAAAAAGTCATGATGAGGTGAACTGTGAACAGTAAGGAGCCAAGGGCGTTTAATGAAGCGCTTTAAAAAGGCACCATATATATTCGCCCGCGGTCCATGGGTATGGATGATATCTATATTATTAAGACGGATAAAGTCCCGTAAAGGTTTCAAAATTGAAAGGTCAAATTTGGAATGTTGCTTGAAAAGTTCGGCCTGTATCCCGGAAGACATGGCCCGCCGGTAAAGTTCACCATCTTCAAATACACCAAGCAAGCACTCCTCTTTATTCAATTGGTTCAGTAAGGACATAATATGAAACATACCGCCGCCAGTTTCATTGCCAGCGTTTAAGTGCAAGATTCTCATCCATTCCACTCCTTATGTTCAGGAACGCTGTACCGTTTTCCTTAACCGTCTAACCTTGAATACGAATCTTGGCAAAGCAAGCATCCGTTTCCACCGTGAAGGTTGCTGGATCAGTCGGTACAACCATTCAAGACGCATCTTCTGCCAGAAAACCGGGGCGCGGTTCACCTTTCCTGCAAGTACATCAAAGCTTCCCCCAACTCCCATGAAGATTCCTTTTTTAAATAACGGATAATGCCTGGAAACCCATTTTTCCTGTCTAGGAAACCCTAATGCAGTCAAAATGATGTCAGGTTCAAGTTCCGCTATGGACTTGGCCAGGCTATCGTCCTTAATATCGATATAACCATGGTTGTATCCCACCAACTCGAGGCCAGGGTATAGCTCTTTTGCTTTAAGGGCCGCTGTTTCAATAACCTGTTCCTCCGCTCCGAGCAGATATACCTTCAGCGCTTTTTCATCAGCCACCCGAAATAATTCATTCATCAAGTCGAATCCTGTAATCCGCTCTTGTAAAGGTTGATTTAGCCATTTAGAGGCCATAATAATACCAATGCCATCCGGAGTGATGTAATCAGCCGATATAATGATGTCCTTATAATCCTGATGTTCATTTGCATACTCAACTATTTCTGGATTTGCCGTAACGACAAACGTTTTTTCCTGATTCATTAATCTTGGATAGATCATTTCATTCATGAATTCATCCATATTGCTATCGATGAATGGTATGGATAGTATCTCAACAAACTTTTCTGTCATTTCACTTCAGCCTTTCATATGTACTATACATCTAAAGGGTGGGGTATTATTCAAGAAATTTTTTCATACACATCAAAGAACGTGATTTTCGATTCAAAGGTGGTTAATCAATTGAAATTTATAGAAAAACAATCGTTATTCATTCTAATCATGTGCCTGCTCGTCCCATTAGCAGTGCCTCACCCTATCACCGGTTACATGGCAACGGTGTTAATGCTCGTTTTTATCGGTATAAATAAAAAAAACCTGTTATTAATTCTATTCATTTACTTCCCTGCCCGTCCCTTATTGATGGAACTGAATAGCGGCTTAACCTATACAGGTGATCTGATCATCCTCACCTTATTCATTTCTTTGCTTATGGAAAATTTCAAGAAATACGAATGGCATATTTCTAAATATCATTTTACTGTGCCATTTTGGTTGTTTTGTTTAGTGGGTGCAGTAGCTGGACTCCTAAACGGAGTGGGTATCTTCCCCATCCTATTCGAACTCCGGGCATTGCTTGTTACATTCTTACTTCTATACATTATCGGTGAATTAAATCTAGAAAGAAAGGATATCTTTCGCTTTTTGAAGGTAATCCTAATATTTACAATTTTTCTTTGCCTGCATGGCATATTGGAGAAAATCTTTTCACGTACGATCTTGCTGCCCCATGAATGGGAAATGTGGAATCTTTCTCCAACTAACCGGATGAGGATTTATGGAGCACCTGCCAACCCTAATGTATTTGCCTTATTCTTAAGCATTCAGTTATTCCTTAGTTTCTTTCTATTTCAGTCGCTGAAAAAATATAAACCCTTTGTCTTTCTAGCGTCCATCTTACTTTCTGGTACGTTACTGCTCACCTATTCACGGGGTACGATGATTGCATTCGGCTTCGCGGCGCTCGTGTTTATAATCTGGACTAGAAATAAATCATTTCTCAAATATGCTGTAGGCGCATTCGGTCTCGGCCTGCTTCTGATTTATTACCCTGTTCTATTCGCTTCAAGTAAAGTGGAGGTATCCGCATCGGTTCCCATGGAAAATATGGCAATTGGCAGCACTCCCACTTCCGAACACGAACATGCCCTTTCCAATCGATTTTCTGAAATGTTCTCTAATACGACTCTTCACCAAAGTACAGAATGGGGCCGATTATATGTCCTAATTAAGGGACTTGAAATTTTCAAAGATCATCCCATAATTGGCACAGGGCTAGCAACCTTCGGAGATTCTGCCACCCTTTCCTTTTCCTCACCAATCTATCAGGATTACAAAATTGGTGAAAGGATGTATACCGATAATCAATATATCCAAATTCTTGTTCAAACTGGGGTGCTGGGTTTTCTCGCGGTACTTGCATTCATTCTTTTTACCTACCGTAAAATCATTAAATCGAGAAATGGCACTTTAACGGTATTTACTATCTGCCTGATGTTAGCAGCATTGCTAGCAGGACTTTTTTACAATATTCTAGAAGATAAAACGTTTACACTATTTTTTTATAGTTGTTTAGGTTTCTGTTTACAAAAGGATATCATTTAAAGGATTGAAAATATGCCTACTCTTTCACATGTAATTAAATCGGTCGGGCTAGTCACTATTATTGCAGCCATTGGAAAAGTCCTCGGATTCGGGCGGGAATCGATCATTGCCGCCTATTTCGGTGCATCGTCAATGGCAGATGTTTTTTTCGTGGCAAGCCTCATACCAACCATTTTATTTACGGCCCTCGGCAGCGGTCTTCAGGCAGGCGTCATTCCCATTTACTTGGAAAAGAAGGCGAATAACCCTTTGAAAGCTGATGAATTCATCAGTGTTTTAGGTTCCTTCTTTATGTTGATAGCCGGATTAATGACCATTGCCTGCATGATTTTCACAAAGCCGCTCGTCATAATGGTAGCCCCCGGTTTCTCTGATTCGGAACTTGCTCTGACGGAGTCCCTGACCCGAATCATGCTGCCAAGTTTACTATTTTTCACACTTTCATACATGGCGACGGGAGTCCTGAATGCGAATAAGCGTTTTATTCTTCCAGCACTCACTTCGACTGCACAAAACACGGTCATTATAGCAGCCACCGTTTTGTTCGCTGCTCCCTTTGGGGTTGAAGGGCTGGCTTGGGGATTTGTGTTCGGTGCGGCCAGTCAGTTCCTGATTCAATACCCATCATTAAAGAGATTCGGAATCCGGCCCATCGTCTCTTTCCTGCCTCATAAAAGGCAGATCGTTCAAACACTGTACACCTTTTACCCGATTATCATCGCCGCTTTGGCGATCCAATTGAATAGTGTCGTCGATCGGATCATTGCCACCTCGCTCGAAACCGGAAGCGTATCAGCTCTGAACTATGCGAATCGGCTGCTGTGGCTGCCATTAAGCATTGTCCTCACGCCGTTGATTACCGTATTGTATCCTACAATCGTCGAGCGAGCACTTATAGGCTATCAATCTTTCCTTAATTTGACCTTAAAAGGTCTGAAGTCACTTTTATTTTTAGCCATTCCTTTCATGATCGTCATGTTAATCAGCGGAAACAGCTTAATCACTCTGGCTTTCCAACGCGGGGCTTTCGATGCTTCAGCCACCGAAACGACCTATAATGCATTTACCTTTTATTCAGCTTCCCTCCCATTCTTTGCATTAAGGGATTATTTGATGAACGCCTTCTATGCCTTAAAGAAAACAAAAGTGGCCATGTATTCCTGCCTGTTCGCCGTATTGCTTAATGTCCTGCTCAGCTGGGTCCTATCACGTTATCTTGGTGTCGGCGGAATTGCCTTAGCCACAGGGATATCCATGCTCCTGCAATCTCTCTACCTATTCGGCTTCCTGTGGTTAAAGACAGAAAGAACGGACAAGGCCGTTTTCAGGGATGTTTTTCAGGAAAGCGGCAAGCTGATCATCATCGGAACCATCATATTCGGACTTGCGCTCTGGGTCCATCCGCTTACCGAAACGTTCCCCATCATTATGGAATTAGTGATCATATCGCTTTTGGTATTCGGATTATATTTCGCATTAGCCATGCTTTTTAAAGTAAGCAGCCTGCAAGCAATGAAAAGGATAAGATCAAAGTAATAAATTAGAAGAAGGAGTGCCATTATGAACATATTAATCACGACGATTTTCAACTACCCTCATGAAGGAGGGCTATCAAGTCATATCACTACGTTAAAAAAGGGGTTAATGTCACGGGGCCATAATGTGGACATATTATCTTTCTCTCAATTGCCCCCTTTCAAGAGGAAGATACTCGCCCAAGCTCCCGGTTTTTTATTGAATAAAGTAAAACAAGGGAGCGGTCAGCTTTTCAATGACAAACAGCGCCAAAAATTATTGGCTTCATCTATTAAAAGCTTGAAAAAGAACTATGATGTCATTAATGCCCAAGACATTTTCGCAACGCTTGCTTCCATTGAATCCGGGATTCCAACGGTACAAACCGTCCATGGGTATTATTCATTCGAAGCAGTCAGCAGGGGCGCCCTCCTTCCGGACAGTGAAGAAGATTTAATCATTCGGGAGCTTGAAAGAAAAGCCTATCAGTCTGCTGCAAAAGTTGTGACGGTCGATCAAAGGATAAAAGACTATATAAATCATTTGGCACATATAGAGGCGGAAACGATCAAGAACTTCATTGACGTGTCAGCTTTCAAACCGGAAACGGAAAAGCGGAAGCAAACCCGTCAGGATTTTCAAATCCCCCTACATAAAAAGATGCTTTTCGTCCCTAGAAGAATGACGGAAAAGAACGGTGTCATCTACCCGCTCCTTGCTCTTCCGGAGGTGCTGGAAAACCATCCTGAAACGGTATTGGTCTATGCGGGTACAGGAGAACAGCGAACCCGGCTTGAGGAAACGGCAGCACGGCTCAAATTATCCGATTCCGTACTTTTCTTAGGTTCAGTGCCTTTCGAGAAAATGCATAGCCTCTATGAAGCATCGGATATCGTACTCATCCCAAGTGTTCATTCCCACGGGGTGGAAGAGGCGACTTCCATATCTGCATTAGAAGCGATGAGTTGCCGCTCACCCGTCATTGCAAGTGCAATCGGAGGTTTAAAGGAGATTCTCATTGATGGTGAAGATGGTCTGTTAGTTGAGGAAAAAAATATAGAAGCACTTGCACAAGCTATCTCTATTCTGCTTAATGACACTAAATATGCAACAATGTTAGCTACGAAAGCAAGAAATAAAATGGAAAGCGAATACTCCCACCTTACAGCTGCCGAGCGGTTTGAGAAAACTTATGATGAAGTGCTTAACTAAAAAAAGCAGACCCGATGACCGGGTCTGCTTTTCACTATCATACCAGTGTTGAACTACGTCTTTTCATTTGTTCTTCACGGTACTTTTTCTGTTCTTTTTTAGACATGGCGTTATATTCTTTTAAGAATGCTTCATATTGCGGCATTACTTCGTTCATGGCACCGTATGCTTTTAACTCTCCATACTCAAGCCATAAAGCCTTTTGGCAAAACTTCTTCATCTGACCGATTGAATGGCTGACAAAGAACATCGTTTTGCCTTTTTCCTTAAATTCGTTCATTTTCTCCAAACACTTTTCAGCAAAGTTTTTATCCCCGACCGATAAGGCTTCATCAATAATCAGGATATCTGGATCAATATGCACGGAAATGGAAAAACCAAGCCTAGACTTCATACCGCTTGAGTAGGATTTCACCGGTTGGTCAATGAACTTGCCAAGCTCTGAAAACTCAATGATCTCAGGCTCAAGTTCTTTGATTTTATTTTTATCGAATCCGAGCATAAGCATTTTCAGCTCAATGTTTTCTCTGCCCGTCAACTGATTATTCAGGCCCGATGAAACGGCAATCAAAGCCGTTTTCCCGTTAGTTTGGACATTTCCATCCGTAGGCGGGATAATACCTGCAATAATATTGGACAATGTGGATTTCCCGGATCCGTTGACCCCGACAAATCCTATTACATCGCCCTTTTCCGCTTCAAAACTTACATTTCTCAGAGCAAAGTACTCTTCCCCATAGCTTTTAGGTAAAAGGAGATCCAATAATTTTTCCGAGTTTTTATTATATAATTTATACTTTTTCGTTATATCTTTGACAATTACCGATTTTTCCAACTTTTCTCACTTCCAGTTTACTTAAAGTCAACAAAGCGATCTCTAAACCTAACATGCAGCGAGGAACCTATCAAAAAGAAGATGATTACGACTGCCCAGAAATATAGCGTATATTCCCAATTCACTATTAGGTACCATGATTCCCCCAATAACGAAGCTCGATACCCATCCACAATATAATATAGAGGATTCAGCTTCATGATATTAACGATTACTGGATGATCTTTAGCATCTAATACCCAAAGGATTGGTGTTAAATAAAACAAGACTTTCATTAATGACACGATCATATTGTGAAAATCACGAATAATGGTTGATAAGGTTGACGAGATTAAGCCAAATGAAAATAACAGCGCAACCGTCGCGACAACATAATATGGCAGTTGTATGATGTAAACTGTAGGGAGGTATCCAGTAAAACCTAATAGTATGATAATGACCCCCAGCAGCACAAGATGCTGATACAACTTAGCAAAAATGACATACGAAGGAATGACACTCATCGGAAAGCTCATCTTGGATACCATATTCAGTCGGGAAAAGACGGATTTGGACGTTTGGGTTATAGCAGGATTCACAAAAAACCAGACAACGATCCCTGCCATCAGCCATGGAAGGAAATGTTCACCGCGATTTAAGATTATAAATCCGAATACAAACCAATAAATCGCAATCTGTATCATCGGATTGATGATTTCCCATAGGATTCCCAGATAGTTATTACTGTTGGCACTTTTCACCTCATAAACAGATAAACGCCTTACCAAATAAAAATTATTGATTTGTTCTTTTAAAACGGTCAAAGCTGAACTCATATATTACACAGACCTTCCTAAAAACACTTTTTCTACGACACGGCGTGAAGCCTGGCCATCCTCGAGAGCACAAAACCGTTCGTGAAAGTGATTGAACTCATTGTTATTTTCAAATTTGATCGCACTGATACTATCAATGACCGCATCAGATGTTTTTACTAACATACCTGGCGCATTCTTTTCAAAATCAAAGTAAAACCCGCGAAGCTTGTCCCTGTAATTTTCAATATCATATACATAGAAAAGCATCGGCCGCTTTAAATTTGCGTAATCAAAGAATACGGATGAATAGTCGGTTATTAATAAATCCGAAATAAGATACAAATGACTAATATCTTCGTAATTGGATAAATTGTAGGCGAATCCTTGATAAGCTGTTAAATCCAAGTTCTCAGAAACCAAATAATGAAGACGGAGCAAAATGACATACTCCTCCCCCAGCTCCTGTTTCATTCGATTCAAATCCAGTTTTATTTCAAATTTATATTTTCCCTTGCTATAAAACTCATCATCCCTCCAAGTAGGGGCGTATAAAATGATCCTTTTCTCTATTGGTATACCCAACTTCTGTTTCAATGAGTCGATTGTATCACGATTATTCCCATTGTAAAGTATATCATTGCGCGGATAACCAGTTTCGAGAATT
Source organism: Peribacillus sp. YIM B13481 (assembly GCF_042787985.1). NCBI lineage: Bacteria > Bacillati > Bacillota > Bacilli > Caryophanales > Bacillaceae > Peribacillus > Peribacillus sp. YIM B13481. Next base: position 209,595 of record NZ_JBHZPE010000001.1, read on the forward strand.
TTAGAAGTATCGACATTGAAGGCACGGGCAAAAATTTCACTTGAATAAGCATTCGGTGAAATTAAATAATCCCACTTACTTGATTCGGCATGGAAATTTTCTTTATATTTATCCGTCGTTGTTCCAGGCATGTGTACTTCATTCATATCTGCAGCAAGTTTCTTTAATGGCGTCCCATGCCACGTTTGCAAATAGATTGTGTGCTTCGGCTTCGGAATCCAAAGCGGGAGCCTGCTGTTCGTTACCCAATAACGGGCCCTGGTCATTTTAAGCAGCCAATTGAATGAAAAACGATTGAGATACGGAATGCCTGCCTCTTTGAAATGAGCACTATATCTTTTATCTACGCTCCAATACATTTTATATTCAGGATGGTGACTCTGCAAGTATTCATAAATCGCTCGTGGATTACAGCTATACTGCTTTCCTAAAAAACTCTCAAATATTACAAGCTTATGATCCACTGGAAATACTTGCCCTACCATTGCAAAAGCCATTTTATATCCTCTTAAAATAATTGCTTTAGCCCCATTTTTTAATAGCGATAGAAAGGAAGGTCTCTTTGAGGTTTGTATTGTTTCATTTGACATATCTGATCTCCCTTTTTATTAATTAGTAATAATTGAATAATGATTATAATTAATCGTGGAGCACTGTCTTTCTTTGTGTTATCAGCCTATTAACACAATCCCCATAACCTACTACATACAATCATCATCAAACTTCTTCTCAAATATATCAAATTAAAAATAAGCTCGCCCAATAAAAGGGAGAGCTTATTTTTGGTGTACCTCTAACAGCTACTCCAAAGACTTTATAGCTAGTCCCAAATTATTTGCCACTGTTGTATAAAACTCCACATTTTTGTTATTATACGCCATCTTATTTTTCAGGATTCTTTTAATATTCACCAATTGATAATCATTGTATCGAATGAACACTGTAAATAATGACTTTTCCATTCGGTCAATTTCATCTAATGAAACAGTAAAATGACCTCTATTACCTTCTATTCGAACTTCACAGTTGATTTCATTGTCCATTCTTTTTCTATCACGTATTAATACAGACTCTATGTTGTTTATATCATCACCATAAATCTCAAAACTCTGGTGGTAGACATTATCGATAACATAAGAATCTATTGCACGAGCAAGCATCGGTATCCTTACGAAGCGATAATCACCTTCCAGAAATGGAAGTTCATAATAAGGCAAACAATCTTTAATAAGATATTTTTTATTAGCATCTCGCTTTAACCATTCAAATAACCTTACGAAATCATCAATACGATCCGCCATGAATAATTCAATGGCAAATTTATAGATAGGGACTTTAAATTCATTCTTAAAGTCATATGACAGGTTTTTCGTTGTTTCGACAGCATCCCTTAATACTTCTATAAAATCTTCTTTTTTCTTGGATTTCACAAAAATTTGACTGTCGAACGTTTTTACAATATCGTACTCATAAATCCGGTTAAGGGCCACTCTTTTCAGTTCAATGGCTATATCCTTGGATTGAATATACCTTATTATTTCGACATCCGCTTTTCTTTTATCTAACACATTCGTAACACGTGTTAAAGAATTTGGATTTTCTGAAGTTCTGTTGACATAATAAATAGGTTTTTTAGTAGTTGAAACTGCTCTGACTTTAAAGAAAACATCTGTAAAAAACCATTTATCTTCACCGAATTTCATATTTGGAAAACCAATTTCATTTTCTTTAACCATAGACAAATTCATCATTCTGGCCGTTGGACCCATATGATAAAAAAAGTGCGGAACATCCAATGGGGTAATGCTTCTTCTTTCTTTAATAGAAGCAAACTCACCAATAACAGTCTCTGACTCAGATTCGACTTTTACCGTTTTGCCCACTACATAATCATCACCTGTTTCCTCCAAGATGTTATAGAGGCTTTCCAGTCCATCAGGAGCAAGCCAGTCATCAGCGTCTAAAAAAGTTATATATTTAGATGTTCCCAGTTCTATTCCTATGTTTCTGGGGGTCCCAGGAGACCCATTATTTTCCTGAAGGGAAACTAAACATATATTTTTATATTTAGCTGCATACTCCTGAATAATTTTAACGGTATCATCAGTCGAACAATCATCTATAATGATATATTCAATCTGATCTATACCTATGGATTGATTTATTACTGATTCAATCGTTTTTCTAATGAATTTTTCAGCATTAAAAGCAGCAGTAACTACAGTGACTTTTTTAACTTTTCCTAAAAATTTATTTCTTAAGCTTGAAGGATTATTTTTTATTTGAATATTGCTGCTCTTTAAAAGTTCCCTCGCTTTTTGACGCACCAAAAAATTCATACGGTTCCTCTCCTTTATGTGTAGAGGCACATGCTTCGATTAGGCAGCCAGTTTACCAGTTACTTAAAAGCAAAAATACCCTTTAAGGAATCAATCATCAAAAAATTTATCCACGATTCTCTGTGTAGCTTTACCATCTTCTATTCCACAATACTTCTCTCTAAATAAACTATATCTCTTTTTGTATTGCTTGTTTATTTCATCAATATCGCCAATAGTTTCGATAATCTCTTCAGTTGTTTTTAAAAAAGGACCTGGTGCTTCTTTTTCAAAGTCCATATAGAATCCACGGATGTTATCTCTGTAATCTTCCATATCATAAGTGTAGTACAAAATCGGACGAGCAGTATTAGCAAAATCGAACATTACTGAAGAATAATCAGTAATCAATATATCAGAAATCAGGTAAAGTTCCTGTATATCTGAATAATTGGATACATTTATAACGAAATCCTCAAATTCACTCGGGATGCTGAGATTATTACTTATAACAACATGCATCCTTAACAATAGGACATATTCATCTCCAAGTGCTTCTTTCATTCTTTCTAAATCAAATTTCAACTCAAAAATAAATTTATTATTTTTAGATGTTTGATTATCCCGAAATGTAGGAGCATATAAGATGACTTTTTTTCCTGTTGGTATCTTCAGTTTTTCAATCACGGACTTGGCGGTCATTGAAGCATCTTCCCTATAAAATAAATCATTTCTTGGATAGCCCGTTTCTAATATTTCTCCTTCATATTTGAAAGCACTTCTGAAGGCCTTGGACGCATATGGACTTGGTGATATTAAATAATCCCAAGTTCTCGTTGCACCATGAACCCGATTTAAGTACCCATCGTCTCTTCCTTGTATATTTTCTATATCAAATAGCATTTTTTTCAAAGGGGTACCATGCCAAGTCTGAATATAAGTCGTTTCCTTCCTTTTGCTTAGATAGGTAGGGAAGTTTTGATTATTTATCCAATAGCCGGCTTTAGCTAAATAATAATAGTATTCCGGGCTTAAACGTTTTACCAGCTTCGTATTCTTTCCTTTTATCGGTAAATTACCATTATACACCCAAACTTTTTTATAATTATTGTCCCTTTTCACTAGCTCTTCATATATATACTTGGGGCTATCTGCGAATTGTTTTCCTATTCCACTTTCAAAAAGAATAAGATTCCTGTCAACCGGGATAAGCCTAGACATAATTTTATATACATTTTTCATAACAGGGAAATACTTTTTACTTTTCCTAAATCGATTAACAAAGAGCTTAACAACCGGATGGTTATATAATTTACTTAGTGAATTTGGATCTTTTTCAGCATGTTGAATCACTTCGAATATCCTTGAATTAGAATGAACATCGCGATATTTAATAAAACGGTCGGCCTTGTCCATATACTTTTTCTTCATGACAAAATCAGACTTGGCATATTCGGCTAAAACACCTAACAATTCATCCAATTCATCAACGATTTCACCCGGAAGATCGTTATCCAAATCCAAATGTGACGGTCTTTTCCCTATAAAACGGTTTCTATCAAATTGATAGTAAATCACCGGTTTATGCAGGAAACTGAAGTCAAAAGCTACACTTGAATAATCCGTAATCATAATCGCACTTTCCTTAATTAATCTTTGGACATCCACTTCACCCTGACTAATTACCCTAACTGGAGCATCTTTAAAATAAGACGTGAATTTCTGCATATTAGGGTGAAGGCAAAAAATGATTTCAAACCCATTATTTTTAGATAAATCATGTAAAACCGGGTGATTCACTAATTTCTGATACCTTTCAAAATACTCGCTTTCCAAAAATATTTCATCGGATGTAATCCAATCTCTCCATGTTGGAATGATCAATAATTGTCGCTTTATTAAAACATCACCCTTAAACAGCGAGTCGAACCTTGACAGTCCCGTTGTGAATACTTCTTTTTCGTTGTACCCAAAATCAGTTACGATCATATCCTTTTCGAAGTCTGAACTTACTAGAAAAACATCCGTACTAAAACCAGAGGTTGCCTTTTTCCCGTAGTTTGCCACCATATTCTTAGTACCCATAACACCATGCTGTAGAAACACCTTAACACCCTTAACACGATTTTTAAATTCAGATGTCCTTAAAGGATATAAATAATCTGGATGATGTGATGAAATAATACGTGTTGATTCCATTGTCTTTTTAATATGTTCCTTTGACTTGAAATAAAGTATATTTCCAAAGGGCTCGACGTTCTTAGCTTCCACAGAACTCTCTTCTATTACATAATACACTTCTTTTTCAGGGTGATTTTCTCTCATATATTTAAAAAAATGATATCCAGTATCCTGGGCTTTATAAGTTCTTTCTCCAATAATCCAGACATCCTTTTTCTTTTTAAATAAACCCAGAAATCGCCTCCACCCCATCATCCTTTTTAAGTATCGATATGTTTCCGTAGGGAAGGTAAACACTTCCAAAGATAAATTAGCTGCTTTAAAGGTATAGTATGGATTGACTATAGCAACTCCATTATCCGAGATAACATCGGTCTTTTTAGTGAATATTTTAGTTCTGGTGGTTGGTCTTCCGACGCGTATCATTTTCGGCTCTTCCTGATCATGCAAATATAATTTCATGTAAATATCATATACATCATCTTCCAAATCCACACTGACCAATTGTTCTAAATCCAAATTCATATCATATATATATCGATTCAGTCCATATTTCTTAATATTCATTTCCTTATTATGAATAAAAGATATATTTGCCTGATATTCTTTGTCACTTTGCCTGCCTTTTACTAGGCTCTCACCTTTTATTATCTTTGAATTCTTGGTGAAGATTTGACCACTAATATGCATTGTCTTCGATTTGTTGGTGATTTTTTCGATTTGAGACTTAATCGAAATTTCAGGGGTCTTATTGATATAAAGAGATAAATTCCCTTTATTGGTTATAGAGAATATACTTTGTTTATCTTCATAGGTATAAAAACCTAAATTGTTCGTGTATGTTTCCTGAAAACGCCCTAGACGAATTGGATATTCAATATTAACCTGTTCGCATACTTCTACATATTCAGCTTTATGTTCAATATTAAGGATTGATTTTTTGCTTAGATTTTCAACTGGAACGGAAACTTTGATATAACAGTCATAAACAGAATGGGGTTCATCTTCTAATTTTCGGATTAAATCTATTAGATTTATTTCAAACTCAAATTTATGTGAAACCACCGATTCCGCTATTTTAAATTTTTGATCTTCATTTCCCCTAGAATATAGCCATAGTTCTTTCGCACAATAATGTTCTTTTGAAAATTGACCTTTTATAAAGAGCGTATTTTCCTCTTGCACAATGGACAGAACTTGTTTCAACTTAATTTTAGGGGTTTTTCTTGCTTTCCTTTTTCTAAGAAGCTTTTTTATCATTTTAGACCACCTATAACAAATTATTTAAATAAATGAATCTTTCATTGCACTTTAAAATCATAAACTTTTTTCGGTTTTTCCTCAATATCAGGTGAAATGTTCATATATTACCCAAATCGCCTTGAATATACAAAATGGGACATTATTGGTTAGCTTATCCTAATAGAACCTTTAAATGTGAGTCACTTGCAGCTTACATCGAATATTACATATCTTAATTTTTTGATATCGTTTGGGTTGAAAGCAACACCTTTACTTCAATCGGCTAAAAGACCAAGTTCTACAAGCCAATGACTGTCCCCTTGAGCACAATGTGTTCGTTGCCAAGGAAGGACTAACGTAAAAATCATTTGCATGTCCTTCCGTTGCCAGCCAGAATAGAAAGGGTATAGCAAAATCAAGATACTTAATAGCATAGGAGCATTCTTAACATCATAGTTAACGCTTTCAATACAGGAATAGGCTAAATGGGTCTATAAAATGTTCTCCGGTAGGTTTAGAGTCTATACATGACTCATCCTCTGTCCTTCATAGATCGAATTTAGATTTTTTAATGACACTTTCAACTTCTATATTATATAACATGGATTTTATGATGTTCTCACCTACAAATGGTAAAATGTGAATGGCTTATTCTAATTACAGCAAGAATAATATTTTTTTTGTAATTTTATTAAGCAATCACCTTTGACTCCAAGTAATAAGAGTGGTGTGTGTTTGAAATTATATTAAATACTATTCAATATAAACCATACAATATCTATTTCAATATAAAATATTTTGTATGGACATATTAATATTCCCTCCAGAATAATACAACTTAGTCAACATTTAATTATAGCTTAAAAATTAATATCTACAATTATCATTAAATTAAATAAATGTGGTTTATTTGTAAAAAAATTGTGGTTTATTTGTAAAACTATTAAGTTATAATTAATAGGAGAAAGACTTACTTAAAAACGCATTTGTCTTGCCTTTAAGCAAAAAGCTGAATGCCCTGAAAAGCTGGTTACCTGTTTTATTGTTTCATTTAATATTCTAATAGTCCAAATATATATCCTAATTTAATTAAGGAAATAAAGAGTCTTACAGGAGGAATGAAAATATGAAGAAAGTAATCACTTATGGAACCTTTGATTTACTTCATTGGGGTCATATCAATCTATTAAAACGTGCTAAAGATTTAGGGGATTATCTTATCGTTGCCATTTCAACGGATGAGTTCAATGCTTTAAAAGATAAAAAAGCTTATCATAGCTTTGAAAACAGGAAGATGATCCTTGAATCAATCCGCTTTGTGGACGAGGTTATACCGGAAGACAATTGGGAACAAAAGAGAGAAGACATCCTTCGTGAAGGTGTAGATATCTTTGTAATGGGAGATGACTGGAAAGGCCAATTCGATGAATTATCTGAAGTTTGTGAAGTGGTCTACCTTCCAAGAACAATTGGCATTTCTACATCCCAAATTAAAGATGACCTTTTACAAGTTACTAATGGCTAAAGAATTCGCGATAGGAATTTACCTTTTTTGTTTTAAGGTTTTATTCTCTATCTTTAAACTTTTCCCTTTACGTGATAAAACGACCTTTGTCACATCATTCGGGGACAACTGCCAATATATAGCGGATGAAATGGACAAGCAGGACATTCCTATTCAAAAAGTATTTTTAATGAAGCCGAGCAGTCATATAGAAGTGAAGGACGATGGAAAAACCATCGTCCTTCCGTTTGAATCTAATAATATCATTGCCATGATCCAATCGATTTATCACCTCGCTACATCAAAATGGATCATCATTGATAATTATTTTGGCTTTCTTTCAGCTATTGCATTCAAAAAGCAAGTGAAATGTGTTCAAGTGTGGCATGCGGCCGGTGCCGTTAAGCAATTCGGGGCAAAAGACCCTTCCATTCAAAACCGCTCTACCCGTGCAAGGACAAGATTTTTAGAGGTATATAAAAAATTTGATTATGTTACATCAGGTTCAGAGAGAATGGCGGAAATTTATCAAGAAAGTTTTCAATTGCCGACATCCCATATTCTAAGAACCGGGATACCTCGGACTGATTTCTTTTTCAATGATGAATCAAAAAAAACTGCACGCAGTTCGTTGCTAGCCAAATATCCAGAACTTGAGCATAAGAAAATCATTTTATATGCCCCTACATTTCGTAATGACGGCTTGAACAACGGAGAGATTGCACTCGATTTAGAAATGCTCTACAAGGAACTAAAGGACGAACAATATGCGTTATTACTTAAACTGCATCCAGCTGTAAAAACGGAGGATGATCTACAACATAAATTCCCAGGGTTCGTTTACCCTGTCAAAAGTGAATTTCACGTAAATCAACTGCTGATCAGTACGGATCTTTTAATAACCGATTACTCTTCGATTCCATTTGAATTCTCTTTTTTGGAAAGACCAATGATATTCTTTGCATATGACTTAGAAAAGTATGTGAAGGAACGGGGATTTTGGGAGGATTACTCCTCTTCCATGCCCGGACCGGTGGTATCTACCACTGAAGAGCTTTTAGGGAAAATACGGGTCGCAGATCAATCATTAATGAAGATTGCTCCCTTTAACCAAAAATGGAATCAATACTCCACAGGAAATTCAAGTAGGAATTTAGTTGATTTCCTTTTTAAATAAAATCAACCCACTTTGTAAAATGAAGTGGGTTTTTAATGTTAAGTGGCAGAATATCCAATAACCCCTCATAAAAAGAAGGAAATACCTTCTCAATGTGAAATTAGATGGGACAGGAAATGAACATTCTAAAAATAGCGCTATTTTCACAGGGATTGACAAACAGGAAAACACGAAGCCACATTGTGAGAAAGGACTCATAATATAGAAAATATTGTAGATTACATCTCTCAAAACTAACCAATATAAACCAGTAAAATACTACTATTTTCCCCTTGTAACAAAAATGTAATATTTTTTAACCCTTTTCATTTGTTAGAATAGGGAAAAAGACATATTCGAGGTGGAAAACCGTGAAAAAAAGTGTAGTCGCATTTTCGACATTAGCCATTTTATCTTCGACTTTTGTTTCTCCTGCCCTTGCCAGTACATATACAGTCAAAAGCGGCGATAACCTAAGTAAAATTGCACAGAAGCATAATACGACAGTAAAAGACTTAAAACAGCTTAATAACTTAAAAACAGACTTTTTGAAAATTAATCAAAAATTAATTACATCCAACTCCAAAACAACATCAAATGCTTCTTCAGTTTCCGTGAAAAAAACAAAAAATACCACATATACCATTGTTTCAGGTGATACCTTAACAAGGATAGCAAACAAGCATAACCTTACACTTGCTGAATTGATGAAATTGAATAACTTAAAATCCGATAGAATTTATGCAGGTGCTAAACTTATCGTATCTAAATCAACCACTACCACTACCATTGATTTACCCAGCAGCTCCAAGCCGTCCAATGTTACACAGACCCCAGCGAATTCAGCTACATACATTGTGGTAAAAGGTGACACACTTTCCGGAATTTCCAGAAAAACCAATTTGACTGTAGCTCAGCTTAAATCTAACAACTCGTTAAAATCCGATTTAATCAGAGTTGGACAAAAACTAAAATTAGGTAAATCGGCAAGTACAGCCCCTGCAGATAAAAATGATGGAAAAGTGGAAGTCCCAAGTTCCGGGAACAAAGTAACCACACTCGTTTCCGAAGCAAAGAAATTAATTGGATCACCTTATTCGTGGGCGGGCGCCTCCCCATCAGGTTTCGATTGCAGCGGATTTATTTACTATACGTTCAAAAAGGCCGGGTATGAAGTTTCCAGGCTATCATCTTCCACATATTACGATATGGGTAAAAGGGTTACTTCACCGAAAAGTGGCGATCTTATCTTCTTTGCAACGGGTTCTAATAAATCAGTTGTAAGCCATATGGGAATCTACTTGGGCGGTGGGCAGTTCATTCATGCCTCAACAAGTAAGGGAGTAGAAATCAATTCTACTTCAAACTCCTATTTCAAGAGCAGAATCATCGGTTATAGAAGTTTATAGGATTTACTTGCCAGACTTTCTCTTAAAGCCGAAGTTCATGTAAGAGAATCACATCTTCTTTTTATCTATGGGTATATAATTAACTAATATTCGAATGATTAGGAAGCGAAGGAATTCATTTTCTGTGAATCCTTCGTTTTTTTTGAATAAAAACAGGTAAATATGCACTCTAAGTACAAAAAGAAACTATTCTATTTTTGATTAAAAAAAGGTATAGTTAAAAACATACCGACTAGGTACTTTTTCACATCTTCCATTTAGTGGAATGGTTCAGGGAGGAATTAGATGAGATCCGAACAACAAAAAAAGAAAAAGAAACGCAAATCGTTTAAAATAATCGGCTTCACCCTTCTTATCCTTCTCATTGGCACAGTTGCTTATGGAGCTTCAGTTTATCAATCTTTGGCAGGTGCGATTCAAACTATGCAAGGTACTGCGCATAAAACGGATAAGCGTGTAGATGACATCAAGTTCAAAAGCAAAGATCCATTTTCAATACTAATTCTTGGCGTGGATGAAAGGAAAAATGACAAAGGTCGATCAGATACGATGATTGTCATGACTGTTAATCCTAAACAAGAATCCATTGAATTATTGAGTTTACCCAGAGATACGCGTACAGAAATCATCGGTAAAGGCACAAATGATAAAATGAATCATGCCTATGCCTATGGCGGAGTTTCCATGTCGATAAACACAGTGGAGGCCTATTTGGATATTCCGATTGATTATTACGTCAAAATGAATATGGAAGGCTTTCAGGATATAGTGAATGCCGTAGGCGGTGTCACTGTTGATAATGATATGGACCTTGCCTATAAAGGGTATAATTTTAAAAAGGGCACAATCGACTTAAATGGAAAAGAGGCATTGATTTATTCCCGAATCCGGAAGGAAGATCCCCGCGGGGATTATGGACGGCAAATGCGGCAACGCCAGGTTATCCAAGCCGTCATGAAAAAAGGGGCAAGTCTCTCAACACTTACCAATTATGACGATATTTTCGAGGCACTAGGTAAAAACGTGGAAACCAATTTAAGTTTCAATGAAATGTTGAGTATCCAAAATAACTATAAATCATCCCTTAAAAATATAAAACAATATACTCTTGAAGGTGACAATCAAAAGCTAGATGGCGTTTGGTACAACATTGTTCCAGAAGATATAAAACTTGAAGCCCAGAACCGTGTGAAGAAACATCTGGGATTATAATGGAGAAAGGATGGCTTTTATCAGTCATCCTCTTTTTTTTGGTCAATCCTTCGTTTGTTTAAAATAATCGGTACGTATCACTTGGTCACTCAGATCAACCTCCTTTTGGTCTTCTGGTGAAAATCCTTCGACCTTCCCTTTTCCATTTATTTTCATTTGAGAACCATAATCCCCTTTTAATATCAATGCGTCGCCATCTTCGCCATTCAGCATGCTCTCCCCAAAGTATGATGAACTCTTAATATTTAATAAATCGTATAGAGTTGGTAAAATATCGACCTGGCCCCCTACCTTATTAATCGTTCTTCCTTCCATACCCTCCTGATAGATGATCAACGGAATGGGCATATATTTTTCAATCCACTGCTCATCGCTAATTTTATTCTCGTAATACGCTTCAACTTCTTGTTTATCTTTTAAAAATAGTCCATCATGATCTCCGTATATGACAATCACGCTGTCTTTCAATTTCCCGTCATCCTTCAGCTTCTTTACGAAATCCCCGATGGCTGAATCTGTATAATGAATTGCTTCGAAATATTTAGTCAGATAGCTGTCCTCTTTTCCAACTTTAGGTTTCAATGTTATCTGTTCCTTCGGTAGCGAAAAAGGTACATGGCTGGTCAGCGTAACGAAAAAAGCGTAATAGGGATTTTTTTTATCTTTTAAGAAATTATAACTTTGATTGAAGAAACTGCGGTCTCCCAGGCCCATCGATATCATCTCATCCTTCTGCATATCCTCTATGGAAAGATAGTCATCAAACCCTAGCGAGGGATATGCATGCTGCCTATTCCAGAAGTCTTCTTCATCTCCGTGGAAAGCATAACTTTGATAATCCGACTTCTTTAATTCTTTAGCAAGACCCGGAAAATCATTATAAGGGAATCGAAAAAAGGTCGCGCCTTGCTTTAAAGGAAATAAACCGGTATTCACGATCAGCTCTCCGTCAGATGAATTTCCAAATACAGTCTGTGGATATACATGCGGGAAGTACAGACCCTCTTTCGCCAATTCATTCATGAATGGCGTTACCTCCTGTCCGGCACTCTTTTGAAATAGCGGAAACGCCTGTAAAGATTCCACCTGGATGATAATGAGATTCTTCCCTTCCAAAGAGCCTGAAAACGCATGACCCTGCCTGTTCTTTTCATCGAAGTAATCAGAAACGGCCTTCTTTTCTTTCGAAGACATACCATGCCTTCCCGAGTCAGTAAAATAGGCATACGTATCCAATACGTGATGACCGATCGGACCCCAGTTTCGCAAGAAGGTATTCGCCTCATAACGCCGGGTTATATCGACCTTATCGATAAATATATTCTTTACCGGCTTTAGCCCTGCTATCATGAGGAATGTTACGGCCGGTACAAGTGCCATATGCTTGAGGGGGTATTTTTTCTTCATGAATGACTCAGCAATTGGAATGCCTAACAGAAGAAAGATTGAATCCTTCATTTTCATCATACTGAATATACTTTCACCAAGCCCATTCAGATTGCTTTTTTGCATCCACATATAGGAAGTGATAGGTGTCGAGTAATAGCGATAAAACCAAATGTCCCCAAGGAAAAAGGCCATGATCGAAAGAAGGAAGACTGAAAAAATGATGCCCTTTAGGACTCCATTCGGTACGCATTCCTTCAGATAAACAATAAAACCGGCAACGCCGATGATTATCGTAAAAATTCCAATCGAAAGATCATTACCCATCCTATCATTCGTATAAATGAAAAGTATTGCCACGATTAAAATGGACATAATCTCAAATAACCGTTCCTTCAATCGCTGATTCAGGTTGTTCTTCATGCTCCTGCCACTTTCCTCTTCATTATTTCCAGGACTTAATTAAGCCTGATTACGGAAGAATACTTATAAATATTACTTAGCGTTGCCATTTATGAGAAACTGCACACAGAAAACAGCATAAATATTTGGCAGGTATCCAACTAGTCTTTAATGTCTTCCTTTAAAAACAAAAAGCCTTCATCGGATGAAGGCCTTTCAACAGTCTTAATCATTTCTGCGTGTTTTGATTTGGCAGTCCGGCAAAAAAATATCGTCCGGCTGCCACCAATCATAGTGTTTTTCCTACTATCTCTTCCATTCAAAAGCAATCTTCCAATCTTCATCAGGAATCGATTCTGCCAACATATCCCCTTCTTCGAATAAAAACCGCCATGGCATGCTTGAAAGTGCTGGTATCTCACCCAGCTTTGAAAGATCGAAAGCCTTTTTTGCCAATAATTTTCCGTTCTCATCCACTAACAGTAAATCCACGATATCAAACAGGACAGCTTTCTCCAATGAATTTCGTAGAAAAGCCACTATGATTACATCATCCTCCACCCTAGTCAGCTTAACACCGGAAATTGAAATTTGATTCGGTTTTAATGCAGGCAGCCTTTGATGGTGGAATTTATATACATATTCCTCTTGCTTGGAAGTTTCCCAATCCTTGTGAAACAATAGGGAAGTATGAACAGTGACATCCGGATTGTGCACCTTATGCCCATCTGAAGCTAAAATATTTTCCCTTCCATTAACCCCTTTATCCCTTTTTCCAAAAAAACTCATCATTCATCACTCCCCAAAGCAGCTTCGTCTTCCTGATTGCTTTTCATATATTCCATAAAGCCGATGCTAATCTCCGACTCGACTTTACTTAATAGAAGATTGAATTGACTAAGAGCTTCTTTTTCAAACAGCATATATGGGTCCTGATGACCATAACCGATTAAACCCATTCCTTCCTTCACACTATTCATTTCGTCTAAATGGTTCATCCAATTTGTATCAATATGCTGCAGCATGAAAACACGTAACTGATTTTGCCATTCTGCATCGGCTTGAAAAATTTCAAGTATCGCTTCCAATTCACCTAAAGCATCCAGAGCTTTTCCCTCAACTATATGACCTTCTAAGTCCTGCAAATCACTTGCCTGCCAATCCAATGTCAGGAAAGCAAGGGAAAGCTCTTCAATAAAGGCCGAGTAATCAGGTTCCTCTATATGCTCATGGTAATATTTCACTATGAGCCGACGAATGTATTTTTCGATATATTCAAGTAAAATGGCCGACATCCGTCCAGATTCCAAATCTAGTATCCGGTCTCTCATCGCGTATATGATTTTACTCTGCTCATTTAATGCATGTTCTAACTTCAATAAATGGTAACGGCTTGATTGATGCATCTGCTCTATCGTTTCCTGTACCCTTTTCACGAATTTTTCGGGTGCAGGGCCCACCACCAATCCACTTTCATCCGTTTTGATTTTCTTTATATACCGTTCGAGTTCATCTTCATCATAGTAATCAAACAAATCATCTTCAAATGAAATGATGAATTGTGTTGAACCTGGATCACCCTGCCTGCCGGAACGTCCCCTAAGCTGCATATCAATCCGATTGCTTTCATGTCGCTCAGTACCGATAATATGAAGGCCGCCCAATTCCTTGACAGCTTCATCCAATAATATATCGGTTCCTCTCCCAGCCATGTTCGTCGCCAGCATCACTTGATATTTTTGGCCGCTATTTGCGATGATTTTTGCTTCATCCGCTTCCGTCTTCGCATTAAGGATTTGATGCTTAATTTTCGCCTTCTCTAAATGAACCGAAATTTTCTCAGATTGCTCAATGGAGGTCGTCCCGATCAAAATAGGTCTACCTTCATTATGAATCCGTTTTACTTCTGTGACGATTTTGTTGATTTTGCTCATTTCATCCTTATAAATTAAATCAATCTCATCAACACGAATAATGGGCTTATTAGTTGGAATTTCAATGACGGGGAGCTGATATATTTCCTGGAATTCCGACTTTGATGGCATGGCACTGCCGGTCATCCCAGATATTGAATGATATAAACGAAAATAATTTTGGACGGTAATCGCTGCCTGTGTTTCATTCTCTTCGGTAATCTCCAAGCCCTCTTTTGCCTCAATTGCTTGATGAAGCCCATCACTGAAGCTCCTACCCTCCATCACCCTGCCTGTGAATTTATCGATTAACGCAATCCTTCCATCCATGACAATGTAGTCCACATCCAATTTCATAATCGCGTGGGCTTTAAGTGCCTGTGTTACATTATGTAATAACTCTTGATGATCCAGTCCATACAGATTGTCGATACCAAAGGCCTCTTCAATCTTCAATGCCCCTCGGTCCGTGAAAAAGGCAGCCTTTGACTCAATGAAAATCTCGTAATCATCATATTCTATAAATGACTTCATGATTTGTGCAGTGATCTGGTGAAGCCCGGTACCATCGCTTGACTTGCCCGCAATAATTAATGGTGTCCTCGCTTCATCAATCAAGATGCTGTCAATCTCGTCAACAATGGCAAACCGGTGTCCTCTTTGAACCTTTTCTTCTCTTCGGAAAACCATATTATCACGCAAATAATCAAAACCGAACTCTGTTGCCGTTCCATACGTGATATCCGCCGCATACGCTTCACGTTTTGCAGAAGGCTCCAATTGGGAAATGTTCAAACCGACCGTCATTCCTAGAAATTCATGAATTTGTCCCATTAACTCTTTATCACGTCTTGCCAAATATTCATTGGCCGTAATAATATGGACACCATTCCCGTACAGTGCATGTAAATAGCTTGGTAAAGTAGACACAAGCGTCTTCCCCTCGCCCGTATTCATTTGTGCAATGCCCCCTTCATTCAGGACAAAACCGCCTGCAAGCTGAACATCATGGTGCCTAAGATTCAATACTCGTTTAGAAGCTTCCCTTACTACCGCAAAAGCTTCGATTTGTATATCCCATATATTTTTACCAGCATCCAATACGCTTTTAAATCTATCCTTCATTCCGCTTAATTCTTGATCTGAATAACTTTCATACTTACCCTCTAGTCGATTCACGGCATCAACCAACTTATACATTCTATTCAAGTCTTTTGAGCTTTCTTTGAAGAACTTTTTCATACTGGATAGCATAGGGTTCTCTCTCCTATTATTTCAAATGAACTCTAGTGAAATTATATCAGTTATATATTTACTGTTTATAAATTATTGCCTATATATTGTAATTTACAGAAAAGTTTTTTCACTTTATTACAATATCATTTTAAAACTGTATATTCTTTCATTATTCAATGAGTAAAAAAAGGTTCAGGTTACGGTTGGCGGATCATTCGTCAGCTAACATTCTTGGCGATTGCTTTTTCCTTGTTGCACAAACTGGCAATATAGGCAGGCTCTTTACTTTTGCATTCACATAGCGCAGAAATTAGTGAATATCATGAAGGGTTTTTTTATCGATTTTAACAAATAATATGGAGACTTTCACCCAATGGAGGATTACCGATGAATAAGACATCCAGAAGTCATAAACTTTTACAGTCTCATCACTTTGGATTACTCGTTCTTATCTGCTTTATTTGCATGACCTCTCCTATTCAAGCAGAAACAAAGAACACCCCCAGGAATGTCATATTGCTGATTGGCGACGGTATGGGGTTAGGTGCAATAGAAATTGCCCGACAAATGGAATATGGAAAAACAGGTATTTTACATTTGGAAAAACTGGAGCACGTTGCCCTAATGCGCACCTATTCCGCCAATAATTACGTCACTGACTCAGCGGCAGGTGGGTCCGCGATTGCCACTGGAATAAAAACCAACAATGAATCGATCGGTGTCGATGCCAATGGTTCCGAGGTAGATAGTGTATTGGATGCATTTCAGGCTAAAGGAAAAAAAGTCGGGATCATCTCAACCAATATGGTAGTCGATGCCACTCCTGCAGCCTTTGGTGCAAGTGTATCTAACCGCTGGACAGGCGGCGCGAATATCGCGAGGCAGCTCTTTGATAACCGGATCGACGTCATTCTTGGCGGAGGTTCCAGTTATTTCGAGGCAAATAAGCAGAATGGCGAGGATTTAATCGCTAAATTTAAACAAGCTGGCTATGGGATTACAACGACGAAAGAAGAACTTAGTTCCATTAATAAACCGGAAAAACTTTTAGGGTTATTTCACCCTACCTACATGAATTTTAAGCTGGATAAAGAAGTATTACATTCACAGGAGCCATCTCTGCCCGAAATGACATCCAAAGCGATTGATATTTTATCCCAGAGTGATAAGGGATTCTTCTTGATGAGTGAAGGTGCACGTATTGATCATATGGAGCATGCAGCTGATATCACTGGAATATGGAAAGAAACGATCGAATTTGACCAGACCGTGAAAGAGGTTGTGAATTGGGCAAAAAATAGAAATGATACTTTGATTGTTGTGCTTGCAGACCACGAAACAATGGGGACCTCCGCTTCTGAAACGATGGATATCCCCGCATTGAAAAAAATCAGGGTTTCTTCTGAATATATGTCCAAACAACTTATATTCGATAAAAATCATGAAATCATTCCAGAAAGTGTCGTTTCCGCATTCAAGAAGTATGCACATATATCCCTTACGGATCAGGAAGTTCATCAATTCATCGATAACGTAAAAAAGAATAGAACGCTTGTCTATCCACAGCATCAAATTGATTGGGAAATCGGAAGCACCATCGCCAAGCATTATAAGGCAGGTGTAGCTGATAGAAGCATACGGGCCGCCAGTTCCACAGGAGGGCACACCGCCAATATGATTCCCATTTTTGCTTCTGGCCCGGGAAGCGAAGCCTTTGATGGGGTCATTGAAAATACAGATGTTTCGAAAATCATCACAAAAGCCGCCGGTGTTCCGTTCACACCTGGTCAGCATAAAACAAAAGAGGAATGAATTCATTCCTCTTTTAAGTTCATTCTCCTGTCTCTTCAACTGGGTTTTTTCGGCTATTCGGGTCCGTCAACTCAAGTTTTGTGGAATAACTCCGATGTTTTGGGCAATTACTAACGATATTGCGCGATATCCCTGAGTTCAGTGGATTTATTCGTGTGTTCCAAGCGTTTACTCGTGAATTCACGCCTTTTACTCGTGAATTTAGTGCGTTTACTCGTGAATTTGCGCCTTTTACTCGTGAGTTTAGTGCGTTTACTCGTGGATTCACGCCTTTTACTCGTGAATTTAGTGCGTTTACTCGTGAATTTGCGCCTTTTACTCGTGAGTTTAGTGCGTTTACTCGTGGATTCGTGATTTAGGGATCGGACCAGTTCATAAAAAGAAGCCATGAATGACGTCTTAATTACTCATTTTTTAACATGTTTTATTAAAACATACCCAATTTGGCTTCCTTTTTTCACTTTATACCACTCACCTTGTTGAGATAGTATCGTAATGGTTTGATCCCTGTTCAGTTTCCCGACCGTTTTAGAAGATGTACTTCTTTTTTCTTTAATATGTAATACACTTGCTGTCACTATTCCCATCGTCTTCCTAATAGGGATTTTCGTTGAAACGGTATTCCGATTGTCCCTCTCATCCTTAGCGGAGATGGTCACGGTAAACGTCCCGGTGGACATATTTCTGAAATCCCAAGTTACCGATTGCCTGCCTTTAGTGACCTGCCTTGAAGCAAGGGTTCCAACCACTATTCCTTTACTGTTCTTGATTTCCACTGTTACATTGGCATTTTCATTTATTATATACGTTATGTTCGCTTTCTCGGTACTGTAATTACCCGATGTATCGACATCGGTGATATCCGGGGCCGACGCATCCTTATTTATCTTAATCTTCATTGTTGTCGAACCTTCATTACCGCTTCGGTCCATTGCAGACATTTCTGCTGTATATGTACCGTTATTTACAGCTTTCGTGTTCCAGGTTGCTGAATGGCTCCCCTTTTTCAAGGTTTGGTCATGGAGTGGGGTGGCTAAGACTTTCCCCTTACTATCTTTAATCGTGAGTGAAACTACAGCATCTTCTTTAAGGGAGTATATGATTCCAACCTCATCATTTATATGATCCTGCTTCGCTCTTAGGTTTATTGGATTCGGTGCCGCCTTCGCAACAAGATCCCTTTTAGGTTCAGACACTGCATGTCCATATTCCTTTTCTATATTAGTGTTAGGATAATAAAACCCCAAAATCTCTTGATACGTTTGACCTGCTTCCGCTCTGTTTTTCGCTCCAACCTGACTTAGGCCGACGCCATGTCCGTATCCTGACCCTTCAATAGCAATTCTGGAAGGATTGGAAGATGAACGGTCAACCAGGTAGCTTTTCATCACATCCTGCCCCACCATGCCCCTGATTTTGGAAGCCGCTACATTCGTAAGGCTAACCTTTTGCTCCAAAAGTTTCCCCCTTTCATCAACGAGATTCCTTACATAGAAATTGATTTGGATGGAGCCTTTCGTAACCCGGCCTCCCGTTTTTTTACCAGTTAAGGTTAAAGCGGGTATTTCAGCAATTTTAATATCCTGCTTGGCATATCCGTTATTTTTCAGCCAAACCTTCAGCTTAGGTACAACCGCTTTATCTTTTTCCTGTACACTTGTCCACCATTCATCCGGCTGTGATAAATCTTTCTTTGACAGGTCAATTTGCTGCTTGTCCAGCGTTATCGCCCAATTTGTTTTTGTATCATAGGAATCTTCTTTTATAGTTAAATATGCAAGAGGGTTCCCACTTGACCAAACATTCGAATTCGATTCGGTCATGCCTCCATTGCTTGAGGAAAAAAACGCTTCGATTATTTCACCATCATGTTTGATTACCATACCCGTTGTCTGCTCAATGGCTGAATTAGATTGGTAGTGACCGTCCGCCCCGCCATATACTTGGTAGGAAACCGTATCATCAATTAATGTGGATTGATGGCGAAGTGCATAAGTCCGGGCTGCAATTGCCTGTGCCTTTAAGGCTTCGGAATGCCATAGTGCGGGCATTTCCCGCGGGACAACGCCCTTTAGATAATCTTCAATGTAAACATGATTGATAGGACGAATGTAACCGCCCTCCACTGTAAATAAAAATGATCCTGTATACGGCCGGCCGTTTATGGACAATAAAGCATCTTGTTTAACAGGAATTATCTTTAAGGAGGCATCGGATCCCATTTTCTTGGAATCTTTGTAAACGCCAAGTTTTCCTGACTCCATTTTCAAAGTCAGTTCTTCCCCCTCCTTGATGAATGTCTCTCCACCTGAAGTACGATAGTCCCCGGTTGCCGTTAATTTGACACTGGTTTGATTCCCTAAGTAATTCTTCAGTTTCACTTCCATCGTTTTACTCTCTTCCGCTGCCGATGCTTCATGAGAAGGAAATGCAGAAAAAATGATAAAGAAAGCAATAAACAAATACTTTAGACTCCTCATTCCTCTTCATCCTCCCTAAACTATTTATCCTTCAAAGATTTCCAGTTCCTTATACGCTCAATTCATTGTCCATAACGGCCAGGATGATGTCACTGCTGCTGAATGATTCCAGGGCCATAGAATTCAGGTCCCGGGTTTCCTTTTCATTATTCGTAAAGGCTTCTATGATTATGGCAACCATATTCCGTTCACAGAACTCTCTTTTTACATTCTGGATGTACGGCTCATTATCCTTCAAATCCAACCTTTAATGTTGAGATAACGTGGCTCATTCCATAACCGGTGAAAAAATAAAAAAGCTGGACACGGAAGAAACCATGTCCAACTTTTTTATGGTAAATTCTAGATGCATATAACCCATTACCGATGAATTATTTCTTTACTTCAAATACTTCTTCAAAACCGGTTTCATATGATCGATGACTAAATGGCTGCCGCCACGTCCTTTCACATCTTCAATCATCCAGGCCATGAGAAGTTCTGGATCTTCCGTGTCCATGGCAACAAACCAGCCATTTTCCGTTCCGTCAGAATTTTTGGATGCCTTGATTTCAGCAGTTCCCGTTTTGGCTGCCATTTTGATGCCAAGATCATTTATTCCATGTCCGCTTCCCTTAGGATGTTCCACCACTTGTGTCAGCATCTTGGTGATCTGATTTGCTTGGTCAGCTGATATGGCATTTTCTTTCCATATTTTCTTTTCTATTTTATCTCCAGCTATCAACGAAGGTGCCAGGATATTTCCTTCATTCAAGAAGGCTGAATAGGTCATAGCGAGATGAAGCGTGCTCATTTGGACTTGCGCTTGACCATATCCAGCGTCTGCCAAGCGTCCTTCACTGTCGATCTTACCAATGCTCGATGCTTTGATCGGATAATCGTAGTTCAAAGCTTCATCAAATCCGAATGCCTTGAGTCCATTTGTGAATTTTTCCTTTCCAAGCCCCAATGCTTTTTGGGCAAAGTAAATATTGTCTGAATAAATTAATGCCTTTTCCATATCGATTGGAACACCGGGGTCAGAAACCCTTGTAATGGAATGGTCTTTCCATGTCGATTTGGCCCACGTTCTTCCTTCGATATTGATCGCCTCATTCGGATCCACGCCATTTTTCAAAGCGATTGCCGCAGTTATGGCCTTAATGGTTGAACCAGGTGCAAACGTCGAACTGAAGCGATTTAGAAGCGGTTTTTTTGGATCTTCTTCAAGCGCTTTTTGTTCCGCTTTTGTTATCCCGAATATATATTTATTAGGATCAAATGACGGACTTGAAACAAGTGCAAGTGTTTCGCCGGTCTTCGGATCAAGTGCCGATGCTGATCCTGCTTCGTTCTTATATTGCTTAAAGATATCCTTTTGAAGCTCGGCGTCGATGGTCAATGTAATTGTTTCTCCCTCTTCAGCGGGCTTTTCAGCAATCACCTTTTCTTCGCCATCTGCTGTTTTAATAAAGATCTTACCGCCCGGTTTCCCTTTAAGGCGTTCTTCTAAAACTTCCTCAAGGCCGCGCTTGCCAATAACGTCATTTGAGGTGTAGCCTTTTCCTTTCAATTTCTCCAGGTCTTCGGCCGATGCCTCGCCGACATATCCGATTAGATGGGCAGTAGCCTCTTTATATGGATATATGCGTTCTTCCGTATTATTGACCGATACCCCAGCAATGCCCAATAGCTTTTCCAGGGTTGCAGCATTATCACTTGACATTTTCTTGATAGGGACGAAATAGCTGGGCTTTACCCATGATTGTTTTAATTTCTGATTCACTTCGTCGGTGGACATATTGAGGATTCCAGCGACCTTTTTAACCGTTTCGGATGCGTTGGCCATTTTCTCTGGCACAATTCCTACTTCCGATACCGTTCCATTCATGGCAAGACCATGTTCATGTCGATCGACAATTTCCCCGCGAATGGCTGGATACGATTCGACCGATATCTTTTCACCAGCTTCCAACTGAGGGAATATATAGCTTTCATCCCACTTTATGTACCAATTCTCTTCCTCACCTTCCCCTTCCTTGACAAGGGTCGCTTTATGGTCAGAGCTGACAGCCCCCGCCATAGTGGACATATCTACGGTATAATCAAGGTTTACCTTTTCTCCATCTTTATGATCTTTTTCTTCTTTTGGCTGTTTATAATCCACCTTTAATTGGTTGACTTCTATGCCCTTATAGATTTTTTCATAACGCTTCGCAAATTCATCCGCACTGATTTCTTTCTTTGTCTCAGGTGACAGATACTCGTACATTTTCTTAAAATCCTGTTTATTCCAAAGCTTCGTGTATGCCGCAAAGCGATCTTCTGGACTTGGCTCATCCGAGCATCCGGCCAGGAACAATACGCTCATCAACAATACGCTGGAAACTAAAACTAGTTTCTTCATGATTTCCTCCCAATGAATAGTTAGAATGGTATACATATAGTTTATCAAAATATTAGGGGAATGGGGGAATTTGTATGACCAATTTCTTCATTTTGCTAATTTACCATGTTTTTTCTAAAGCAAAAGTCCTGTACATAGTGTACAGGACTTTTATTTTAAAGCATTCTTTTTTTTCGGCTTTTTTTCTCTTGCA
This sequence comes from Peribacillus sp. YIM B13481, assembly GCF_042787985.1. Lineage (NCBI taxonomy): Bacteria > Bacillati > Bacillota > Bacilli > Caryophanales > Bacillaceae > Peribacillus > Peribacillus sp. YIM B13481. Next base: position 232,425 of record NZ_JBHZPE010000001.1, read on the forward strand.
GCCATTTTTTCAAGAAGAAAAAACCCATGACGCCCGAAATGATGAGACCGCTTGTCGTTACAATGACAGCTATCCATTCGTATAAGGTGTAATCCATATATGCTTTCCAAGGTAATTTCCCTTTCCAATCCTCAATATATAGATTCATTCCGAATATCCCGGAGATAACCGTATAAATCGTTAGTATTTGCAAAAGATAATTACTGCTTTTCCCAGCCAGTTTATCCTGATTTTGATAAAGGTAGGAAAGGGTCTCCTTCACTTCTTTGTAGAGTGGAGCTATCCTGAAGGTTTCATCCGTTTTTTTGAATAGCTCTTTACCGATAGCCGTACTATTGACTTCAGTAAATAAATATTTTGCAGAAAACTCAGTGATCATGAAAATCAGCATTTCCGTATCCGACTGATCTTTTTCTACATCTATCTGGGAATTCTCATGAGCCAATTTGAGCAGTACGATCTTATAATAGAAGAAAAGCAACACTGTATAAAAGTGCTGGCCATACATTTCGCTTGCCAGTTCCTGTTCTAGTTTACTTGTTGCTTTCGTGACACACGCAAAATGATACATGCTTGTTACATAATAGGTTTCCTTGCCCCACCTGTCATATACTCTTTCTTGATAATACTTTTCAATATAATCAGGGTTTAGTGCCCCTATATATGGCGCTCCATCATTGTCATATCCGTTCAGCTCGCTGATCCGGAATAAGTCATTTTTAGTTATATCACGATTCTCGGGGAATGCAATATAACTGATTACGTACATTCTTTCATCGATGAAGAAGGGTAAACTGCCAAAATAGGTCGGGTCCGCCTGATCTTCATCCATATATTTTTCCATTGGCGGCAATAGTTCATTAAAGATGAAATCCTTCACCTGTTCATACTGATTTTCCCGACAGCCGACTTTCGTTTTCTCTTCGTCATCGGCAATCGGTTCGAGAATTCGGAATGTATCGCCAAAATAGAGCACATCATTATAGGAAAGTCCTTCAGGTAACGTAACACGAAGATTCATCATGCCAATATGAAATGGGCATATAAAAATATCTATAGAGTTAATAATAAATGGGGTATTTAGATAGGGAGATTCGAAGGTACATTCAATATCCTGTTTTTTCGTAAAACGGCGCAAGCCTTCCTTCTGTTGTGCGTTACCTGGAAATAATATCGGCTCGATGTAAGGCATAAAATACTTTTCCAATTTACGGTGTGAAACTTTATGGCCACCGTAAAATTGATTTTGTTGTTCCATATCTTTCAAGTTCAAAAAAACGAAATTGTCCTCAAACAACTTTTCGACAAACTTTTCAATCATATTTCCTTCAAGGGTAAACGGAAAGATGTATTGCTGGAAAGTTCGCTTCGTGGGGTCATTCTTATTTACTTTCACATCCATAAAATATATTCCTCCGATTAAACTGGGATAAATCCAGGTTTAATTCATCTTGTTTCTTATATTTACCCATGTATATATAAACAAAACGAAACATATTATAGAAATAAAGTGGACATATTATCCAAGAAAAAAAGATCCCCCAAGCAAGCACTCGGGGGCCATCGAAAAGAGTTCTCCAACTCTCTTCACTTTAGGGTACTAGAAACTGATGTTTCTAATGAAAAATCCGATATTCGGACCATTTTAGCATTTATTTTCAGTATGATAAAACACGGAATCCCTTCATATTTGGACTTTACGGCTTATTATTAACTTATTAATCCGGATATACAGTCGTTAACACATGAAAATATAACTATAGGAATAAACACATGATCTCCTTACCGTTTAATCCATCCTTTTATCATGAAAATCACGTTTTAAATAATGGAGAAAGGGTAAATAAAAAAAAGAAAAGGGGAGACATCATGAAAACCGATAGCAATAAGCAACACTTTAAATTTTTCGAGAGAACAAATAACTCTAAACCAAGCGAAAGAAAACAAATGAGCGATTTCGTCAAAAAAATGAAAATGAATGCTCAAAACTCTCATCTAAATGGTAAAAACTCATGACATATGGGATGTCATGAGTTTTTATCGTTTAAAGTGCGATTTCATTTCCCTGAAGGTTATGCCTCACACATTTTTTGATACCGATTACATTCAAAAAATGTTGGATTTTCTTCATGGAGGTTGCCTGATATTCATCTACAATGGCAAACTCTTTAATATAAGCGATTTTTTCTTGTACATCTGTATCTATATGATCATGGCTGTATTCTTTTTCATTCGATTTTTTGCATGTGTACACCACGGCTTCACCAATTTTCCTGGTTGCCTCATCAAAGTAAAAAGAAAACACAATGGCACATTCTTCATCGTAAAAAGAGGGTTGAACTTTCATATTAATATCAATCATTAACCTTACACCTCTCCCCGTTTTGTTATTTACACTATAACAAAATTAATAAAAGGAAATAGGCGTTCCAAACTACCCTCACGGTTCTTCCACACCTACCAAATGGACCTTACACTCCCAATGCATAGATAATTATAACTACAGGAATATGCGCAAAAGAATAATCCATTGATAAAAAAAAAAAACATCTTCAAATGAAGATGCTGAATGATTGATTGAAGCTTCATTACTTATTTATATAAACCTGGAAGTTCTGCGTAAAGGCCTGGTAATTCGCTTGGGACAATAACGAAAGCAGCGATGATAAGAAAAGATACGACTAATGCTTTAGTACTTTTTTTCATAGGTCATTCCTCCTTTTCTTTAAAAAAATATTGGTTAAAATAGAAATTAATTCTATAGTTATATTTAACCACATTTCTTTAAACCATATATTTCGACTAAAGAATCTATTTAATCAGTTAAGGACATGTACATATAGCTTTCACCGATTTTTCATAACAAAATATAACTCTAGGCATATTTCAAGGAGAATCAAAATGGATTTTTTTGCAGTTGGACAAAAGATCAAAGAGCTACGTAAACAAATCGGACTTTCCCAGGAAGAGTTGGCATCCGGCATTTGTACACAAGCACAGATCAGTAAGATTGAAAAAGGCGATGTCTATCCATATGCATCCACTCTCTACTTAATTTCTCAACGTTTAGGCGTTGATGTAAACTATTTTTTCGATATTGGAATGACCCCTAGGCTGGATTACGTGGAAGAAGTGATTTATCAATTAAAAATAGCCAGAAGAACCCGAAATTATGAGGAAATGCAGCAAATTGTAAAGGCTGAGGAGAACAGTCCTCTCTTTCTTCAGAATAAAAAGAATCATCAATTGATACTTTGGCACAAGGGGATATACGAATACGAAAAAAATAAAGATTTAGATAAAGCCATTGAATTTATTAATCAGGCCATCGCCATCACTCATACGACTGATAAAATTTATTCAGAACGGGAACTTGAAATCTTGAGTAGCCTAGGTGTAATGTATGTTGCCGAAGAACAATACGAAAATGCATTTGCCTTGTTAAGGAAAGCTTTAGATCACTTGAAAGCCCTGCCTTTTTTGACGGATAAAACGCTAAAGACACGTTTGTCCTATAATTTTGGCAGAGTGTTAACACGCCTGGTCCGATATGAGGAGTCCATTACCTGCTGCCAAGATGCCATAAAGTGGTGCCTCCAACATGATCAATTATATGCTTTAGCGGATTTACATTACCATTTAGGTTATAATTTTGAACTCGTAGGTAACTTTGATGAGGCAAAAGAGTACTTGGAAAAGTCAGCATTTCTCTTCACATTACAAAAAAATCATACCTTTGCTACATTCATCAACAAAAAGTTGGACAGTTGGAAGAATGAAATGAAAATAGACTAATTCCATATATTAAAGCCATTCCCCACGGGAATGGCTATTCCCATTCACAAGAATATGTAGAATCTATCACATATCAATTCCAAAACCTCTATTCTACATTTCAAATTCCAAGCCAAAATGAAGTATAATAAAGAGATGCTTCAAAAACCCACTTTTAAAAAAGGGTTCCGGCCCCTCATCACTTGGTTTCGTGAGTGTGAAGAGGATGAAGGATTCGTGGCATCGTTATCTTGAAGACCAGTTATTCCTGTTTGGAAGGCTATATATCCGAACTGCTTATATTCATGAGGGTTTTTGACGATATTGACTTTTACAGGGTTTAAATGAATATACGGCTTGTGGCATTGATGATTTGTTCGATTAAATGGATGAAGATGCAAAGTGAACGGCCATGAAATAAGTCCAGCATGATGCATATGATGGCTAAAAAAAGGCATTGCGGCAATTGCTCGGGATGTAATATACACGTCAAATCCTCGGTTAACCGAGGCAATAATATGGTTACTGATAGTTCATGATATACAAAATATAATTTTGGTTAACAGGGATTGACCCTGAAGGAGGAGAGTATGGAGCGGGAGTTGTTGTTAGTTGGGGAAAGGCTGGCGGAATTTTTGGAGGTCGGGAATCCGGAAGATTCGGACGTGGTGAATCAAGGGCTCCAGTTATACCGTCAGGGGCTTGTTGATATTAAAGAAGAATCGGTAGATACGATTGTGGCCGAGGTACAGGATGAGACTCGCTTTAAGTCCAGGTTGAATCTTCTCTTCCCTCAGGATGGAAGCTGTACATGTGATTCAAGGTTCATTTGCCGGCATCAAATGGCCGTTTTCTTTTCTGCGTATTCAGAAAACGCTAGTGTTTCCGATTGGCTGAGTGAATGGAAAGCACCAAAAGATACCTCAACCGCCCAAGCACTGCGGCAAGTAAAACGGGCGAGTGAATTACTTAAACAAGCGGGGGAGAAATCCCTCATCTTAGATAAAAACTATCCTTCATGGAAGCAATTCGTGAATGCAACCTTTGCTGAACATGTCGAGCCCCATATAGGCGAGCCTACTTATATAATTGAAAACCATATACAAACATACTTTAAACGCCTTAGCTCTAAAGCTCCAATGGAAAGGGAATGGAAACTGCTTTATCATTTTGTTACGCAATTTTGCACGATGCAGCTGACACTGAGAATGATTCAGTTACATAAAAGTCAGCCACAAACGATTCGGGTCTTTTATGCACTTGCTGTCGACCTAGCGGAAGAGCTGCATGAAACGGTGCAGCCGCTTAGCCGGCAAGCCAGGCCCTTCGCCTTTGACCCCTTCGTTTTCAGCATCAAGGAAGATGTAGCTAAATTACTTGACGGAGTAGAAGGTCTAGAATATGAAAAGATCGATCTCTACCGGGAGATTTGGAGCTTCTTATTCTCCAATTCCTCATGGCGTAAAGAGGAACTGGAACGAATCAAGAAAGAACTTCCTCAGAAGTATATGGGCACAACTGAGAGGACGTCCTATTCCCTCGCAGCCATTCACCTTTCCCTTCTGGAGAATCAAGATAAACAAGCGATTGGACTTCTCCATGAATTGAAGAAGGAAGCCTGTCCATACATTTTTTATTGGCTGAGTCTCCTGTCTGAATCAGACAATCGGTCACGGGCCATTCCTTTCATTGAATTCATCATCGCTAATGTCCAGGAGTTCCTTGCCGATTTATCCGATTATTATCAGCGGGTAGACTTCGTAAGGACCTTTACGACTTTAATCAGCAGTTGCTGTTATAAATTAAAACGGAACGATTTGCTAGAGAAATTTTACAGAGCCACCCTTCCGCACAGCTATTGGAACTATGCAAATTTCCTTTTTGAACAAGGACAATATAAAAAATGGGTGGAGATGCATATTTACTCAGAAATCAGCATTGACTTAATCAGCAGTGAATCCATCAAAGAAGTGGTCTCTAAAGAACCGGAACTAATCCTGCCCCTTTATTACCATGCGGTCCAGGAAAAAGTTTCCTTAAAAAACCGGCCTGCCTATAAGCAAGCTGTCCGTTATTTAAAAAGGATGCGCACCATCTATAAAAAGAGCAAAAAGGAAGACGTATTCGAACGTTATATTCTGTATGTGGCCGATTCAACCAAACGGCTTCGCGCTTTCCAAGAAGAACTAAAAAGGGGTAAGCTTATCGATGTTTAATCCAGGGAAATTAAAAATCAAAATAGCGGCTCTCGAAAACGGATCCTACGCCCTTGGTGCCGTCAATGAAGAGAATGCCTTCCTCAACACGAATTATATACGCAGGTTGCTATTCAATTGGGATGACGCAAGCTTTTATGGAACTAAAATGACTTCGGATACCATTGATGGAAATCCTGTATTCATTCTTGACGCTTGGGGACTCCTCAACTTTTTTGCGAAGGAAAGTTTCAACTCCTTCATAGAATGGGAATGGTCGGAGATATCCTCCCTTTGCCTGTCTGCTGCGCCTGTTCTTCATGAATCCATCGAAGCAGGGATACCCGTACCGGATTTCACTAATCTTCAGTTGGACTCCATCGGCTGGAAGCTGCCGGAAGAGGTAGAGGAGGAATTCGTCCCTTCCTTTTGGGAAGAAGAAATATCTTTAGATCTCCCTTCACCAGAAGTGGAAACCAATCGGACTTTTATCGAGAAATGGTATAACGGTGCCGCTAATATGTATTTAAAAAACTACTCACCTATGCAGCATAAATGGAGTGAAGCAGTCGGGGCATTAAAGGATTCAAGACTTTCCCCCGAAGAATTGCAGGCCTTTTTTGACAAAGACAGCTGGCAGGAATGGCTTGGGACCCAGCCCGATCCCAAACCATTCACTATAGGCCTCCGTTTGACTGAGCCTCCGGATGGTAATGGGCCCTGGGTACTTGATGTTACCCTTCGTTCCAAAAGGGATGAGAATATCATCGAAACCTATACAGGAAAAAAACTGCCGCGCGGCTGGAATAAGTATGCAAGTGAAGTGGTGCGTGCTACGAAACGCTGGCAACTCGTCGTACCATGGCTTGGAGAGAATGGACGTCTAAAAAGGGAGATTTCGGAAACGGATGCATGGGAATTCTTGACCGACGCAAGCGAAAAACTCCTGTTTCTTGGCGTCGAAATTCTCCTTCCATCCTGGTGGCTTGCCTTGAAGGAGTCCTCTTTGAAGGTGAAGGCGAAAGTAAAGAGCCAATCGAACCGCGGCCCTTCTTATGTCGGGTTAAAAGCTTTAATGGACTTTGATTGGCGGTTCTCTTTAAATGGAAAAGAGCTCACTGAGGCGGAGTTCGAGGAGCTCGTCGATGAAAAAAGGCGGCTTGTTTTCATCCGCGGCCAATGGGTCAAGCTTGACCCCGCTTTCATTAAGCAAATTCAGGAGCTGATGGAAACAGCTAATGAAAAAGGAATCCAACTGACTGACTTGCTGCAGCAGGAACTGTTGAACGGCGAAAATGAAGATGACGATAGTGATTCTGAAAACGACGAAATGCTCCGAATTCAATTTGAATTGAACCAGGAGCTTCGTAAAATGGTGGGAAGACTCAGGGAAACCAAAAACATCTCCATCCTGCCCGTCCCTAATGCACTTCAAGGCGATTTACGCCCCTATCAAAAACTGGGCATGAGCTGGCTCCTTTTTTTAAGGGAGCATGGCTTTGGTGCTTGTCTAGCTGACGATATGGGGCTTGGAAAAACAGTTCAGATGATAGCCTACCTCCTTCATGTAAAAGACAAAGAAGGAGCCAGTAAAGAGCTGCCCACTGCCCATATGGACATACAAAAGAGTGAACCGATCATTGTTGATGAGGATAGTAACGCAGAGAGCTGCGAAGAGGCTGAGGTCAATACCGCTACATGCGAATCGGTCTCTGTACAATCGTCGCTCATCGTATGCCCAACATCCGTCCTAGGCAACTGGCAAAAGGAATTGGAGAAATTCGCACCAACACTAAAAGTTCACCTTCACTACGGGTCTAATCGGGCTAAAGGTGAAGCATTTACTAAAATAGCAGTGGATCATGATATTGTCTTAACATCATATGGCCTTACCCACCAAGATGCAGCTGAACTATCCTCCATCCATTGGAGCAGCGTGATCCTTGATGAAGCACAAAACATCAAGAATGCCCAAACAAAGCAATCCAAAGCGGTCCGCAAGCTAAATGGCAGGCATCATATTGCCTTATCGGGTACGCCAATGGAAAACCGTTTAAGTGAGCTATGGGCGATTTTTGATTTCATAAATAAAGGGTATCTTGGAACGCTAGGACAGTTTCAGGAAAAATATGTGGCAACCATTGAACGTGATGAACAGAAGGATAAAATCAAAGAATTACAGCGTTTGATACAGCCATTTTTGCTCCGCCGTACAAAACGCGATAAAGAAGTCGCCCTTAATCTGCCGGATAAGCAAGAACAAAAGGAATTCGTACCGCTTACCACGGAGCAAGCATCGTTGTATGAACAACTGATCAAAGATACATTCACTGATATCGAACAACTGTCGGCCTTCGAAAGAAAAGGCATCATCCTGCAAATGCTGAATAAGCTAAAGCAACTTTGCAATCACCCGGCTCTTTACTTAAAAGAGATGGAAAAGGAAAACATCATGAAGGCGCCTAACCGTTCTGGCAAACTCGAGAAGCTGACTGAGCTTGTCGATGCTGTCCGCGAACAGGATGAAAGCTGTCTCATTTTCACTCAATATATTGGTATGGGCAATATGATGAAGGAATTGTTGGAAAAACGGTATGGCTTTGAAGTGCCATTCCTGAACGGGAGTGCGAACAAGAAGCAGCGTGATGATATGATCACTCGATTCCAAGATGGGGAATTCCCTGTCTTTATCCTGTCGTTGAAAGCAGGAGGCACGGGGCTGAATCTAACAGAAGCAAACCACGTGATTCACTATGATCGCTGGTGGAACCCAGCTGTTGAAAATCAAGCAACCGACCGTGCATATCGAATTGGACAACAGCGTTTCGTTCATGTTCATAAGCTAATTTGCACAGGGACACTGGAAGAAAAAATTGACCAGATGCTTGACAAAAAGCAAGCCCTGAACGACGAGATCATCAGCAGTGACAACTGGATCACCGAACTTTCCACAGAGGAAATCAAGGACTTGGTTGCTCTTCAATAATGTTCTCACACTCAAAAATCCGCTCTCACGATACGAAGTTGAATGAGGGCATGCTAGCTTATCAAGACATAAGAAAATAAAGGAGAATACATATTCGATATGTATTCTCCTTTTTATTCAAAAAGCACAGGTTAATGCTGCAAAAATGACCTCAGTTACTTCATTTTTCAAACTCTGAAAACCTTTAATAGCTTTCTGGACTGGTATATAACTTTCCCTGTCCGCCCATACTTAAGTAGCCATCCACCATCGATCTAAATCTGTTCAAATAAGTCTGTATCTATAAAGTGTCGCTCATCATTTTTCCCGAACGTTGAAAGAGGCACTTTATCATGGAAACCATAGCCTAAGAACCACCGGTAAGCCATATTTGTTTCAACTCCTTCGTTCGTTTTACGCATGGAACGAATACCGAAGTTATATTGAATGAATGTCAGTTTAACTAAAATAACTGAATCAATACTTGTGCGTCCTACCTCTGAATACATATCTTTCACCAAGTCATATTGAATGAGAAGTCAATGGTGGCCTCCATTTTTCGAACCAAATGGTCGTTGGCACCAGTTGATCTAAAGTAATCATTTCAAGTTGATCTCGCTGAATGGAATCATGTTTCGAAAGCATCGTCATCACCTAAAGTTTTAACACTTCCATTTTAAAACAAAAAGGACTGTAGGCAAAAAGAGATTTTAATTTTATAACAAAGTTGATTGGAACGGGTGTGCGAGACTCCTGCGGGAAAAGCGCGTCTAGGGGTGACCCCGCAGGCGCAAGCCGAGGGCGGACCGCCCGCGGAAAGCGAGTGCCCTACGTTCCAATCAATGTTCAAATTGTACAAGCCATAAAAAGACTGTAGTCAAGTTCGAACTCAGATGTCATTTTCTGTTTCAAAAAATCGATTTCACCATATAGAGTGCCGTAATCCAGATGATGATTGCAGAGATTTTATTTAATATTCCAAGGAATTTGCCTGATGCATCAACCTTTTTCAACAATCTTCCCGCAAAACATAATCCATGGAACCAGCACCATGACACAACGATGCATGTTCCCGTGAAAATCACTTTATCCATTCCTGAATAAACAAGTGAGCTCGAACCGATTACACCTATCGTATCCAAGATTGCATGTGGATTCAGTAATGATACTGATAAGGCAAATACAATTTGTTTTTTGGTGGACATTTGCATAGTTTGAGCGTCCGACTGTGGGTTCGCTTTGGCAGACCAAATTTGAAAACCCATATACAATAAAAAAATGACTCCGAATATGATTAATGTAAGACGCAACCAATCATATTGCATGACAATCAACGAAACACCCAAAATAGCTAACAGGATGAGCACTGTATCACAAATGGCAGCTGTGATTGTTGCAGGCAATGCTTTTTTTAAGTTCGGTTGGATTGCACCTTGATTAAAAATAAATACATTTTGCACTCCTAATGGAAGTATCAGCCCCAATGCCAATAATAATCCATGAAAAAATGGTCCCATACGAATACTTCCCTCCATTCACATTCAGTATAATGAAAAAGACAAAGGAATTGACCCTCCATTTGGTTGGTATTCAACCCAACCAATTTATAATGAATTTAGAACATGAAAGGGGTGGTTTTCGTATGTTTATCGACTGGAGGCCAAACCGGCCGTCGAGCATATCACTACACCAACAAATAGTAGATTGGATGAAACAACAAATTACACAAGGGGAATGGCCGGTTGCGACCAAGCTTCCCTCACAACGCTCATTAGCCGATTCTTTTGGCGTAAACCGAAGTACCATCATTACAGCTATGGATGAATTGATTGCGGACGGATTATTAGAAACTAGGGTTGGATCTGGCACATTCGTTTCGAATAACACATGGAATGTGCTCGTCTCTAGCAAACAGCCCGACTGGAAAAACTATGTCCGCAATGGCCTTCATGAACCTAATTTAAAAACGATTCAGGACATTAATCAGCATGAAACGGACTCTGCCATCATCAGATTGGGCACCGGCGAACTTTCTCCAACTCTATTGCCTACTAAAAAAATCGAAAAGTCTTTGCAATCCACTTCTTTTGACGCCCACTCATTAGGTTATTCTGAACCCAAGGGTGATAAGAGGCTACGCCAAAGTATAAGTGTTTATTTAGAAACAAAAGGAATCAACGCTAGCCCAGGCTCCCTCATGATCGTTTCTGGCGGGCTTCAAGCACTCCAGTTGATTTCAGTTGGTTTACTTCAAAAGGGCTCAATGGTTTTACATGAATCCCCTTCCTATTTAAATTCTGTTCATCCCTTTCAATCTGCGGGGATGCACTTAGTAGGTTTATCAAAACAAGGCCGGGAAAGTATTCCGACACAAATAAAGCGCATCAATGGAAGGAAGAAAGCGTCACTGTTTTATACTGTTCCAACGTTTAACAATCCAACCAATACTACATGGACTAAAGAAGAAAGACTAAACCTCTTATCCACATGCAAAAAAGAACAGATTCCGATTATTGAAGATGACGTATATAGTGACTTGTGGTTTGAAAAGAGACCACCGTTACCTATAAAATCCCTTGATACAGATGGCCTTGTATTGCACATTGGCAGTATGTCCAAAACATTGAGCCCCGGATTGCGAATCGGATGGATTGCTGGTCCAATAACTGTGATTGAACGTTTAGCAGATATTAAAATGCAAATGGATTACGGTTCCAGTGCACTGTCTCAACACCTTGTCGCAGACTGGTTAGAAAGTGGTCAATATACAAAACATTTAGAGTGGCTAAGGCATCAGTTGATAGTACGTAGAGATTTTACATTATCTCTTCTTAATCAGTATTTTAAGGGACTTGCAGAATGGCAAATACCTCAAGGCGGATTTTATATATGGGTAAAGTTATGTAAACCAATTGTGAATCAAAACCTTTTCAAGCAAGCGATAAAGGAGAATCTTCTCCTTAATCCGGGGTACATATATGAACCAAATAACAATACGCATCTACGGCTTTCATATTCATACGCCTCGGAGGAACAATTAGCTTATGGTATCCAAACCCTCTCAAAGATCATTCGGCGGCTGATTTGATACATGACATCATCGTGTTGAGACATTGATGGAGCTGCCTTGGCAGCCCCATTCTTATTGAACTGAACAATCTGAGTGGGTAAAGAAGTTGTCGAATTACGTTTCACTTAACGACAGTCACCTGCCTAAGAAAGTTAAAGAGGATATCACGGGGTAGCGGCCTTCCTTTTTACATTCCACTCTTTCGGTTGGATGATGAAAAAAGAATGGTGATTTCCATGATTGATCATAATATGATCGAGGATTGCGGTAAGCGCCTCACCCTTATTCTGCTGATATTCATCTGAACTTTCCTCAATGGTGATTTTTTCTTGGTGGGGGTCATAATTAATAGATGTTTTAGCACCCTTTTCAAAAAAGGAAAGGGTAACCTCCTGACATAGGGGATAATCCTTATAGGGTGAATCCGAGCGGGGCTCCTTTTCAAATGGAGAATTGACGTGCTGAAGTGCATCAAAAAAACTTGGTTTTGTAAGATTTGACCTGTGGCTTCCTATTTCTTCAAATTTCACTGTAATTCCACGACTATATACCTTTTTGCTCGATTTCTTCTTATAAATCATAGACATCCTCCTTTTTTATGATTCTTTATACCTAATTCCTTTATCTTTCACCAAATACCTGCTAAATAATAAAAATAATTCCCCACTAATAGATTTCCATATTAGCACAGTGAAAACACAGGAAACTACACCTAAAGAATTATACTTCAAATCCATAATCCGGAAAAAAAGCCCTCTTGGATAAGAGGACTCATACTGAAGACAAATTTGAATAAAGCGAGTTTGCCTTCAGTTTTTTCTTTAGGCTCTTTTCGTAAAGATTGTTGTTTTTAAAACGAAACTATTTAAGTTTGATTGGAGCGGAAGTGCGAGACTCCTGCGGGAGCAGCAGGACAGGTGAGACCGAGGAGGCTCACCGCCCGCCCCGCGGAAAGCGAGCATCTGGAGGGGAAATCAACCACAACTCACTACCTGGTAAATAGCAACAAAGTATGTGAAAACAGCCTTTCTTTAAAAAAGTTCCAATCAACGTTCTAATTACACAAACCCTCAAAAAAACTATCGGTAAAATCAATTATGTCTACAAACTGCAGCCCTCTTGGATAAGAGGGCTGTTTTTGGTCATTTTTTTGCTTTATTGATGTTAAAGGATTTCTTCGATTCATTTCCTGCAAGATCGGTCACCTTAAATTCAAACTTGTTGTTGCCTGATTTAAGCGGCAGTTCCAAATCCTCTATCTTCTTCTTATAGGCACGCATTTTATATGGTTCCTTGAATTCATTATAGAAAACTTCGCTTCCGTTTAGATAAAGGCGGATTTCATCGAAATTATCTTCTACCGTCACATCCACTTTTGGATTTTTGCCTTTGACTCCCACAGTTGCCGGTACACCTTTTACTTTTAAACCTGGTTTTGTTGCATCGACCATAATCGTCCGTTTAAAGGAAACCGTGTTATCCCATTTGTCCGTTGCTTTAACCGTAAAGTTTTGGACGCCATCTTCAAACTTCTTTTCATAAGTGAATTCATATTTATTATTCGTTTTGTTATACGTTACAGGGACCGTTTTATCATCGATTTTAAATTCTTTGATTTCCGACGCTTCTTCAATATCTCCTGTTATTTTGATTTTATTTTTATTGTTCACGCTTAAGGCCTCAGGACTTTTGATCTTTACAGCTGGTGCATGATTATCGATTGGAGCTGAATCATTAGCTAATTCAGTTTCAGCCGTTTTTTCATTACCTGCATAGTCAATTGCCACTACCTGAACCTTTTCCCCTTTTACATCAGGTAGAGTGAATTGTTTCGCATTCGCTGGAAGCGGCTCTTCCATTATGGATGCTCCATCGACTTGTACATCGTAATAGGCAAGTCCTGAACCATTCAAATTATCCTTACCTTGGATGGTTAATACATTACCTTTTTTCGAAATCTTGACTGTCGGCTTTACCGTATCGATTTTGATAGGCATTTTAAACGTCTGCCATTTTGCACCCTCGTAATCTATCATCGCTTTGATTTCAAAATAATAGACCCCATCCTTAGCGAGTGCATTATTGATTTTACCGTCCCATTTACGGGCTGGATTAATTGTGTATGCAGACCCTTTTCCACCATCATAATAGTCCTTTCGCACATTATTCTCCGTGCGAATTTTCCGGACTGATTTGTTCTCACCATTCAATATATTGAACTCTACCTTTTTCGCATTTCTCAAGAATGATAGGACCGGCACGAAGTCATCCTGTGCTCCATCGCCATTGGGGGAAATGGCAATATTTTTGCCATTAAATGTTTTTCCTGCAGGGTCATAGCCAAGATAAGTGAAATCTTTCCCTGCTGTCGATACTCCTCCTGCCCTGCCATAGAAAGACTCTTTATCATATATAGTGCCATCCAGGATCGGTGCCTTGTCCCATTTCCCTTTAAACCCTACATACGGTACATGCAGTTCCGGATGAGTGTCAGCTGGATCCTTCAATGATATGAACCCTTCAACAAAATATCCATTTGGGAAGACCTTGTCAATGTCTACAAGAGTCTGAAGGTCATCTCCAAGCACCTTTGCATTGGATATGTCCACTTTCACTTCGAATGTAACCGATTTTTTTGCAGGTACGGTAATCTTATTTGTATTTCTATTATTGATTTTAATTGAAGCGTCCTTAATTTCCTGTGCTTCTAACTGGTTAGCGGAATAACCCAGTTGTCCCTGGATTGCATAGTCTGTTTGGATATTTCCTTTTACATCATATTTGACTGCTTTGTTGCTGAAGTTTTCAACCTTTAAAGTAAACGCGAACTTATTGCCGATCTCCTTCATTGCAACCTTCGCTTCTTTCGTGAATGCCTCCGTCACAACAGCTGGTGTGGACAATGCGGCTTGCAGCTGCATGACTCCAGCTCCTTGCCTGCGAGGCGAGTAAGGGTTATCCCAGTCAAGGGCCTTATTTACGACACCCTGATCCGTTAATGGTTTTGAAGTATTCATCATCAGGTTCTTAGCCAAATTTGCCCGGGCAAATCCATCTAATTTAAAGTCTTTATCCACTCTTTCAAGAACCAGTGCAGAGCCGCCGGAAACATGTGGTGCAGCCATCGAAGTACCGCTCATCATACCATATTCATCATTGTTCAACGTCGAATAAATTTGTCCGCCTGGAGCAGTGATTTCCGGTTTGAAGTCCAGGTTCGGTGCGACTCCCCATGAACTGAATGAGCTCATTTTTCCTGCTTCTGGATTTACAGCTTTTGTTTTATCACCATTAAAGGTAATCTTCACCTTTTCTCCATCCATTAAGGCCGTTTTCAGCTTTGCACCATCCGATTTCAACATAAACAGCTGCGGAATGGTGATGCTTGGATCTGTAGCCATGGAGATATATCCGTCAGCATTATTGAAAATAATCACGCCAGCCGCTCCTGCTGCCTGGGCATTTTGCGCTTTTTCTATAAAAGAAAGCGTGCCGCGCTCGATGAGGGCGAATTTTCCTTTTACATCCACTTTGGAAAGCTCCCCTGGCGTCCCAAGACCTGCAGCGACCAAGTCATATGTTTTATCCTTTAATGCATTGGGATGTACGCTTGAGGCCGACATGAACGGCGCTTTTCCTGCTTGCCCGTTTATATCATATGTCGCCGCATCCAAATCCATATAGTTATTCTCGACCGATGCAACTTGTACCGAATCATAAGCAAGTCCAGGTGAACCTGAAACTCCAATATCCGGGTTCGAGGCTGACGGGTTTGCAAATCCATTTCCAAAGTGAGCCGAGTTTCCTGCTGAAATCGACATGAGAATCCCATTATCAACAGCTCTAGATACCGCCTGCTGCTCAGGATCTTCTGCTGATACAAAACCTGCAGTGGAACCAAGGCTCATATTCAGCACATCTGCCCCAAGGATGATTGCATCGTCAATTGCCTTAATATATATATCGCCCCAAGTTGTTTGCATGGCGGGATCATTTCCGAAGACCTTCAATGCTAGCAGCTGGGCTTCAGGAGCAACCCCTTTAATGCCGCCATTCTCTTCATCCCCATTGGCGCCAGCGGTTCCTGCTACATGCATTCCATGCATGGAGGCCCCTTCACCAAGGTCAAGGATTTCTTCATTTTCATCCATGTAATTGTATCCATAAGGTACCTTCGCCGTATAATAGTTGCCTAATAGATGGCTAGATTCCTTTATTCCGCTAATTTCACTTTCAGTCAGTTCTGCCTTATTCTCGTCGTTTAGGACCATATCACGGTGTGATGGGTCGATTCCAGTATCGATAATCCCGACGACCATCCCTTCGCCTTTATATCCATATTCCCGCCAAGCTTCCTGGGCTTGGACAAGTTCTTTACTATAAAGCATCTCGGGTTTTTCTACAGGACGTTCATATTCATTCGCTATATGTACCTCAGCAACTTCAGGCATGGCTTCCACCTTTTTGATTTCACCATACTGAAGTTCACCACTGAACCCATTGACGACTGTCGTAAAGCTTTCAAGTTCCTTGAAAGCTATTTTTTTCGCTTTCACCTTTTTTTTCAATTTCTTCTGGTTAGCCAGCTTTTCAGACTTTAATTGTTGTTTCTTACTTTTCGATAACTGTTTAAATAGCTTACCCTCTTTGGAAGCTATTTCTATCGCAGGCGCTTCCTTCATCTCTACGATGACCCTGACCTTCTCGTTACTTTTATAATTCTTTCCCATATCGTTTTTCTTCAACTTCAGGATATTCTGCTGATTTTTCTTCCCTTCACCAGAGCCGCTCGGTGAATTCGGAAGCTGGGCAGCGGAAACGCTTGCAGTAAACACTAATAGAAAGATTGCTAGAATGGACAAGCTACGTTTAATCAATGAACTTTTCCTCCTCTAAAATAATGAATATTTGGAATTTTCTTACTGAGTATAAAAGTATCACAACTTTTGGGGTGATTTAAGAGATAATAGTCACTATTTTCCTATTTAGAACTAGGATATTGTCATTATTTTTCATAAATTAATAGATTCACAAGATAATCGACAAAAAGATGGTGATGTTAAAACTAACATCACCCATTTACTTCTAGTTTTTCATTCTTGGATCCAAAGCATCGCGCAGTCCATCACCCATTAAGTTAAAGCCGAGGACAGTTAGCATAATCGCAAGACCAGGAAACAGCACCGTCCATGGTGCCTGAATGATAAATGACCTCGAATCGGCAAGCATTTTACCCCACTCTGGTGCCGGCGGTTGAGCACCGAGACCAAGGAACCCGAGTGCTGCACACTCAATGATGGCGGTGGCAATCGCCAAAGTACCTTGAACGATGATGGGTGCAAGGCTGTTCGGAAGGACGTGGTGAAGTAGAATCCTGCCATCCCCCATTCCTATTGCCTTGGCAGCTGTTACATATTCCTCTTCTTTCACCGTTAAAACTCTCGAACGTAAAAGCCTCCCGAATATAGGGATGTTGACGATGGCAATGGCAATGAGTGCATTGCGAAGAGAAGGCCCCAAAACGGCCACTACGGCAATGGCAAGCAATATACTTGGGAATGCCAGAATGATGTCAAAGACCCTCGATATTATTGTATCTATCCACTTACCGTAATACCCGGCAATGATTCCAAAAAAAGATCCAACCACGACAGACCCTGCTACAGATAAAAAGCCGACTCCTATTGATATGCGCGAGCCATAAATGACCCTGCTCAAAATATCACGGCCAAATTCATCCGTTCCAAACCAGTGTTCCGCAGACGGTGCCAAATGTTTGTCACTTAGCTTTTGCCCCTCAAATGAATAGGGTGCTATAAGCGGCGCGAAGATGGCGATTAAGATGAAAAATAAGACAATCCCCATACCAACAAGGGCTACCTTATTTTTCTTAAAGCTTTTCCATCCTTCCTTCCAGGGAGAGATGACTTTTTCCTCTGTTTCTTTAGGAGGAAGGATTGGCGATGTATTCGTTGCAATTTCAGGCATGAGTTTCCCTCCCTATTTATACTTAATCCTAGGATCGATCGCTGCATACAACAAGTCCACAACAAGATTAATCATGACAAACAAAAAGGCGATGACCAGAATTCCGGACTGTATGACCGGATAATCCCGGGATAGTATTGCATCATAAATATATGTACCGATACCTGGCCACCCAAAAATGTTTTCCGTTAAAATGGCGCCGCCTAAAAGTAATCCTGTCTGCAGGCCGATAACCGTCACCACTGGAATTAATGCATTCTTGAAGGAGTGCTTGTAAACGACCCAAAACATTCTCATCCCCTTAGCACGGGCTGTACGGATGAAATCCGACCTCATAACCTCCAGCATGGACGAACGTGTCATCCTTGCAATAATGGCCATCGGAATGGTCGCAAGCGCAATTCCTGGCAAAATGAGATGTTTGATCACTTCAAAAAACTGATCCACCCTGCCAGCAATGAGTGTATCTATCAAATACAAGCCCGTTATGGCCGCAACGGGATCCCTGATATTATCCCGCCCTGTCGTCGGAAGTAAATCCCATTGAATTGAAATGATGTATTGCTCCATTAATCCCAGCCAGAATATAGGCATGGACAACCCAATCAATGCAATCACCATGGCTACATAATCAAACCATGAGTTTTGGAACCATGCTGATATTATCCCTGCATTTACACCAATGACCACTGCGATGATCATGGCGATCAATGCAAGCTCAATAGTGGCCATTAGGTATGGCCCGATTTCTTCGGAAACCGGACTATTCGTTTTTAACGATACACCCAGGTCACCCTTTAACAGGCCAGATAAATAATCCCAAAATTGAATGAACCAAGGTTTATCCAAACCGAGTTCCTTTGTCATTGCCGCAACTGCCTCTTTTGTTGCTTGCTGTCCTAAAATTACTTGTGCTGGATTTCCAGGGATCGCCCGAATCATCATGAATACAATAAATGCCATTCCGAGTAACACTGGAATGAGAGATCCTAAACGTCGTACGGTATAGGAAAACAAAACAATCACCCGCCTTTTAAATAAGGGTCCTTCGAAGCGCCCTCGATCATTTTGAAATGCATTCCATAACAAAACCGGGCAGCATGCATAAATCCATACTCCCCGATTCGTACGGTTAATTCTCTATAGACACGTTAACTAAAGATTGAGAACCGGTTGGATGCGGAACGAATCCTTTTATTGTCTTAGTTCCAGCAAGTTGTGGTAAAGAGTGTACAAGTGGAACCCATGGTGCTTCTTCATGAATGATTTCCTGAGCTTTTCCGTATAACTCATTACGCTTGGCTTCATCAGCAGTGGACTGAGCTTCGATCAATAGCTTATGGACTTCCTCGTTTGCATAACGGGCATAGTTGTTGGAGCCGATATTATCTTTATCCAATAATGTGTAAAGGAAGTTATCCGCATCTCCATTATCGCCTGTCCAGCCTAGCATGAAAGATTGAGCTTCACCAGCCTGCACTTTCTCTAAGTATGCAGCCCATTCATACGAAACGATATTTGCTTCAATGCCTACTTGTTTTAAGCTTGCTTGAATGGCTTCAGCCACTTTTTGACCATCTGGCATATATGGACGTGGTACCGGCATTGCCCAAAGGTCCATTTTGAACCCATCTTCTAGTCCAGCCTTTTTAAGTAATTCCTTAGCTTTTTCTACATCGTAGTCATAGTCTTCAATGTTGTCATTGTAGCCAGAAACAGATGGCGGCATTGGATTCTTGGCAGGCTCTGCTGTGCCTTCGTAAAAGTTATCAATGATTTCTTTTTTGTTAATTAGGTGAGAGATGGCTTGGCGTACTTCCTTTTTGTCGAATGGTGATTTTTCAACATTGAATGCAAAGTAGCCGACATTCATGGATGGACGTTCGAATATTTGTAGTTTGTCATCCCCTGTTACTTTGCTTATATCACTTGGATTTAACCCGTCCATTAGATCAACTTCACCTTTGATTACAGCATTTAAACGAGCGGAGTTATCTTTAATGACTTTAAACGTGATTCCATCAAGCTTTGGCAGTCCATCTTGCCAATAATCATCATTTTTCACCACTTCAATCGTATCGCCTGGTTTCCATGATTTGAATTTGAATGGACCTGTTCCGGAAGGATTCTTACCGAAATTGTCTGCATCTTTTTCAAAGCCAGTTGGACTTGCTATGGCAAATGTAGGCATCGCAATGTTTTTCAAGAATGGTGCCTGCGGACGATTTAACGTGAATTCCACTGTATTATCATCAATGGCTTTTACCTCTTTGATAACATGACCTTCATCACCTTCAAAGCCGCCAAACATAGAGGCATAGTATGCAAATTTAGCTTCATCCTTACTTTGTGCCCAGCGCTGAAAGTTTTTAACAACTGCTTCTGCATTGAAATCCGAGCCATCATGGAACTTGATGCCGGTTTTCAATTTGAATGTATATGTCTTTGCGTCATCTGAAACTTTCCATGATTCTGCAAGACCTGGCTTTATTTCCGTATTATCTTCCCCGTATTTTACAAGTGTTTCAAAAACCTGCTGTGTGACGATAAATGATTCACCATCCGTTACTATAGCGGGATCTAGTGAAACTGCATCGCCGCCTTTACCGTAAATCAATATGCCCCCTTTTGCTTCATTTGATCCCCCTTTATCATCATCTTTCTCTTTTGATGTAGACGAGGAGCATCCTGCAAGTGCAAGTGAGAGCGCCAGGATAGTAGTCAACAATAAAGCCAATGTCTTCTTCATATTCTTCCCCCTTTATTTTTTTAAAAATTTATGTGTACGTTAAATGTCAATTGTATAAATGACAAGCAACGTAGTGACCGGGTTTATGCTCATGCAAGACTGGTTTTACTGATTTGCACTCTGCCATGGCCTGCGGGCATCTCGTATGGAAGGGACAACCGCTTGGCGGGTTAGATGGGCTTGGAACATCACCCTGCAGGATTACCCTATCCCCTTTGT
Source organism: Peribacillus sp. YIM B13481 (assembly GCF_042787985.1). Taxonomy (NCBI): domain Bacteria; kingdom Bacillati; phylum Bacillota; class Bacilli; order Caryophanales; family Bacillaceae; genus Peribacillus; species Peribacillus sp. YIM B13481. The sequence goes on from NZ_JBHZPE010000001.1 coordinate 253,385, forward strand.
ATTCCACATCCGGGATGGGCACGGCTGATAGTAAAGCCTGCGTATATGGATGAAGCGGATCTTCATATAGTCCTTCACTTTCCGTCAATTCAACGATATGTCCAAGATACATGACACCGACACGGTCGGAGATATGCCTCACCACTCCAAGATCATGGGCAATGAAAAGGTAAGTCAAATCAAAATCTTCCTGCAAATCCTGCAGGAGGTTCAAGACCTGGGCCTGAATCGACACATCCAGTGCAGATACCGGCTCATCGGCAATGATCAGCTTTGGGTTTACCGCAAGTGCCCTGGCGATGCCAATACGCTGCCGCTGGCCCCCACTGAATTGATGCGGATACCTTTTAGCATGGTAACTGCTTAAGCCAACAACCTTAAGAAGTTCCTGCACACGTGCCTTACGCGCCTTTTTATCTTTAACCCCATGAACGATGAGCGGTTCCTCCAATATTTTTTCAATAGTATGCCTGGGATTGAGGGAAGCGAATGGGTCCTGGAAGACCATCTGCATTTCACGGCGCATTTTTCTCATTTCACGGGAAGATAAAGCCGTCAGGTCCTTTCCTTCGAAATAAACATTCCCTTCACTCGGCTCAAGCAATCGAAGCAATAATCTTCCCGTCGTCGACTTTCCGCAACCGCTTTCACCGACAAGACCTAAGGTTTCCCCTTTATAAATGGAAAAAGACAAACCATCAACTGCCTTGACCTCTCCGATGGTCTTTCCGAGAACCCCTCCTTTGATTGGAAAATGCTTCTTTAGGTTTTCTACCTTAACCAATGTTTGATTCATGCAAGGCAGCTCCTTTCCCATCTTCATACAGCCAGCAGCGAACATGCCTGCCCTCATCAAATTTCAATAGAGACGGGGTCTCATTTATACATTGCTCCATAGCATGGGAGCACCGGGGGGCAAACTGGCACCCGAGGTTGCTTGTCCCAGGTTTTGGCACATTGCCCGGTATCGAGTAAAGGCGATCTTTCTTTATTCGCATATCGGGAATCGACTGAAGTAAACCGACCGTATAAGGATGTTTAGGGTTTTGGAAAATCGTTTGCACATTTCCTTCCTCTATCACCTTGCCGGCATACATGACAATGACACGTTCACACATTTGCGCCACAACGCCAAGATCATGGGTAATCATCATGATTGCCGTGTCTGTTTCTTTATTTAAATTCTTCATTAACTCTAGGATTTGTGCCTGGATCGTCACATCCAAAGCCGTTGTCGGTTCATCGGCTATAAGGAGTTTCGGCTCGCAAATCATGGCCATTGCTATCATGACCCTTTGTCTCATTCCACCCGAAAGCTGATGCGGATATTCTTTGAGCAATTCCTCGGCACGGCCAAGCCCAACCAGCTTCAACATTTCCACCGCTCTATGTCGGGCCTGTTTTTTGTTCCATTTTTTATGTATCCGAAGCGTCTCAACCAACTGCTCTCCAATAGTGAACACAGGATTCAAGCTTGTCATCGGTTCCTGAAATATCATCGCTATGTCATTCCCGCGAATCTTTCTCATTTTCGCTTCAGAGGCATTTGCGATATTCTCCCCTTTAAAGAGGATTTCTCCCTCCACCTTACCAGCAGGTGAAGAAACCAGACCCATGATGGATAAAGAAGTTACGCTTTTTCCGCATCCTGATTCTCCTACAATCCCTAAAACTTCACCAGGATTGACGTGAAAATCGATTGAATTTACGACAGGAATCACCCCATCGTCAGTACGAAAGCTGGTTCGCAGCCCATTCACCTTAATAATTGGTTCTTCCATCAAATCACTTCCTATATATAACTTTTTTCCCATTACATTATTTGGTTTATTATTGCATCAAAATTAAAATTTTACAATATATTTTCTAAAAATTCTAATTTAACAGAATATTTTTTTATTTTTTATACACTCACATTTTGGCATAAAAAAAGACTGCTTATTTGCAGTCTATGAAAGAGGGGAATCAGAAAACTTGATTCCAAATGAGGGTAAATCGGAGTTTCCAGCGAGGAAAAAGCTATATTTGCTTTGGGGAAGTAAGGGATGAAAATGAACTAATACTACAGTCAAGCTTTACAGAAGTTTTTTCGTCATCGGAATATTTTATGCTTTGTTCAAGTGCTGAAATTCGTTGCATTAATTTTTCATTATGTTCGTATAAATACTTGTTTTGTGTTTTCAGTTGAGTAAGCATCAAATTAATCTGTACTAATTCATATTCATTATTCGAAGTTTTCACATGGGTCTTCGCCACATGACGGATCAAATCACTTATGAGTTCTTCCATCCGCTTTTTCTCATGCATTGTCTAAAAGCGAGCTTGCTCCTGCCCGGAGGCAAGCTTTATATCCTTTACTCATGCTCGACCTCCACGTAAGACTATAAGCCAATATGTTCAAAATCCTTGGGTTTAATATCGTTTTGTTTAGATGCGATGAATTGAACCCTCTCGGCGACCACTTCAGTAACATATACATTTTTACCCTCTTGATTTTCGTATCTCCTTGTCTGTATTCTGCCTGTGATACCGATTAAGGCACCCTTTTTACAGTACTGAGCAGTATTTTCAGCAGACCTTTTCCATATGATGCACTGTACAAAGTCCGCCTCATAATCGCCTACTGTATTACGAAAGTTCCGGTTGACCGCTAACGTTATATTGGAAACAGCCTTGCCGTCTGGTGTATATCTTAATTCGGGATCCTTCGTAAGCCTGCCGACGAGGGTAACTTGGTTAATCATTTTTTCACTCCTTCCTCTTTAATATGCTTTTATCATACTCGTTCTACCTTCCAATAAAAAATGAAGGAAATGGCATTATTCCACCCTTTTCCTTCTTAAAAAACCGTTTGAATTGATGTAAAATCAATTTTTTTCGATTAAAATCAAGTAATAAACGCATTGTTAACAAAATTTAATATTTTGCAAATTTTTATTCTATCCTGCATAATTTAGACAATTGCTGGGTTTTCATTTCATTAAGGGACTATCTTTTAGTATGATATAATTACCTTTAAAAGGATTAATCGACATGAACCATTCCAGATAGAATAAAAATTTACGTTTAAGAAGGGGCTTTTATCACTCTTCTGGCAAGAAATGGAGGAATTAGATGAAATCATTTAAATTAATTTCGTTGCAAATTGTTACTGAGAATTTACAATTGATTGATATTGTATTAACAGATGGACTAATAATAAATAAAGAAAACGATGCTAGAACATGGTTACTGGAAGCCTTTGTAGAAGAAAAGCATTTCAAAGAGCTTGAACCCTCACTCCCCAATATAGACGGAGAGGTTTATATCCAGGCCGTCATTACCAAAAAGGACAATGAACCGGCATTGTTTCACACTGTTTTACGCACCATAAAAAAAGTAGGCAACCATTATAGCCTATTATTCGTTGGTCACATCCAAAAAACGCGTAGCAAATATGCTGAACTTCTTCTTGACGATTTAGTCCAAAAAGGTCTCGTCGGCGATGAATTAATAAATGAGTTCAAGCAAAAAATCCGTTCAAAGCCTAAATTAGCTACGAATAAATAACCCCCCCTTTATTTCCCTAATCGAATATACACAAAAAAGACTGACTTAGACGAATAAGGATGATAATCCTCTTCTTAACTAAGCCAGTCTTTTTCAATCTGTGCTAATTACTTATTGTCGTCGTGTTTCTTGTCAATCAAGTCATTTGAATCATTATCGTCATTGTCATTGTCATTGTCAATCACATCATTATTATCATCATTCAAGTCGTTGTTATCCGTGCCGTTGTTATCCTTTACACCATTTTTATCCTTATCTATGATGTTGTTATTATCTTCTGGTGCGGGTTTGTTGTCATTATCCTTATCATTCGTTCCACATCCAGCAAGGAACATAATAGATAATAAAGATCCCCCAATTAGTGCAAAAATTCTTTTCTTCATTTTTGGCAACCTCCTTTCCTTCTTTATCATTAGTTATTTTGCCCGAATGAGAAAATAACTTGCGTCCTATTTTAATTTTAAAAAGGAAATACACTTACCTCATATTTATTGGAATTTAATCATTAAAAAATGCCGGACATATAAAAATGTCCGGCATTCAAAGGGAGAATGGAAAGGGTCTAATTAAAAAAGCCCCTGCAGTACTCTTTAATATATACACCGCTGCACGATTCCTTAAACCACTTTTAAAAATATAGTCATATTAGTCCATTTTCTTTCCCCGAAAATGAATGCACTTCTTATTTGTCACCAAAGGCAAACATGATTTCGGCTTCACATGCTACTTCTCCGTCTACCGTTGCCACTGCTTTCCCTTTACCCATTGAGCCTCTCATACGCACTATTTCCACTTCCAGGCGCAGTTGATCACCTGGTTTTACTTGCTTTTTAAAGCGGCAATTATCAATTCCAGCAAAAAATGCAAGCCGTCCTTTATATTCTTCTTGTTTCAAAACCGCTACAGCGCCAACTTGCGCTAAAGCCTCTACAATTAAAACACCAGGCATAACTGGGTAATCCGGAAAATGACCATTAAAGAATTCTTCATTAGCTGAGACATTCTTCAAACCTACCGCTCTTTTCCCTTCATCTATTTCTATGATCCGGTCCACTAATAAGAATGGGTAACGATGCGGAATAATTTCCTTTATTTGTGTGATATCAAGCATTTTTGTTCCTCCTATGATTTAAATATTTCTAACATAACGTTAACTCGCCCCTGCCATAAAGACAGAGGCGTAGTTGCTATGTAATATAAATCCGTTAACGACAGCAACTACCTCAATGGAACTACGCGTCCTTGTTCACTATATCAATAATATGGGTCCATGTGGATTTTTGGAAAACATCCATTGCATGTCCTCCCCCGATCACACTGTATCCTATAAGTGCCCCGGATAACACAGCAATGAAAATCAATCCGATAACAATGAGTAAACGAAGCCAAATTGGCAAAAGACGGACCTTGATTCTACGATTCGGTTTCGTCTCAACTTCCTTTATCTCTTCTTCAATTTGTTGTCTCATTACACGATTTTGTTCCATATAGAATGTGAAAGCTCCTTTTTCTAAGAAAACTCGCCGACTGATTTCCCCCATACTCCAGAAAATAGGCAGCTATGGACAAACGATTCTCTTTGATATGAATTCATTATAACCGATTTGCTATAATTCCGCAGGGAGACATTTTATTTTCCCCGATAACTTAACGGATTCCATTGATTAATCCGCTCATTTGATCAGCCATCGTTACAGCCCGGGATTGAAATTGATAAGACCGCTGAACATTGATAAGATCCGTCATTTCTTTGGAAAGATCGACATTTGAGGACTCCAGAGTTCCTTGACGGATAGCTATTTGGTTGCGGGAATCCCCTGTTAATGCGGTCATGATATCGTCATCAGTTACACCCAATTCCTTGATGTTTCCGGGCAGGCCAAGTAAATTTCCGCCTAGCCGCTCAAGAAATTGCGGCTTATTTATCGAGACGATGCCGAGCCCAAAACTCTTTTTTCCGTATTCTTCCGTATCGACCGTCAAAAAACCATTTTCCGAAATCTTAATGTCTCTAACATTTCCGTCAATAAGGATCGGGTCACCATTTTCATCAAGCACCTGATGTCCAGCAGAGGTAACGAGCACCATTTGGTCCTGATCATTCGCATTTGGAGATAAATAAAAGGCGCCATCCCTTGTAAGCCTTGTATTGACCCCTTTACCGTTCTGAACGCTTACGGTGAAGAATTGGTCTTCACTAGTGAATGCAGCATCAAGATTACGGTCCGTAGTCTTTAAGGACCCCTGTGAAAGCACCAATTGAGACTGGCTTATCTTAGCACCTGTTCCCTGCCGAATGCCAGGTGTGGTCAGCCTTCCTTTTTCCTTGGTCTCACTCGGTTGATTATTGAAACTCTGTGTCAGTAAGTCATTGAAGCTCGTTTGGGTCTTTTTGTAGGCCGTCGAGTCCACATTAGCGATATTGTTACTTATTTGATCAATTTTACTTTGAAGCTGGTTCAGCGTATTTGTCGCTGTCATCATGGTACGATTCATGTATATTCCCCTTACATTTCCAAATTTCCAAAGGCGGTTTTCTGCTAATGTTCAATTAAAGCCTGCCAACTTCATTGACCGCTTTATCCAAACTTTTATCATAGGCTTGGAGAACCTTCTGACTCGCTTCAAAAGAGCGGTATGCCGACATCATTTCTGTCATCGTTCTCGATTGGTCGACATTAGAGCCTTCAAGGAACCCTTGCTTAGTAGAAAAACCGACCCCTTCAGACGTGTATGCGCTAGGTAACTTCCCATCTTTCACAGCCTTATAAAGGCCTTCCCCATCCTTAATGAGCTGTGATGATGGATCATCTGAATAACCGATGCCGAGACGTGCCGTTTGAACATTCCCTTCTAAAATAACACCGTTTTCCGTTACGGTGAACTGATCGCTATCAAGCTGGATCCGATTATTATTTTCATTCAATACATAATGACCGGCAGGTGTAGTCAGATAACCTTGTCCATCTAGAGTGAAACTGCCGTTGCGCGTATAACGGATGCCACCATCACCATCCTGAACAGTAAAAAACATCGACCCTCGCAGACCGGTTTCTTCATTGATCGGAAGGTTTTCATCGGCCAAGGAAATATCTGTATTAAGCTCGGTTTCCTCCAATGTACCCTGGGTAAATAAAGGATTTGCCTCCTGTACGTAAACCCCGGTACTGAGCCCCCCGACCTGGGATAATTCAGGCAAATTCAATTTATTCTCCGCAGGAACCGTTTTGCCATCTATGTTGCTGATAAGCATTTCCGGAAAAGACCTTACACTCATTTGATCTGCTTTATACCCTGTTGTATTCGCATTGGACATATTGTTTGTGAGCAATTCTGTGCGCCTTTGCTGTGTAAGCATCCCGGAAGCAGCTGTATAAAAACCTCTTAACATCCTCTTCACTCCTCATTCTACATAACTTATCCCGTTCAATTTCTCATATTTATCTTATCGGTCATGAACGTCAGTATCTTAAGGAAAAGGACTAGCATTAGGCAGAAGAATTTATATGTATCGTAGGCTAGGTCAGATTTAAAGGAATGGTGTTAAATTCTCGACTAAAAGAAGAGGGCCTATTGCTCATTAGTACTAGAACTGCACGCACTTTCACTATGCCTCATGTTTGTCTGAACCTTAGACCCCTATCTTATGATGCAGATTTCCATCCGCTTTTTAGTTGAATTTGTGCCGTGGCAATTTATCCATATTATCAAGCATGATTCCAGTTCCAATTGCTACACAATCCATCGGGTGTTCGGCAACGAGTACTGGGACCTTAAGCTCTTCAGCGAGGAGTAAATCAATCCCGTGAAGCAACGCTCCCCCGCCTGTTAAAATGACGCCGCGATCGATGATATCAGCAGAAAGTTCAGGCGGTGTCCGCTCAAGTACGCTTTTTGCAGCTTGTACAATGATTGAAACCTGCTCACGAAGAGCTTCCTCAATTTCTTCCGAATTGACCGAAATGGTTCTAGGTAATCCTGATACCATATCTCGTCCACGAATATCGATGACTTCATTACGGGAACCAGGGAAGACTGTTGCAACCTGAATTTTAATGTTTTCCGCTGTACGTTCACCAATCAGAAGCTTATACTTCCGCTTGATATAATGTAAAATTTCATTATCGAATTTGTCACCGGCCATTTTAATGGAAGAAGATGTAACGATATCCCCCATTGAAAGGACGGCAATATCCGTTGTACCCCCGCCAATGTCCACGACCATATTGCCGCTTGGTTGAAAAATATCCATGCCGGCACCGATTGCAGCCACTTTTGGTTCTTCTTCAAGGAATACTTTCTTCCCTCCGCTTTTTTCAGCAGCTTCTTTAATCGCCTTTTGTTCGACACTTGTTATGTTCGTCGGGCAGCAGATCAAAATTCTAGGCTTTGAAAGGAAGCCTTTCACATTCAATGTATTGATAAAATGCTTAAGCATCGATTCTGTTACATCAAAATCCGCAATGACCCCGTCTTTTAATGGACGAATTGCGATGATGTTTCCTGGAGTACGGCCTACCATTTTACGAGCTTCTTCCCCGACAGCAAGAACACGGTTCGTATTCTTATCAATCGCTACTACCGAAGGCTCATTTAACACAATTCCTTTACCTTTGACATGTATAAGAACATTGGCTGTTCCAAGATCTATCCCAATATCTCTAGCAAACATTTCTTAAATCCTCCTTGAATATCCTCACATATAACCTACTTCTGTCCTAATTGTTTATTTTACCATATTGCATTGGCACAAGTAAGTATGAATTATAAATAAACACTAATACTTACTATTTTTACCTCTTTTTCCAATATGTAAAAAAATCCGATGCCTTATGTACTATCTTCGGTCTTTCCCCACAAAAAAATTCCGGCAAGGAACCGCAGTCTAGGTTAAGAAAAAAGCTGACACAATTCCATGTCTCTTTATTCATCCCCTGATTGCTGGATTCGCTTCCAAATGCCGGAATGATATCACAAAGATTATTTGACGATTTCTTCTTCTCTTTCCGATCGTTTATATTTTAACTTTGTCGCTTCTCCACCTCGAAGGTGACGAATGGATTTGTGATAATCCAATATATCCTTCACTTCGTTAGCCAAATCAGGATTAATTTCTGGCAGCCTCTCAGTTAAGTCTTTATGAACTGTGCTTTTGGAGACTCCGAACTCTTTTGCAATGACGCGGACTGTTTTTCTAGTTTCCACGATATACTTTCCTATCTTGATAGTTCTTTCTTTGATGTAATCGTGCACACCACTCGACCTCCCCAAATTGGATGTGAGAAGTGTGAAATGAGATTCGTATTTTTCGAATCGAATACCGCTGCCCTATAAACAATGAAAGATAGAATTATTCACCTATTAGATAATTTGTAATAAACGATTCCTCACCTCAAACACTCTCTTTGCATGGTTTATAACATCTTATTAGCTTGGTTAAGAATATATGCCTAATGGGACAGGAGGTTTGGATTTATTTCTGATTTTCAACTGTTTATTTTCCTTAAGAACAAATTATTTCCCGAGAAATTTGTCGGAAATTCAAATGTTCCAGCATATCGGCCAATATTTCCTCGAAAGAAAAAAGGAAGCCGTTCAAAATGAACGGCTTCCTTTTACCAAATTTTCAGTTGTTGTCATTCGTAACGCTCAAGGTTTTTTGTTTTGATATTATTAAAAATCTTGATCTTAATTAGATTGTTTTAACGAATCTTTTAAGGAATCGCTTTCCTCAGTTGTATCTTCACCTGGGACAGAGCCTTCTTCATCTGTGCCACTCTCTAAATCAGTGCTCTCGTCAGTTTCATCAACGGCAGGCGATTCATCCGTGCCAGTTTCAGATTCTTCGATTGCAGGTGATTCTTTCTTATCCGTTTTAGATCCTTCGACTGCAGGTGCTTCTTCTTTATCAGTTTCAGTTTCGTCAACCGCAGGTGTTTCTTCTTTTTTAGCTGAATCGTCAAGTTCGCTGCCTTCAGCTTCAGTTGCCGATTGAAGGGCAGAAGCTTGTTTATCGACAAAATCAAGTGGATTTAACGCAATGTTATCTTTTCTGATTTCGAAGTGGACATGCACGCCCGCCTCTTCATTGATTTGGCTTTTTCCAGCTGTAGCAATTGCTTGCCCTTGTTTCACTTTGTCACCGACTGCAACTTTAATGTCTTTAACAGATTGATAACGAGTAACTACACCATCTTCATGCTGTACTTCAACTAAATTTCCAAGTAACGCATCGTCTTGGACTTTCGATACATTTCCACTTAGTGAAGCTTTTACATCGAAAGATTTTCCATCTTTCATTGCAATGTCTATACCTTTGTTTTGCTCATATCTATTGTTGTAGAATACCAACGCTTCTTCTTGTGCCTTTTCATCCGCATTCACATCATAAAACTGTTTCTTAATAACCGTTTTGTCTGCATCGGCTACAGGCATCTTGATTGTCTCAAGATTACTATTAACCTCGACAGAAGGCTGATTATAGTTTTTTCCTGTTTCAGCTGATTCCTCTTTGCCATCCTTAGCTGAATCATTAAAACTATTTTGTAATAAGAAGGCCGCGGCTAAGATTATGGCTGCACTTGCGATATAGATTGCTGATAATGCCCAACGTTGTTTTAGTATACGTCGGATTGTGGAAGTTGGTTTCTTTTCTTCCTCTCTCATATTAATCACCTCAGCAATCATTCTGAACATTTTGGTAAGATTATATACATTCAGATAAAAAAAATTTTAGATTTATTTTGTGGAAATGAAACCGATTTTATTCGTAGAATGGTAAAATGTTTGGTATCTAACTATTGAAGGGTGTTTAATTCATGAAAAAAGCCTTTAAAATCGTGTTAACGTTATTGCCTTTTCTATATATGATTGCCATTTGGATAATGTCGAGCAACCCCGATGATATGATTCTTGATCTTCCATCATCCTCAATTGACCGATTTATCAAAGAGGCACTTCATCTAGTCGAATTTGCCCTTTTATATGTATTATTGGTTTCTGCTCTTGCTGCAAACCACAAACTGAAACCTGGATTAAGCTTGTTGGCGGCCATAGCAGCATGCTTTTACGGAGTTATAGATGAATATCACCAATCATTCATCCCATACCGCTCCGCTACCTTAATAGATGTCATTAAAGATATCATTGGAGTAGCTGCTGTGTATTTTCATGTCCAATATCATTATTTTAAGCATGAACGAGGCTTTTTGACCATTATAGAAAAAATAAGCACAAAAAAATGAGAGATGGGATTCCCCATCTCTCATTTTTTTGCCGTCATCGTATTCAGCCACTTACTTGAAGACTGAACTTTAACGCCTTTATAATAATATTTTACGATGTCTTCATAGGTTTTCCCTTCCCTGGCCATTCCATTAGCACCGTATTGGCTCATTCCAACTCCGTGCCCAGATCCTTTTGTCGTGATGACAATCTGGTTGCCTTGACGCTCCCAGTTAAAATCGGATGATGTCAGACCCAGCTTTTCACGGATCTGTTTTCCTGTCATTTTCTTTCCTCCGATTTTCACCACACCTACGCGATTGCCTGATGTTCTTTCAATGACAGTTCCTATTGTTGTTCCCGACGATAGACTTACACCCAGTTTGCTTTCAAAATCTGCAGTGTTCACAACAACTTTATTATAAAACTTTGGTGATTCCTGTTTATCCCAAGGACTGGATACGCTTTTTAAATAGGGGAAATCCGCTTGCCAATAGTCCTCGGAATTCTCAGTGTAGCCATTGCTGGTCGAAAAAAAAGTCGCAGTAATCGGTTTTCCTTCATAGGTTAGAATTTGACCCGCTGTATCCTTTATTGCTTTGTTAATTTTCTTCATCTTCCATTTATAATCAGAGCCCCACTGTTTTTTCAGCTCATCATTATTCTTATAAACTTGGTGCATGACCGTATCGCTTACATCGGCACCATCAGGCAAGCCTAATCGACTTTCGCTTAGGAGCTGATTGACAATGTAGGTTCTCGCTGTCAATGCTTGTGCCTTAAGTGCTTCTTCCTCGAAATCCGCTGGCATTTCAGCCGCTACTACACCAGCTAAGTACGTTTCAATCGGCAGTTTTTCAATCTTTCTTGCAGATGTACGGTAAACAGCAACTTCAACGGAACTCATTTCATTTGCACTTACCTCTTTACCTTCATTCTTCACTTTTTTTTCTAATTGTTCGGCTAACTCTCCACTTGTCTTATCATTTGAAAATGGAAGCACAAGCACTGCTGGAATCATGATAATTACGAATGCTACTGCTATGAATAGTACAATCATCGGTTTGATTGCTTTCAAATTCCTGAGCCTCCCTACACTTGTTTTCTCTGCCGTAAATCACTATCCGGCAGGTATCTTTACATAACAAATGTATGTCGAAGGACAAGCTTTTATGAATAGAAAAACGACAACCATTTAGCTGGAGGCCATGAATGCCTGATACAAGACTAAAAAACCATTCACGTTTCAATGACACGAACGTGAATGGTTTTATAAGCTATCTTATGCGTTTAAATCGGCAATTTTTTTTGTTTCTGCAGGTACATCTTCGTTAATACGTTCCACATCGGCACCTAGAGAAGCCAATTTACCATGGAAATTCACGTATCCTCTGTCAAGATGCTTTAATTCTGTAACACGAGTAATGCCATCTGCAACCAATCCAGTCAGGATGAGCGCTGCCGCGGCACGTAAATCTGTTGCAGCTACTTCAGCACCTTGTATGTTAGTTGGTCCATTAACGATAACAGAACGACCTTCAATTTTAATATTGGCATTCATGCGACGGAATTCCTCAACATGCATAAAACGGTTTTCGAAAACGGTCTCCGTAATCATACTTGTTCCTTCAGCACGCAATAATAATGCCATCATTTGCGATTGCATATCAGTCGGGAAACCAGGATGCGGCATTGTTTTGATATCAATGGCCTTCAAGGTTTTTGGACCGATAACGCGTAATCCATCTTCTTCTTCAAGAATTTCAACACCCATTTCTTCCATTTTAGCAATAAGGGAAGTAAGGTGTTCAGGTACAGCGCCTTGAACAAGAACATTGCCGCCAGTAAGAGCAGCAGCCGTCATAAATGTACCGGCTTCGATACGGTCAGGTATAATCGCATGTTCAGTGCCATATAATTTATCGACACCCTCGATTCTCATCGTACCAGTACCAGCACCTCTGACTTTGGCACCCATTTTATTAAGGAAGTTCGCAAGATCTACAATTTCAGGCTCTTTGGCCACATTTTCAAGAACAGTTATACCTTCTGCAAGTGTTGCTGCCATCATGATGTTTTCAGTGGCACCCACACTTGGGAAGTCAAGATACACTCTTGCACCCTTAAGTCTGCCTTCTACCTCGGCATCAATGAAACCATTGCCGACCTTCACTTTTGCTCCCATCGCTTCAAAGCCCTTTAAATGCTGGTCGATAGGACGTGATCCGATGGCACAGCCACCAGGAAGAGCAACGCGGGCCCGGCCATTCCTTGCTAGTAATGAGCCCATCACTAAAACGGAAGCTCTCATTTTTCGTACATATTCAAATGGTGCTTCTTCTAATAACTCTCTTGATGCATCTACAGTTACTTGATTGTCATGAAAGGCAACATCTGCATTTAAGTTGCGCAATACTTCATTGATTGTATATACATCGGAGAGCGTAGGAACATCTTTAATGATACTTTTCCCATCACTTGCTAATAATGTTGCAGCGATAACTGGCAAAACGGCGTTTTTAGCACCTTCTACTTTAACTGTCCCGCTAAGCCTTTTTCCGCCGCGGACGATGATTTTTTCCAAAAGTATTCCCCTCCGCGTCCATTTTCTCTATATTAATATTCAAACGTTATGATTGGTGTGCCAACTACAAAGTTCGTTCGGTCACCCAATCCTTCTGTCCGTAGCCCAAACTGCAAATTTAATTTTTCTTTTGTCAAAGGTTGTTTAAACAATGTTGAATGTGCAGATATAGATGTAAAGTTTGTTTCATGCACACTCTCAATTTCCCTTGCTTGGAACATATCTAACAGGTCTTCAGTTTTAGCGTTTAAAACCGAATCCATATTATCATTGATAGACCCTTTAATACAAGAAAAAATTGAAGGAGTCCCTATAAATAGTTCATTCACCCTGTTCTGGAACGTAGTTGTAAAAAATGCCGAATTAGCTTTTTCCCACTCTTTTCCCTTCACTTCGTAAATGACATAGGTAACTTTATCAAATTTCTCTTCCGTTGTCATTATTTTGATGGACTCGGTTAGACCTGAATTGACATTGTAAGTTAACGCCTCAGCCTTCCAGCCGGAAGCATCATCTTTCCGGTCCCATTGAAATTGAGGGTATTTTCGTTTTAAAGCCGTAACTTCTCTTTCAAACTCTTGTTTAGTTGTAATCTCTTTATTTATTTCTCTAGCGAGTACAGACCAATCCCCTATGTCCAAATCCTTATCCTTTTGTAACAGTCCCACCAATTTGACTATATCTGGTTTACTTTCTGCCACAATCGTACTATTCCCAATTAAAATCACCATCAAACCAAGAAATACTATGTATGTTAACATTTTTTTGTTTAAATTATACATGTTAAATCCCTCCCCTTTTATCATTCTTTCCATAAGGAGAGAGATCATACTTCGAGTTTTCCGACAATTGGTGACACCTTCCACCTGACAAATGGCAGGAAGCAAAAGCGAATACAAGAGTAGAATCATATTTTGCTATAAGAAGAGCCTTACAGCTTATCAGTCATTACTAAACATATACGGGAGTTGGTTTGCAAATCCCAGGTAGTCAAGGAAGAAATTACTCACAACTGAACCGATGGCAACCGTTAATAAAATATATAAAACCCTGGCCTTGATGACCGAATTGGATCTTAAGATTTTATCAAAGTGTAATGCCTGTAAAGCCCACCAGGTAACTGCAATGAAAAACAAGTGTGCAATTATTCCTGTTAAAGCCTGCTGTCCCATTGCTGAAAACATGTACATACCTCCTAAAAGACACCCGTCTTCTATTCTAACACAAAACCCCTTCGTATTTGGAATATAAAAGGAAGAATTGCAAAATTTCTTTTTAAAACTGTAAATAGAGGCTTGATCCAATGGAGCAAGCCTCTGATACAGGCATTATATCATTTACTCGAAATAAAGTCTGTAAATTCACCGAATTGATCATGAATAAAATCTAAGGCAATATTTGGCGCCACACCGAAAAGTATGGTGCCTATTACGCAAATGATCAACACGGCGGATAGACCCGAACGAATTTTACTGACCTTCTCTGAATGAATGGGCCGGAAAAAGACTTGAACCAATAATCCGAAATAATACACATAGGACACAACAGTACCGGCAATCATGATTCCCGCAAGGACAAAATGTCCAGGTTCCGTAATGAATGTTCCAAGGAATATATTGAGTTTGCCAATGAATCCTGTCGTCCCGGGAATTCCTGCAAGCGATAGGATAAATACAGTAAATCCTATGGCAAGAAACGGTGATTTCCTCCCAAGTCCTGCAAGAATGCTAATGTCTTCTGATCCACTTTGGCTGGCGAGCAGCTGAATGACTGCAAATGCACCGATATTCATTAATACATAAGCCATTAGGTAAAACCAGACTGTATCGATCAGGAAATATCCCCCGCCCAATGTAGCCACCGCTACAAGGAGGTAACCCGCATGGGCAATGCTTGAATAAGCGAACAATCGTTTTAGATTTTGCTGCCTTAACGCAACCACATTTCCAATGATGATTGTCAGACCTGCCAATGAGGCTATATAGATATTATTTTTTTCCAAAAAGTCGAGTGCTCCGAAGGTATCGCCGGAAGCTGTTAGGAACAACGAAAGAAAAATGCGCAGGATGATGACGAAACCCGCTATTTTCGAAATTACACTTAAGAAGGCTACAACTGGTGTCGGTGCCCCCTCATATATATCAGGTGCCCACATATGAAATGGGGCAGCAGCTATCTTGAAGGATAAACCGACAAATACCATGAAGAAAGCGAGGCCCATAATATATTGCAGCTGACCATCCGTCATCGCAGCCATCGTCCGGCTCATCTCGCCTAGATTGACAGAACCAGTCACTCCATATAAATAGCTCATCCCGAATAAAGTGATCGCCGTGGATATACCTCCGTTTATCACATACTTCATGGACGCTTCGTTAGACTTCCGATCATGTTTACGCATTCCGACTAATATATAGGATGAAAGTGAAAGAAGTTCCAATCCAACGAACAGTGTTATCAAATCCCCGCTTGAGGACATGACCATCGCTCCAAGCAAAGCGGTCAGGAACAGATAATAAAATTCCCCCCGATGCTCTCGCAGCCCCTCTTGCGGTTCATAGCCTTCAGCCAGAAGGATGATTAGGCCCGCCCCGAATAATAGGAGTAGCTTAAATGCTTTTGCAAAAGAATCTAAACGAAACGTATCGGATAAGATACTGACTGTCTCAAAGGATAGTAAG
Source organism: Peribacillus sp. YIM B13481 (assembly GCF_042787985.1). Taxonomy (NCBI): domain Bacteria; kingdom Bacillati; phylum Bacillota; class Bacilli; order Caryophanales; family Bacillaceae; genus Peribacillus; species Peribacillus sp. YIM B13481. Next base: position 269,423 of record NZ_JBHZPE010000001.1, read on the forward strand.
CTAATCAGTGACAAACATGCCAAAATGATTCCGGTTAGCGCGAGCCATGCCAGTTTTCTCCGATTAAAGTGCTTCGGCCAGAATAAATCCAATATCGAAAGGATCATGGCCGTTCCAAGGATGATGAATTCCGGCATCATCGCTCCCCAATCATAAGAAAGCATCGTGTTCCACTCCATCCTTCATCGCCCCCCTAGAGCTAGCATCATGGCTTTAATCGTTCCTTGAAGAGGCCCGCCTAACAAATTTGGGTATACCCCAACGGATATTATCAAACCGAGAAGAACCGTTGCTGGTACAAGCTCCCAGCCTCTAAGGTCCCGTTTCTCTTTCTCTACCAAGCTATCATTTTTCCCGAACGTCATCAACATGACCGCCCTCAGTATATAGACAGCGGTTAATACCAGCCCGATCACCCCAATTGCTGCAAGCAATGGCTGACTCTTGAACAAGCCAAGAAATACCATGAATTCACTGATGAAGCCCGACATGCCAGGCAAACCGAGTGAGGCCAGCCCGCATGCTAACATGAAGCCTGAAAAAATCGGCATCGACTTGGCCAATCCCCCAAGCTTAGGAAGCATGGTGGTTCCCGTCCGCTCATACAACACAGCCACCAAGAAAAATAACAAAGCAGCAATAAAACCATGTGAGATGACTTGAAAAGTTGCTCCCTGAATGCCCGCTTCATTCAAGGCTCCCAGGCCCATCATGACGATTCCCATATGTGAGATTGACGAGTATGCTAAAACAAGTTTAAAATCCGTTTGTACCAATGCTAAAAATGCACCATATAAAAAACTGAGGACCCCAAATAGGACAACGGTAAAGGCCAAGCTTTTATATTGTTCAGGAAATATCCCCATTCCAAACCGGATGATTCCATATGCCCCTATTTTCAATAGTACACCTGCATGAATCATCACTATGGATGGAGGTGCTTCTGCATGGACTCGCACCATCCAGCTGTGAAAGGGAAATACGGGCAGCTTTATCGCAAATGCAACGAGAAAGGCCAGACATAAACCAAACTTCATCGAACCGGATATTGGTGCAAAAAGCGAAACACCGCCCATTGTCATAATCTGTGTCAAAGCCGCAATATTGGTCGTACCTGTCCTGGCAAACAAAATCAAAATAGCCACCAATAAAACCGCCGAACCAATGCCATTATAAATCAGAAAACTATAAGACGCTTTCTCCCTCTCCAGAAAGCCCCATCTACCAATTAAAAAGAAAGCGGGAATCAGCGTCATTTCAAAAAATATGAAAAAAAGGATCAGATTTTCTGACGTGAAGACACCAAGCATCCCAATTTCCAAGATTAAAAATAACAAATAATAACCTTTCCATCCTTGTTTTATATAAATGGAGGCGATTGCAGCCAGTGAAGAAATGATTGTCGTCAGTAATATGAAGATAAGACTTAATCCATCCAGCCCCAACTCAAAGTCAACCGTGAAGAGCTTGGGATCATACATCTCCAAATTCCCAAATCTTATCCAATTCAACTTAATGTCAAATAAGGATAAGGCCACACCCGAATAATATTGGCTGCATAGAAAGAACGATAGGAAAAGGGGAGGCAGTGTTCCGAAAAAACCAAATTGTTTAATCGTCCTTTCCTCTTTTTTCGGCATAAGGGCCACCATCACTATGCCCAGCAGAGGTGAAAACACTAAAAGCGAGAGCAAATAAACATTCATCTTAGATACCCCCCAGTTACTGCAAAAATCACCAAGAGTACCGCAAGTCCCAGAAAGGCTATCATTCCATATTGCTGTACCTGCCCCGTTTGCAATTTAGACCCTATTTTCCCCAATCCTTCAATTGAGCTTGTAACAGTGGATACCAAGCCACCGACAATGAATCTTTCGAAATAAGATAGGAATATACTGAAGCCTTTGATTGCATGGCCTACAGTGAAATGATAAATCTCATCAATATAATACTTATTTTCCAAAATTCTATATAACCCGGAGCTTTCCTTAACAAGCCAGCCCGGATGTAACCTCTTTTTAGCGTAAATCGTATAAGCAAGGAATATCCCGGCCAGCGATACAAGAACGGCCATGAACATTATCCAAACAGGTCCCTCACTATGGCTGGCGCCTAGAAGATTTTCATTTCCCTCCACAAGCCACTCTCCCAGGAAATCTCCAAACCAAGGTGTTTGGATATATCCACTGATTACAGCAAGCAATCCCAATGCGAGCATGGGAAGTAGCATGTTGGAAGGTGATTCCTTGACCTGTTTTATTTGACTGCGTGAATCTCCTGCAAAGATCATGAAAAACAGCCGGAACATATAAAACGCAGTTAAAAAGGAGGTAATAGCCGCTAGTCCAAACAAAACATAATTTCCATTCTCCCAGGCTGCCATTAGAATTTCATCTTTACTGAAAAAACCCGAGAGCAAGGGGAATCCTGATATCGCCAAAGTGCCAGTCAAGAACAGCGGCCCAGTCCAATTCAATTTACCCCATAATCCGCCCATCTTTTCCAAATCCTGTGTATGTATAGCATGAATAACACTGCCTGCTGCCAAAAACAGCAATGCTTTAAAAAAGGCATGGGTCATTAAATGAAACACCCCCGCCACATATCCAGCAGTACCCAAAGCAAGCATCATAAAACCAAGCTGAGAGATTGTAGAATAGGCCAATACGCGCTTAACATCCTTTTGCACTATAGCAATGCTTGCGGCAAAGATGGCTGTAAATCCACCTGTAATTGCTACGACCTGCATCGCAGCAAAACTAGCCAGGAATAACGGAAACATGGTCGCCACCAGATAAACCCCTGCAGCAACCATGGTTGCTGCGTGAATCAATGCGGAAACCGGAGTCGGTCCCTCCATTGCATCCGGAAGCCATGTGTGTAGTGGAAATTGTCCCGACTTCCCAACCGCACCGATAAAAATCAAAATAGCGATCAAAGTCAATCTTCCATTTGATATAACGTCCGATTGAACGGCTTGAAAGATCTCCCCATATTCAAAGCTGCCTGTTTCCCAGAATAGTAGAATAATACCGATTAAGAGCCCTACATCCCCAATCCTTGTCATGATGAATGCCTTCTTTGCTGCATTCTTAGCTTCCTCTTTATAAAAGTAAAACCCAATAAGCAGGAAAGACCCCACCCCGACCAATTCCCAAAAGAAATATAGTTGTAATAAATTAGGTGCCATGACAAGCCCAAGCATGGCAAAGGTGAAGAAGCCCAGATAAGCATAAAAAATGGAGAATCGCACTTCACCCTTCATATACCCCTTCGAATATATCTGAACAAGCAGGCTGACAAGGGAAACGATCACAAGCATCAAGGCATTAAGCTGATTGATTTCAAATCCCGCTGTAAGTTGCGTCCTTCCGAAGGAAAGCCAATCAATCGATATTTTATAAGTAGGTTCTTTAAACCGTTCTATCAAGGCAAGCAAAGATAAAACAAACGAAGCCAAAGTACATATAATTCCTATATGAGCCCCTCGTTCCCTCAACCGCCCACCTGATAGAAGCAGAACCAGAAACGTGACGAGTGGAAAGATCGGTATGAGCCAAGCGTTCTCCATCATCGTATCAAATCCCCTTCTTCATTTATATAAACCTTCAATGCTTCATGATATCCATTTCATCGACATTGACCGTCTTCCGGTTGCGATAAAGGGACATTAAAATAGCGAGCCCTACAGCTGCCTCGGCCGCAGCGATTGTAATCGTGAATAATGAAAACACTTGACCCGTAATGGATGGCGTTACCCCGAATTTACTGAAGGCAATTAAGTTAATATTCGCAGCGTTCAGCATCAGTTCGATTGAAATCAATACAATGACCGCATTTCTTTTCGTCAAAGCGCCATATAGCCCTATACAAAATAAAACGAGTGCCAATACAAGATAGGCCGACAAGGGAACTCCCGTCATGATTGATCTCCCTCCTCATCATCCTTTTTAGCCAATACGATGGCGCCGACTAAAGCAACAAGCAGGAGTACCGACATTACTTCAAATGGAATCACATATTTTGAAAAAAGTTCGATTCCTATTTGTTTTGTATTTTCCTCATGCAAGGCGGTAGGCTGTACAGGTATATCCAGATTATAAATCCCTAGATAAACCGCCACGGCAAATCCAGCAATCGCTGCCAGTAAGGAGAATTTCCCCCAACCCCCTTTAGCGGGTTCATCACTTTCTTGGTGTTTCGTGAGCATAATTCCAAATAACATCACGATCGTAATTGCCCCTGAATAAATAAGGATTTGGACAATGGCTACGAACTCAGCCGAAAGTACCATATAAATGCCAGCAATGCTCAAGAAAGTAAAAACGAGTGCAATTACCATGTGCACTACTTTAGTTAAGGTAATTAGCAGTACCCCGCCTAAAATGGCGACGAGTGCCAAACCAAAAAAGGCAATTAATTCACCGGACAAACTCATACTTTATTCACCTTCCGGATATTCTCATCATTTTCATCCAGCCACTCCAGATTTTTAAATAAATGTTCACGGCTATACTCCGCCAGCTCAAATTGATTCGTCATCACGATTGCTTCTGTAGGGCAGACCTCCGTACATAAATCGCACAAAATGCAAATCTCGAAATTAATGTCATACGTATCAATGATTTTACCTTTTTTCGACTGGTCCGGATGTTTTTTACCAGTTAATTGAATACAATCGGTTGGACAAATCGTCACGCATTGATTACATACAATACACTTTTCAGGATAAAATTTTTGGATTCCTCGGAATCGGTCAGGGAGCGGCAGCGGCTCATTCGGGTAGTCATAGGTCACTTTTTTCCTCGTCAAGTTCTTTAATGTATAGGTCAAACCTTTTGCTAAACCAAGCATATAAATCCCTCGCTTTCTGACCAGCTCAAGTTTTTAAAAAAGGTTAATTAATTCTTTTATAATTGCCGTCAAAAATATATTTGCTAATGCAACCGGAAGCAGCACTTTCCATCCGAATTCCATCAATTGATCTGCCCTTATACGAGGAAAAGTTACACGGATCCAGACCAACACATAGAAAACAGCACTAAACTTCAGACCGAACCAGATGGCTGCCGGAATAAAATCCAAAAACGGAATAGAATTCCATCCCCCTAAAAATAATACAGTGGTTAGTGTAGCCATTGCAAACATATACACATATTCGGATAACATAAAGAAGGCCCAGCGAAATCCAGAGTATTCAACATGATAGCCTGCAACAAGCTCGGACTCCGCTTCCGGAAGGTCAAAAGGAACCCTGTTCAGCTCGGCAACCGATGCAATAAAAAACACGATGAACGCAAGCGGCTGAAGAAAAATGAACCAAACCTTCTCCTGGGCTGCGACTATTTCATTCAAATTTAAACTACCTGTTAAGAGGACTATTCCCACTAGCGACATCACCAACGGAATCTCATAAGATATCATTTGAGCGGCTGCCCTCATTCCGCCAATCAAAGAATATTTATTATTGGATGCCCAACCCGCAGTGACGATGCCGATTGTCGATATGCCGGAAATGGCGATATAATAAAGCAGTCCGACACCTATATCAGCAAATTGGAAGGCATCGGTGAACGGCAAGGTGGCCAGGACCATGAAAGCCGGAGCAAAAGCAATCACTGGAGCTAATATATATAGCGGCTTATCGGCTTTTTTTGGTATAGTATCTTCCTTGATCAGAAGTTTCAAAACATCTGCAACGGTCTGCAAGAGCCCCCATTTACCCCCAATTTGGTTGGGGCCGACACGCAGCTGCATGAACCCCATGATTTTCCGCTCTGATAGGATTCCATATGTTACAAACCCTAATACAACGAATAACAGCAGGACTGCCAAACCAAAAAATATGCCAAAATTCAGTAGGCTTGGAGTGGAGTGGAGCAAATTCTTGATCATTTATCCATCCACCTCCCCTAAAACGATATCGATAGCCCCTAATATCGTTATCAAGTTCGCCATATTTTCCCCTTCCAATAATTTCGGAAGAATTTGCAGATTATAAAATGAAGGCCTTCGAAATTTCAAACGATATGGCTCCTTTTTGCCTTCACTCGCGATATAACAGCCGATTTCCCCTCTTGGTGATTCAATCCGGACAAACGCTTCACCCTTAGGAACCTTTATTATTTTCGGGACCTTAGCAAGGACCGGCCCTTCTGGAAATTGCTCAACCGCCTGCTCGATGATTTTCAGTGATTCTTCGATTTCTTCCATTCTACAGTGATAGCGTGAAAAGGCATCACCCTCTTCCCGTGTAGGAACATCAAAGGTGAACCTGTCGTAAATGGAATATGGTTCATTCTTTCTCAAATCCCATTTCACACCCGTACACCTTAAGTTAGCACCGCTAAGTGAATACTGCAGCGCTTCTTCTTTCGTATAGATGCCCACCCCTTTAACTCGATTCACAAAGATTTCATTCCCTGTTACAAGCTCATGGTAACCGATAAGCTGCTCCCTCATATAAGGTACAAACTCGGCCACCTTCACAATCCAGTCGTCAGGAGCATCCCATTTCACACCTCCAACACGCATATAATTGAATGTGAGTCGTGCCCCTGACAATTCAGTCAATAAGTTAACGATCATTTCACGTTCTCGAAAAGCGTATAAGAAAGGGCTCGTCGCACCTATATCAAGCAGGTATGTACCCCACCAGACAAGGTGGCTTGCAACTCTGCCCAATTCCATCGCGATAACACGCAAATATTCTGCCCTTTCGGGGATATCCACTCCCATCATTGTTTCAACAGCATGGCAAAGCACATAATTATTTGTCATTGCGGCTAGATAATCGAGTCGGTCGGTATATGGAATTATTTGTGTATATTGCAGATTTTCCGCTAGTTTCTCCGTACCTCGATGCAAATACCCAATGACCGGGGTAGCCTCTTTTATAATTTCACCGTCAATCTTGATGACAAGCCTAAAAACACCATGTGTACTCGGATGCTGCGGCCCGACATTGAGAAGCATTTCTTCCGTCCTTAACATTGGGCTTACACCTCCACATCATAAGGCTGATAATCTTTTCTAAGGGGATACCCTTTCCAATCATCACCAAGTAAAATTCGCTTTAAATCAGGGTGTTCCTGAAAATTAATACCTAATAAATCATACGCCTCACATTCCGGCCAATTTGCTCCTGACCATAATGGAACCAAGGATGGAATAATGGGAGAATCCCTATCCAGCTTCACCTTTAAGGCAACCGCTTGGTTCATATTGAATGAATGTAAATGCACATAGATTTCCATATGGGATTCAAAATCCGTACCATGAAGTTCCGATAAATACGAAAAGTTAAGCTGCTCATCATTTCGCAGAAATTTTGCTATTGAGAAATATGTATCCGGATTAGCCACTAAAGTGGGTACATCTTTTGATAGTCTATTAATATAGTGGTCTATTAATGCCTCTTGTCCTACATGCCTTTCAATAGCGTGAACAATTCGATCAAGTTTAGCCTGATTTGGGGAAGGTTCGTCTGGGGTGTTATCTTCCGTGCTTTCCTTTACAGTGGTCCTGGTCTTCGCAGCAGCAGCGGCTTTCGCTTTGGCAGCTGCAATAGCCTTTGCCTTCGCATTTTCAAAATCATCATCATTATCCTTATCCCTTGATTCCTTTTTCCGAGCCAATGCTGCAGCCTTTGCCTTGGCCGCTGCCGCCGCCTTTTGCTTCGCTATATCCGTTTCGCCCTCCGGCTTTTCCGCACTTTCAGCTTTCGCCTTTTTCCGAGCCAATGCTGCAGCCTTCGCCTTGGCCGCTGCCGCCGCCTTTTGCTTCGCTATATCCGTTTTGCCTTCCGGCTTTTCCGCACTTTCAGCTTTCGCCTTTTTCCGAGCCAATGCTGCAGCCTTCGCCTTGGCCGCTGCCGCCGCCTTTTGCTTCGCTATATCCGTTTTGCCTTCCGGCTTTTCCGCACTTTCAGCTTTCGCCTTTTTCCGAGCCAATGCTGCAGCCTTCGCCTTGGCCGCTGCCGCCGCCTTTTGCTTCGCTATATCCGTTTCGCCCTCCGGCTTTTCTGCACTTTCAGCTTTCGCCTTTTTCCGAGCCAATGCTGCAGCCTTCGCCTTGGCTGCTGCCGCCGCCTTTTGCTTCGCTATATCCGTTTCGCCTTCCGGCTTTTCTGCCGCTTCCCCTTTCGCCTGTTTTCTGGCTAACGCTACAGCCTTCGCCTTGGCCGCTGCCGCTGCCTTTTGTTTCACTAAGTCTTCCTTCTCACTCATCTATATCACCCGCTTTCCGGTTTTTGCCTCGTAACGGATTTTTTCTTTTAATTTATTGATTCCATAAATAAGTGCAGCTGGGTTTGGGGGGCACCCCGGTATATATACATCAACAGGTACAATTTGATCTACTCCTTTGACCACAGAGTATGAGTTCACATAGGGCCCTCCCGCAGTTGCACAGGATCCCATTGCAATGACCCATTTCGGTTCTGGCATTTGGTCGTATAATCTACTTATTATTGGAGCCATTTTTTTCGTTACCGTTCCTGAGACAATCATGACATCCGATTGTCTCGGTGATGTCCGAAAAAATGAACCAAAACGGTCCAAATCATAATGAGAGGAACCTACACCCATCATTTCAATTGCACAGCAAGCTAAACCGAAAGTCATTGGCCAGAGCGAGTTACTTCTAGCCCAGCCTTTTATTTGTTCAAGTGTGGATAAAAAAATACTGTGACGCATTTCTTCCATTTCTTTAGCGGTAAGTTCATCTAACTTCAATTCCACTTTAACACCTTCTTTTTCCAAGCGTAGATTAGCCCTAGCATAAGGATAAGGACAAAAAATAGCATTTCAATCAGCGCAAACAGCCCGAGTTCATCGTAGGCAACCGCCCATGGATAGAGAAAAACCGTTTCTACGTCAAATATGACGAACATCAATCCGAATAGATAATACCTGACATTGAATTGAACCCTTGAATCATGAAAAGGCTCGATTCCACTTTCATAAGTCGTATGCTTCATATCTGTAGGTTTATAAGGTCTTAGCAGCCTACCAAGAAATAATGCGATTACAGGTAATAGAATCCCAAGACAAAGAAAAACAAATACAATTAAATAGTTATTTTGGTAAATATGCAGCTGTCCCATGTTCATCTCCCTTTATGGATAAATCATGATAAATGTGCATTAAAAATTTGCTTGTCTTCTTTTTTGTTGGATACCATTTTTAAATATTATGCAGGGTAACATTCTTTTAGAAGCAAAGTGACAAGGAGGGGTATGAAGCAATTGATGTAAGCGTATACATTATATCATCAAGACAATCTAATGTCGACGATCGTAAGGATTAATATGGTAAAAAAACTATATTCTATAATTCGATTTTTTTGTCGAATGATCAACAGTTTTTTCCTAATTACGACGTTCAATGACAAAAATCCTCAAAACCACATTTGGGTAAATAAAAAAACACCTGATTTTACCACGAATGGTTCAATCAGATGTTTTCATCATTTAAAGTTATCGCATTTCTGCAATTTGGATCCGGTTGATGGCACGTTTAAGCGCTAAATCAGCTCTTTTGGCATCATTTGATCCATCATTGTTCTGCAATCTTTGTTCAGCACGAGCTTTTGCTTCTTGAGCACGTGCAAGATCGATAGTTTCAGCTCTTTCAGCAGATTGAGCTAAAATGGTTACCACATCAGGGCGAACTTCTAAGAAGCCACCATTTACAGCTACATAGTCTGTGTTGCTTCCATTTTTAAGACGGACAGCACCAATGGTAAGTGGGGCTACAGTTGGAATGTGTCCAGCCATAATTCCCAGCTCACCGCTTTTAGCTTTAGTGCTTACCATTTCAACTTCTGCATCATATACTGGGCCATCGGGAGTAACAACATTGACTTTAATGGTCTTCATTTCATTCCCTCCTAGGTCCCTTTAATTAAGCCATTTCTTTTGCTTTAGCAATAACTTCTTCAATGCGGCCAACTAGACGGAAAGCATCTTCAGGAAGTTCGTCATATTTTCCAGCTAGGATATCTTTGAATCCTTGGACTGTTTCTTTAACTGGTACATAAGATCCTTTTTGACCAGTGAATTGTTCAGCCACGTGGAAGTTTTGTGACAAGAAGTTTTGAATTCTACGAGCACGGGCAACGATTACTTTTTCGTCTTCGCTTAATTCGTCCATACCCAAGATGGCAATGATATCTTGTAATTCTTTATACTTCTGTAAAGTCGATTGCACTTGACGAGCCACTTTATAGTGCTCAGCTCCAACGATTTCTGGGCTAAGAGCACGAGAAGATGACGCCAATGGATCAACTGCAGGGTAAATACCCATCTCAGAAAGTTTACGCTCAAGGTTTGTTGTTGCATCTAAGTGAGCGAAAGTTGTAGCTGGAGCCGGATCCGTATAGTCATCGGCAGGTACATAGATCGCTTGAATGGATGTAACTGAACCTTTATTAGTTGAAGTGATACGTTCTTGTAATTGACCCATTTCTGTAGCAAGTGTTGGTTGGTAACCTACCGCTGAAGGCATACGGCCTAGTAGGGCAGAAACCTCAGAACCTGCTTGTGTGAAACGGAAAATGTTATCGATGAAGAAAAGAACGTCTTGTCCTTGTTCATCACGGAAATATTCAGCCATTGTCAAACCGCTTAGAGCTACACGCATACGTGCGCCTGGTGGCTCGTTCATTTGTCCGAATACCATCGCTGTTTTCTTAATAACACCAGAATCAGTCATCTCGTAGAATAGGTCATTACCTTCACGAGTACGCTCACCTACACCAGCGAATACCGAGATACCGCCGTGCTCTTGTGCGATGTTATTAATAAGTTCTTGGATAAGTACAGTTTTACCAACACCGGCACCACCGAAAAGACCGATTTTACCACCTTTGATGTAAGGTGCAAGTAAATCTACTACTTTAATACCCGTTTCAAGAATTTCAACGGATGTTGATAATTCTTCGAATGTTGGTGCTTGTCTGTGAATTGGATCACGACGCACCTCTGCTGTAAGTGGTTCAAATAAGTCAATGTTTTCCCCTAATACGTTGAAAACACGACCTAGAGTAACTTCACCTACAGGAACGGAAATTGGAGCTCCTGTATCAACAGTCTCTGCACCACGGGTTAAACCATCAGTGGAAGACATTGCTACAGTACGAACTGTATTATCACCTAGTTGAAGGGCTACTTCAAGAGTTAGTCCTGTACCAGACGCTGTATTTTCGATTCTTAACGCGTTATAGATCTTAGGAAGTTGTCCGTCTTCGAATTTCACGTCAACAACCGGACCCATAACTTGAGTAACGCGTCCTATATTCATCGTTTTCCCTCCTAACGTTGCTTATAACGACTATCGAGTTTATGGAACGGCCAAGCTTCGTCCGGGCCGACCGTCCCCTTTAATGATTTTATTCTAAAGCTGCTGCACCGCCGACAATCTCTGTAATTTCTTGAGTAATAGCTGCCTGACGTGCACGGTTATATTGTAATGAAAGTGAATCGATCAATTCTTTTGCATTATCGGTTGCATTTTTCATTGCAGTCATACGTGCAGAGTGCTCACTTGCTTTACCATCTAACAAAGCACCATAAATCAAACTTTCTGCGTACTGAGGTAATAATACCTCAAGAATTTCTTCTGCATTCGGTTCAAATTCATAAGAAGTCAATGTAGCATTGGAAGTATTGAAGTCAGCTAACGGAAGGACTTGCTTTTCCGTTACATCCTGCTGGATTGGACTGACATAATGGTTATAGTACATATAAAGCTCATCACACAGTTCATTCAGATATAAATTCACTGTAGATTTAGCAAGGGAGCTGATGTCAGCGAAAGACGGCTGATCAGGAATCCCAGTTACCTCAAGCTCTACGTGCATGTTACGGCTGACAAAGAAATCACGGCCAACCCTTCCGATTGCGATAATGACGAACTCATCATTGGATTTATGGCGTTCAAGAATAGTTTTATGAACGTGGCGAAGGATACTACTATTGTAAGCCCCAGCCAATCCACGGTCAGATGTGATTACCAAGTAACCGGTTTTCTTAACTGGACGTGAAGTAAGCATTGGATGAGATGCATCCGTGCTTCCGTTCGCAATACTAGAAACCACTTCTTGAATTTTTTCCATATATGGAACATATGCTTTAGCATTAGCTTCTGCACGGTTCATTTTAGAAGCAGATACCATCTGCATCGCTTTTGTAATTTGACTCGTCTTTTTCGTTGAAGTAATCCGAGACTTAATATCGCGTAAAGAGGCCATTCATTCTCACCACCCTTTATAAATTAGTTAGACCTTATTATTCGGAAATAACGAAGTTCTTTTTGAATTCGTTAATTGCAGCAACGATAGCAGCGTCTTCAGGAAGACCTTTAGTTGTGCGAATGTGATCTAATAATTCTGGATGAGAACGATCTAGGAACACATAGTATTCTTCTTCAAAACGAAGGATATCCGATACAGGAATATCATCTAAATGACCTTTCGTCAATGCATAGAAAATCATGACTTGTTTTTCAACTTTGATCGGTTTGTTTAGATCTTGCTTAAGTACTTCAACTGTACGAGCACCACGGTTAAGTTTTGCTTGTGTTGCAGCATCAAGATCAGAACCGAATTGAGCGAATGCTTCCAATTCACGGTATGAAGCCAAGTCAAGACGTAATGTACCAGCAACTTTTTTCATCGCTTTAATTTGTGCAGATCCACCAACACGTGATACGGAAAGACCAGCGTTAATCGCAGGACGTACACCTGAGAAGAACAAATCGGATTGCAAGAAGATTTGTCCATCAGTGATGGAAATAACGTTTGTTGGAATGTAAGCAGAGATGTCTCCAGCTTGTGTTTCAACAAATGGAAGCGCAGTGATTGAACCGGCACCTAAAGTGTCATTCAATTTTGCTGCACGCTCAAGTAAACGGGAGTGCAAGTAGAATACATCCCCTGGGAATGCTTCACGGCCTGGAGGACGACGAAGTAGCAAGGAAAGTTCACGGTATGCAGATGCTTGTTTAGAAAGATCATCATAAACCACAAGAACGTGCTTGCCAGCGAACATGAACTCTTCACCCATAGTCACACCAGCATATGGAGCTAGGTATAAAAGTGGTGCTGGTTGAGAAGCTGATGCAGATACAACGATTGTGTAATCCAATGCACCATTTTTACGTAGTGTTTCAACTGTTCCACGAACCGTTGATTCTTTTTGACCGATAGCAACATAGATACAGATCATATCTTGGTCAGCTTGGTTAAGGATTGTATCGATCGCAACTGATGTTTTACCAGTTTGACGGTCACCAATGATTAACTCACGTTGCCCACGACCGATTGGAACTAATGCATCGATTGCTTTAATACCTGTTTGTAAAGGTTCATGAACAGATTTACGGTCCATTACACCTGTTGCAGGGCTTTCGATTGGACGAGTTTTTGTCGTAGCGATCGGGCCAAGACCATCTAATGGTTGTCCAAGCGGATTCACGACACGTCCGATTAATTCTTCTCCAACTGGCACTTCCATGATTCTGCCAGTACGGCGAACTTCACTGCCTTCTTGAATGTCTCTGAATGGTCCAAGAATAACAACACCCACGTTATTTTGCTCAAGGTTTTGTGCTAATCCCATTGAACCATTGGAAAATTCTAAGAGCTCCCCAGACATTGCATTATCTAAACCATGAACGCGTGCGATACCATCACCAACAGTGATAACCGTACCTACATCGCTTACTTTAATTTCCGACTGATAGTTTTCAATCTGCTTTTTAATCAGCGCACTGATTTCTTCAGCTTTGATGCTCATGAATTTCACCCCTATCTGTGAATATTAACCTAATAGTTGTTTGCTAAGGCGATCTAACTTACCGCTAATCGTACCGTCATAAATGCGGTTACCGATTTGAAGTTTGATGCCGCCAATGATATTGCTATCCGTAATATTAGTAATGCGTAAATTCCGTTTGCCGATTTTTGCAGCGAAAGCTGAAGACACAGCTTTTGCTTCAGCTTCAGTTAAAGGATTAACTGTATATACAGTCGCATCCGCAACTGAGTTTTCTTCATTCGCAAGTTCAATGAACTCTAGTGCCATAGCAGTCACTTCATCTGTACGATGCCGCTCCACCATTAACATTAAAGTGTTTTGAACGGAAGATGATAGACCTGCAAATGCATTTGCCAACACTTCACGTTTTGCATCGCTTGTCATTTTGGGATGAGCCAAAAAACCTAAAAGCTCTTTATCTTTTGTAAAAACTTCATTCACTATGCGAAGCTCTTCTTCAAGTTGGTTAATGAGATTTTGCTCTTTCGCAATTTGGAAAAGAGCTACAGCATAACGTCCTGCTACAGTTATATCGCTCATTTACCTTCTCCTGCCTCTTGAATATATTCGTTTATTAGTTTTTCTTGATCAGCTGATGAAAGTTCTTTCTCAATCACCTTAGATGCGATCATGACAGATAGAGAAGCTACTTGCTCACGCAAGGCGGCAACTGCTTTTTCTCTCTCTTGAACGATTTCACGTTTTGCTGATTCTTTAACACGTTCAGCCTCTGCACGCGCTTGATTGATAATATCTTCACGTTGTGCTTCGCCTTGTTGCTTAGCATTCTCTATAAGTTGTCCCGCTTCAGTACGAGATTGTTTTACGATTTCACGCTGTTCTTCTAAATACTTCAGTGCTTCTTTTCTACTAACTTCAGCTGCTTCAATTTCATTTGCAACATGCTCTTCACGTTCTTTCATGATGCCCATTAGCGGACCCCATGCAAACTTCTTAAGCAACGCTAACAAAATGATAAAGATTAAAAGCTGGTATATGATATCCCCACCATTAAAGTGGGTTGCTTGACCAAGAACAAAATTGCTTGTTAACACGCTCGGTTCACTCCCTTCATGAGATTCACTATTGAAGTTCTGTATTTTCAATTGACACTATCAGTGCCATAAATGTTCACTTTAACACAGAGCAATGGCGAAGGGTCTCCTTGGATCATCTTCGCCATTATTGAACTTTTTCAAGTTATCTTATTTACCTAAAACAATAAACGCGATAACTACCGCGATGATTGGTAGTGCCTCAACTAACGCAATACCGACGAACATTGTAGTTTGAAGCATACCACGAGCTTCTGGCTGACGAGCCATTCCTTCAATTGTACGCCCAACGATAAGACCATTACCAATACCCGCACCAAGTGCACCTAATCCAACTGCGATAGCAGCAGCTATAAGACCTAAAGAACCTGTCATGATAAATTTCCTCCTTGAAATGTTGTTTTATTTTTTTCATCAATATAATGTTCGAAATGAACAATTTTATAATTAATGGTCGTCACTTACTTTATGGGAAAGATAAACCATCGTTAACATAGTAAAAATAAATGCTTGAATCGAGCCAACAAAGACACTAAATCCTTCCCAAGCCATCATTGGAATAAAAGCAGTAACTGCACCTAAAGCGCTACTTGTTCCTAAACCAGCCAGTAAGGTTAGAAGTAACTCACCTGCATAAATATTTCCGTAAAGCCGCAATCCAAGGGTTAACGTATTGGAAAGCTCTTCAATAATCTTTAACGGAAAC
Organism: Peribacillus sp. YIM B13481; assembly: GCF_042787985.1. Classification (NCBI taxonomy): domain Bacteria; kingdom Bacillati; phylum Bacillota; class Bacilli; order Caryophanales; family Bacillaceae; genus Peribacillus; species Peribacillus sp. YIM B13481. Next base: position 285,003 of record NZ_JBHZPE010000001.1, read on the forward strand.
AAGAAACCCATTGGTTGGACATAAGTTTTGGCATAATTTTTCATACCTCTCATCTTGATACCATAATAATGAGTTAATCCCATTACCATAACTGCCAAGGTTAGAGTTATTGCCGGATCAGATGTAGGTGATTTCCACCAAAGTTCATGTCCTATTACAATCGAGAACGGCAATCCTAACATATTTGAAACAAATACGTACAAAATTAATGTCATTCCCAACATTAGGAACTGACCACCAGTACGCCAATCCATATTGCTGTTTATGATGTTTTTCACAAAATCCATGACCCATTCGATAAAGTTTTGGATTCCTGTTGGCTTCATCGCAAGTTTACGAGTTGCTGTAACAGCAATTATGAAGACAATGAGACTTGCGATAGTCATCATAAGCACATTAGCCAAATTGAAATATATTCCAGTCTCCATAAATTCCCACATAGGAGCTTCATGATTCAACAGTATTCACCTCTCTTCTTTACTTCCTACGTATGTTTTGCATAAAATAATCTATCATAATGACAAAATAAACTGTCATTAATCCCACAACCACACAGACCACTTGAAACTCATATGGATATCTCAATGCAATAATTGCAGCTAAACCCGCTACAGACATTCTAGTTAAACTACCAAGGGAGCGCGTTTTCTTACCTTCCGCAACCTCTTGAGAGAACTTTTTGTTTTTTTTGACCATTGACCAGAATATAAATAGGCTGAAGGCAGTACCAAGCAATAATCCTTGGAAGACTGAATCATATGGAGTGAATCCCACACCAAGTACATAAATACCCATTAAATACAACATGTATTTTAGTTGCCTATTGAACATTTTTTCCAATTCTAGCATTTTGTCATGTAATCTCCCTAGAAATATTGTAGAATCTGTGGTTAGCTAGGTGAAGTTTCCCGTAACAAGTCCAATTAAAAAGTCAATAATAAACTTCTTTTTGACACGTTATTTACGTATGAAACCCCTCTCATTCTATATCCTTTGTTAGCATACAATAGGCAAGAATCATTGTCAATGAGTGGTTAGTGAAATTTGTCACAGGTTTGTAATTATTAACGAATTGTTCACAAATTATCTTTTTTATACTATTGACAAGCGTTTTATTTTACTTATTGTCCCTTGTTCACTCAATAAGTAACGTCTTTTCTATCCGATCTTCCCTTCCGCCCTTCCTGGCAAAGATTATTGCTTTATACACTCCTTTAGGCGGCAAGTTCTTTTTCAACACTTCTTTTTTGATCAAACCAGAAGGTGCCGGTCTCGACCAATCCAAATATCCCACGAATTTCAAGCTATCTTCTTCATATAGGGCAACCCCGAATTCATCAGCCCCCCGTGGAAGGTACATTTCGTATCGATATGTGCCTTTCTGGTCTCCTTGGCCAAAATCAAAACCCATTACCCTTGGATAATCAGGTTCTTCTTTTACATATAAATAAGGAAGGGATATTCTTTTGGTTCCTTCCATTATAATAAGGTAGCCATCAAAGACTCCCTTTCTCAGCTTGGCTGGGTTGACCTGCAGTCCCACTTTAATCGTTTTCTTTTCCTTTGGATTCAAAGTAAGGGATTTCGGCAATTCCCAAGTGAGTCCCGTTTCTTTTAATGGGACCATAAAAGAGTACTTCCTTATGTTCTTTCCGGTATTTTCAATGACTATCGTTTCATGATGCTCTTCAATTCCATCTTTTTTTGTATACATCCCGAATGACAATGAACTTGGATTCAAGAGCGTGTCCGCTTTTAGAGCCTCGTCGATCTGGATGCGTCCAGCCCCCTGTTCGTATGTATGATACAATTGTTTTCCAGATTTCCTCAATGGCTTGGAAGTACTCATCAACGCAGATTTCACTTGATCAGGAGTCCATTCCGGGTGTTTTTGCAGGATTAAAGCGCATGCTCCTGCAACATGCGGCGCGGACATACTTGTTCCATCCAGGGACATATATCCTTTAGGAATGGTGCTTTCAATTTCCACTCCTGGTGCCAATACGTCAGGCTTTATTTCCCATGATACGGTTACCGGTCCCCTAGAGCTAAAATCAGCGAGCCTATCTTGTTCATTCTTATAAACAAATTGAACGGTTTTACTGTGATCTTGCTCCATAACTTGCTTAAGTTGCAACCCATCTCTTCTATTAATAGAAGCAGCTGGTATATTCATTTCTTTTTCCAAGGTTCCAGTAAAGGTCCCGCTCGTATTATTATAAACAATTACCCCTTTTGCACCTGCCTTTTCCGCATTGGATACTTTTTGCTGAAAAGTAAGTGTGCCTCGCTCCAACAACACAATCTTATCCTGAACATGCTTCAGGTCTCTTTCATTTCCCAATCCCCCATATATGACATCCTCAGAAAATGTCAGGTTCCACTTTTTGGAGCCTTGAAACAAGGTTAAGTGAGATTGATACTTTTTCGAGCCAAGTCCGTAAACCATATATGGAACCCTTAAGGGGGGAGTCGATGCCCCAACGGAAATCGCTTTTTCTGCTGTTCCGGGTGATCCGACGGTCCAAACAGCCGGACCGGAATTCCCGTTTGATGTCACGGCAACGATCCCGCTTTCCACAACCTTATTCAAAGCAAGAGAAATAGGTAAATCAGGGCCATTGACGTTATTCCCCAGAGAGAGGTTCAATACATCCACATTATCCTTCATGGCCGACTCAATAGCAGTCAAGACTTGCTCTGTATCTCCTGCACCACCTGGTCCCAAAGCCCGATATGCATATATCTCCGCTTCTGGCGCGACTCCTTTCATTTTTCCATTGGCCGCAATGATACCTGCCACATGAGTTCCATGTAATGTATCCAGATCACCTTGATTTTTGGTTTCCATCGGGTCCTCATCACCATCAACTAGATCCTTCCCTCCTTTGTAAGCACGGTCTAAATCTGGGTGTGTATAATCAATTCCAGTATCGATAATTCCTACTTTTACCCCTTTCCCGGTGATTCGATGATTCTCCTTATCGAAGAACCCCCTCACCCTGCCTCCTCCTATGTATGGCACACTTTTATCCAACACGGCATGATACATGGATACTTCCGTTACAGTCTGAATTTCATTCTCCTTTTTGAGTTGTTCTATTTCATTCAGTTTCCCATGTAAAGAAAAACCATTCAGGGCAACCGAATAAACATTCCGCAATTGAAGGGAAGGATATTTTTCAATCAGTTTATTGATCTTTTTTTGCTGAAGTTCCCTATCCAAAGTGACAACTACCGTTACTTCCTTAGCTTCAGATATTTTTGGTAAAGGCGGCAGAGTGACGGACGCCAATCCCTTTTCATTTGAATAAATACATATAAAAACGAAAACAAACACTATGAACGTTTTCTTTCCCAACATAAGCACCCCCCTTAGCAGTTATCTTTTCTCAACAACCTTGGAGTATGCAAATAAAAAAGGAAAAGCCACGTGGCTTTTCCTTTTTTATGAATCAAATCTAGTTGGCGGTATATTTATTTGCTTAAAATAGTATCGGATGGCTTCAGCAATACGGACTGAAGCATTTCCATCCCCATATGGATTTGAAGCCTTGGACATTTTTTCGTGTTCCCCTCGATTGGTGAGCAATTCATGTGCCATATTGAATATGGTTTGTTCATCAGTACCCGACAACCTTAAGGTTCCAGCTGCAATTCCCTCTGGGCGTTCAGTCGTATCCCTCAAAACAAGAACAGGTACACCTAGTGACGGTGCCTCTTCTTGGATTCCTCCAGAATCGGTCAAAATCAGATAAGCTCTTGAAGCGAAGTTATGGAAATCCAATACATCCAGCGGCTCGATTAAATGAACCCGTGGATCGTCCCCGAGAATTTCGTTTGCTAATTCTTGAACAAGAGGATTCAAATGGACTGGATAAACCACTTGAACGTCCTCATGCTCAGCAATGATTCTCTTGACGGCCCTAAAGATATTCCTCATGGGTTCCCCTAGATTTTCTCTGCGATGGGCGGTAAGTAAAATGAGCCTGTCTTCTCCAAGTCCATTTAAAACCGGATGGGAATATGTGGACCGCACAGTCGTTTTTAAAGCATCTGTTGCGGTATTTCCCGTCACGAAGATATTGTCTTTCTTGTTTTCGTTCAGCAGATTCTCCTCCGCTTTTGAAGTCGGCGCAAAATGCAAATCCGCCATCGTACCGGTAAGCTGCCGATTCATCTCTTCCGGATAAGGGGAATACTTATTCCATGTACGCAGCCCCGCTTCTACATGCCCAATGACGATCTGATTATAAAAAGCAGCCAGACTTGCGACAAACGTTGTGGTTGTATCACCGTGGACAAGAACAATATCGGGTTTAGCTTCCTTCATTACGGAATCCAGACCATTTAATGCTCTTGTTGTAATGTCAGCAAGCGTTTGCCTTTCCTTCATTATGTTCAAGTCATAATCCGGCTGAATGGAAAATAATTCGAGAACTTGATCTAACATTTGGCGATGCTGGGCCGTAACAGCAACGATCGGCTTGAAATATTCTGGGTGTTTTTGAAATTCGAGTACTAAGGGAGCCATTTTGACAGCTTCTGGTCTCGTCCCGAAAATTGTCATGACCTTAATCGGTTTATTCATTCGTGACACCTCAGTTTCTTTCTTATTTTGTGCCGAATAAACGATCTCCTGCATCTCCAAGACCCGGAACGATATAACCATGTTCATTCAGTTTTTCGTCAAGTCCCGCAATATAAATATCAACATCAGGATGGGCTTCTTTTAGTGCTTCTACACCCTCTGGCGCTGCGATCAAACACATGAATTTAATATTGACTGCACCGCGCTTTTTAATGGAATGGATCGCTTCGATGGCTGAACCGCCAGTAGCTAACATCGGGTCAACGACAATGCATTCTCTTTCTGCCAAATCACTTGGCATTTTTGCATAATATTCAACTGGTTTCAATGTTTCAGGATCACGGTAAAGTCCAACATGTCCGACCTTTGCAGCTGGAATCAGTTTAATGATTCCGTCCACCATCCCTATGCCTGCACGTAAAATCGGGACGATCCCCACTTTTTTACCAGAAAGCATTTTCACTTTCGCTGTGCTTACAGGTGTTTGGATTTCCACCTCTTCCAATGGCATATCCCTTGTAATTTCAAATGCCATCAATGATGCAACTTCGTCCACTAGTTCGCGGAATTCTTTTGTTCCTGTATTTATATCACGTATATAGGCTAATTTGTGTTGAATTAACGGGTGATCGAAAACATAAACTTTTCCCATTTAGCATCTCTCCAATTCCATCGCTTAATTTTGCGCTTTTTTATGATTTCCCTAATCGAATAGAAAAATTTTCGTGTCTTTTAAAATTCACTTCAACCTATTTTACAGAAAAATGTTTCAATCTTCAATAAAGGTTTAGATGTCAGACCTTTTTTACTATTCGCACTATTCTAATATACTCACCTTCTTTAACCTACAAAAAAACCGCTCCCTTTAAAAGGGAGCGGCTCCAATATTACATTGAAGGATATAATTCAAATTTGCTCGTTAATGATTCAACGCGCTGTTTTGCTTCTTCAAGTTTAGCTTCGTCTTCATTATTTTTCAAAACAAGTCCGATGATTGAAGCTATTTCATCCATGTCTTCCAACCCGAAGCCACGCGATGTCACTGCAGCAGTCCCAATACGAATACCACTTGTAACGAATGGTTTTTCCGGATCATAAGGAATCGCATTTTTGTTAACCGTAATACCGATTTCATCCAAAACATGTTCTGCGATTTTTCCTGTTAATCCTGTTGAGCGTACATCAAGAAGAATCAAGTGATTGTCCGTTCCATCAGAAACAAGGGTGAATCCTTCTTTCTTCAAACCTTCGCCCAAGCGTTTAGCATTATCGATGATTTGTTGTGCATACACTTTAAAATCATCTTGAAGCGCTTCGCCGAATGCAACAGCCTTAGCGGATATCACATGCATCAATGGCCCACCTTGAATACCAGGGAAAATGGATTTATCAATTTTCTTACCGAATTCTTCTTTACAGATGATCATTCCTCCGCGTGGTCCGCGAAGTGTTTTGTGAGTAGTTGTCGTTACAAAGTCTGCATAAGGAATTGGACTTTGATGCAATCCTGCTGCAACTAAACCTGCGATATGCGCCATATCGACCATTAAATAAGCTCCAACTTCATCTGCAATTTCACGGAATCGCTTGAAATCAATTTCACGTGGATATGCACTTGCACCAGCTACGATCAATTTCGGTTTATGCTGACGGGCTTTCTCCAATACATCATTGTAATCAATACGGTGATCTTGTTCGTCTACACCATATTCAACAAAATTGTAGTTAACACCACTGAAGTTAACTGGACTTCCATGTGTTAAGTGGCCGCCATGAGAAAGGTTCATCCCAAGCACTGTGTCGCCAGTTTGCAGTACTGTAAAGTAAACGGCCATATTAGCTTGAGCTCCAGAGTGAGGCTGTACGTTTACATACTCCCCGCCGAAAATTTCTTTTGCACGCTCACGTGCTAGATCTTCAACGATGTCAACATACTCACATCCGCCATAGTAACGTTTTCCAGGGTATCCTTCTGCATACTTATTAGTTAAGACCGACCCTTGCGCTTCCATGACAGCTTCACTTACGAAGTTCTCAGAAGCAATAAGCTCAATCTTACTTCTTTGACGCCCTAATTCCAGTTGAATTGCGTTAAACACTTGTTCATCTTGCTTTGCTAAACGATTCATTCCGTAATTCCTCCCCAAATTGTGCGTGATTCGCTTTTTAGATTTATGTGCAACATGCCTTCTAAAAGACATGAAAAAGCCTTACCAATAATAATTAGAAAATTCTACTCCATTTTAACATGTCTAATTTAGAAGTGATAGTCTAATTTTATCGAACATTAGATGTTTTTTTATTAAAAAACGTTCGTATTTAACAGTTAAATTAAGTTAAATAGCTCTTTTACCCTATATTTAATCAGCGAAAAAACCATTTTATTGGAACTAAAAAATTAAGGATTTTTTGTGAACATTATCTTAAGCTTTACACTTTCGCTATCATTCTATACGAAAAACAGCATTCCCCACCCGAGAAATGCTGTCTAACTTTACCTATAAAGTACAACTCTTGTTTTCAATGAGGTCCTGATAAACGGCCCGTTCCCCGCCTATTAGTTTCGGGCGGGTTTTTGCCATGGTCACATGTGCATGTCCTATTTCTTTAATAGCAGATCGAACTGGAACCGCCACATGCTTTAAATGCATGCCAATGAAGGTATCCCCAATGTCTATCCCCGCTTCCGCTTTAATATGCTCAACGACGACAGCATCCTTCCATTGTTGATAAGCGAACGTTGCCATCGATCCCCCAGCTGTTCTTACCGGCACAACCGAAACTTCTTCATAATCGTTTCGCACTGCGGTTTCCCTTTTCAAAACCAGGGCCCTATTTAGATGCTCACAACATTGATATGCAACCTGAATACCCGTTTTTTCTTGAAAATCCCTCACTACGGAATAAACCATCCCCGCAACGTCGAGTGTCCCTTCCGTACCGATTCGTTTTCCGATCACTTCACTTGTACTGCAGCCGATTACCAGTAGCTGGTTTTCTTTTAAAGCTGCCTGTTCTTGAAACTCATGTAATAGTTTCCGAAACTGATTTTCCCATATCTCAAGCTCATTCGAAAATATAGCATCACTTGTCATGAAAACGCATCCTTTCAATAAGAAAACTTGCTATTGGAAGAAAAGAGTGGACTCTCTAAATTCTTTTCCAGAACCTTAACGATTAGCTGTGTTTACCTTCATACTCCGCTATCTTACCAATCCTGTTTTGATGACGTCCGCCTTCGAATTCCGAAGTCAGCCATGTTTGTGCAATTTCCCTGGCAAGACCCGGACCAATGACACGTTCCCCCATAGCTAACATATTGGTATCATTATGCTGACGGGTCAACTTTGCACTATAGACATCATGAACCAATGCACAACGGATCCCTTTGACCTTATTAGCCGCAATGCTCATTCCAATTCCAGTACCACAGATTAAAATCCCCCGATCGAACTCACCCTTTGCAACTTTTTCTGCAACTGGCAATGCATAATCCGGATAATCCACTGACGTACTGCATTCACAGCCAAAGTCCTCAAATGGAATCTGTAATTCATTCATTAAATTCTTTATTTCTTCACGGATATGTATGCCACCATGATCCGAAGCAATCGCAACTTTCATCAAAAATCCTCCCCTAGCTTTTTTATTTGATTTTATTGTGTCACAAAATTATGAAAAAATAAAGGACGGCCAACCTTTTTCCTCCCGTAAAGAAGCAGGAAACCAACTAAGGTTTCCTGCTGAAAAATGTCAAGTGTTAAAGCGTGTAATGGTCCCGTTCAACTTTTCCGCTTGCACTTTAAGGTCCATCGCCGATTTTTTGACGTTTTCCATGACTATTGCTTGTTCGCTCGTCGTAGCTGTTACTTCTTCCGCTCCAGCAGATGTTTCTTCTGCAATGGCAGCCACCTCTTGGGACTGCCTAGATGTTTCTTCTACACTTTCCATTTGACGGTCAACAAGCTCAGTAATATCTTTTACTGCAACGACCACATTATGTACCGTTTTTGTCATTCCTTCTATGGCTATATCCGTATTTGTCCCTTTTTGGGCTTCTTCATTTGCCGATATGACCTGATCGCCGATTTGTTTCACAACTGCCTGGACCTCAACTTGAATATTTTGAACCAGGTTCGAAATGCCCTGAACAGCTTTTGCACTCTGATCAGCTAACAACCGGACTTCTTCGGCTACAACTGCGAACCCTTTTCCATGTTCTCCTGCCCGTGCAGCTTCAATGGAAGCATTCAATGCCAGCAGGTTCGTCTGTGCCGCAATCTCGCCGACAAGTTCGATGATTTGCTCCACCTTTTTTGCATTTTCCTCTAAACGATTGACTGTTTTCAGCGACTTTTGATTTTCTTTAGCCAATTGTTTAATGCCATGAACCAAGGAATTGACTACCGCTTTGCTCTGAACAAGTTCTGTAGCCATATCACTGGATAGTCCAACGGATTCCTGTGCTTTGCTTTGAACCTTTTTGGCAATCATGACGACATCATCAATGGATTCAGCAGTATTCATGATGGAAGCGGCAGATGTATCCGCCCCTTTTGAGATTTCCTCTATGGTTCTTGCTATATTATCTGCCTGTTCGGTTGCTTTTGAAGATTCTTGAGAGATATGGAGGACCTTTTTGTTGGTCTCACGGAAATTCTCTTCAATATTCCGAACCATGTCCTTAAGGTTAGAAAGCATATGATTGAAAGCAGTGCCTAATGAACGGATTTCATCATCCGTCTTCGATAACACCACTTCTTCGTTTATACTTCCATCAGCAGCACTTAATACGGCTTTTTCTAGTCTTTTTAGTGGTTTAGTAATAAGACCAGAAGCAAAAAACGAAAGAATCCCCGACCACAATATGCCTAATAAAAGCGTCCCTACACTAAAACTTAGCGAACTCGTTTTTTCAAAAAACATTGGATGGATCACGAAAATAAAAAATGCCGAGGTTGAATAGGTGATCAGAGCAAGGACTGTAGTGAAGATAACCAATTTTTTTCGCAAGCCAAACTTATAATGTGTTCTTTCCTCCATACCGCTCCCCCCTGTAGACTGTTTACTCTTTCAGCCTTATGACTAATTCTTCTATTAATTCCTGCAGCTCCCTGAAGGTTTCCCGATAGATGCCTTCAGAACCGCCAAACGGATCTATTATGTCTCTATCATATTTATCGTCAATAACGAATTCTTTTAAAGTAAAAGTCTTATCGATCATCTTGGGATATGTACGGATAATGACCGCTTTATGCCCTTCCGTCATGGTGAAAATATGAGTCGCCCACTCCATTTCCTTCTCGGATAAAGGCGTTGAATGATGATTATGCACTATGTCATTCTCAACCAATACATTTTTAGCATGCATGGAAGCATCCTGGCCCGCTGAAGCATAAACACCAGCGGACTTCACTTCAACACCTGCAATATGCTTATTTTTTAATATCGCTTCTGCCATGGGGCTTCTGCATGTGTTACCCGTACATACAAATAATACACGGATCATTTTAACGCCTCCTTTTTATTCATTATAAGCTATCGCCCGTTCTATATAGACAAAAAAATAAACACTCTCTTTATGTCATGAGAAAAATAAAAACCGTCCCGATAATCGGAACAGTTGAGGAAGGAAAGGTATGAGGTCAAGTGGATTTAAAAAGAGAACAATAATTTTAATCCAAACGCACACAGGATGCTTCCGCCAAGAATCTCACTATAAACTCCGAGCACCCCCTGTATTTTTCTACCCAGTAATAGCCCTCCCCACGTTAACAGAGTGGCAGCCAACCCAAAACAAAGAATGGTTATAATCGTTTTCGCACCGTAAATCCCCAGGGTTAATCCTACTGAGAAGCTATCCAGGCTTACCCCTAAAGCAAAAATGAATAGGCCTTTCCCGACAGGAGCCAGCATCTTAATTCCCCTGGTATCAGCTTCACCCTTTTTACCCGGGATGAACATCTGTATACCAAGAATGATCAACAAGAGACCGCCGGCGTATGTAGCAAAGGTCCCGAATTTTTCTGAAATGAAACGACCTGCCCCCATACCAAGCAAGGGCATCCAAATATGAAAAATACCTACTATCAGCCCTATAAAAAATACTTGCCTCAACCTTAGCTTAAACATTCCCATTCCTAGGCCGACGGAAAAGGCATCCATTCCCAACGCGAATGCCATGAGCAATAAGGTGATGATTTCCCCAGCAAATGTATTCATTCCAACCCTCCCTCGGACGTGCCTATTACATGTTATGCATGTCCGAAAAGAAATAGAAGAATAAATCAGTCCTTGTTACACATGTTCCTCGATGATTTGATGACCTGCCGCCTTCTCAAGCCGGTTCATGACAGCAGCCCCGATACCGTAGTCAGGAAACATTTCACTGAAAATGATATCGACCTCCAGCTCATCAAATTGTCGTAAAGTATCATATAAGCCTGTCGCAACTGTATGTAAATCCGATAAAGAACCTGGGACAACCACATAATCCGCATTATAATCCTGTTGATGTTCTAAAGCCGTTATGATGCCTACCTTTAACCCGTCATTCCTTTTTTCATTCACAAGCCTCTGAAGGAAAGATTGATTACCCTTGACTAAAAATAGAGGGGCTTTTGGAGCATAGTGGGTATATTTCATGCCCGGAGCTTTTGGCGCCGTTTCCTCATTCTTCAAAGCGACATCTTGCCTAACTTCTCCTATTACCGCTTCCAACTGTTCCAAGGTCACCCCACCAGGCCTTAAAATAACAGGGACTTCCACCGTGCAATCCAGTACTGTGGATTCTACGCCCACACCAGTAGTACCGCCATCGACAATGCCTGCAATCCGGCCCATCAAGTCATCTTCAACATGTTTGGCTGAGGTGGGGCTCGGTTTTCCTGAAGTATTTGCACTTGGAGCCGCAATGGGCAAATCACTCGCACGAATAAGACCGAGGGCAACCTGATGATCTGGCATCCTGACAGCCACCGTGTCCAATCCAGCTGTCACAAGGGTTGATAGCTGGCCCGGTTTTCGTTTCATGATCAAAGTCAAAGGACCCGGCCAAAATTCCGCCATTAGCTTCCGTGCCTTTACCGGGATCTCTTCTACAATACCTGACAACTGGTCATCTGAGGCTATATGAACGATTAAAGGATTATCACTCGGACGCCCTTTTGCTTCAAACACTTTTTTGACCGCCTCGTCACTTTTGGCATTCGCGCCTAGTCCATAAACGGTCTCTGTAGGAAAGGCAACCACTTGATTAGCCATTAATAATTCAGCTGATTGTGTAATCTGGGGATAACTTTGTAAATTATCCACATTTTTATCCACTGACCAAACTTTCGTTTTCATTTTTAACACCATCGCCTTTTAACATTTCTTATTTTATATAATCGCTTTTATATGAACGATATTTTCAACTTATCTTACTAATTTCACTTAAAAGATACTTTGAAAGTATAAAAGAAGTATACACATAATTCAAGTGTTATCCACAAATTGTGGATAACCATATCGAATCCGTGGATAAGTTTGTGGATATTAAAGATTAATGACAGACTTTTTTGATTTTTTGTTAATAACCCTGTGGATATGTTTTTTAAATTGTCTGATCTTAAAAAAGCTCATTGAAGATTTCTGCAAATAAGGACTTCACTTCTACCTCAGGCTCCTTTTCACCTTCATATAATTGTTGACCCTGTTCATTGGATGCCGCAAGCTTCTCTTTGTTTTCCTCAACATTCCCATCAATGACTTCCTCCGTTACTTCCTCGTTCCCTTTTACTTCTGTCACTTCTCCTTTTACCTCTGGCTCGATAACCTTTTCCTTTACCGTTTCTTCCGGCACTTCCTCTTTTACACTTTCATCTTTTACCTTTTCTTCAACTTCTTCCTCTTGAACAAGTTCTTTCTCTTCATTCGTTGCAGCATAAGCCTTCCCTCCCGAAGTTACGGATTCTTTATCTTCATCCTCGACAATCGGACTTTGACTTACAGCCGTCCCATTTGAAAAATCCAAGAAACATAATGGAGGAAATAACACACACCACCAATTAGCCCCTTCCCCTTCACCCAGTGTAATGATCACAGCTTCATAATCCCCTGCCGGATATAAATACTGCCCGTAAAGTTTTGTTGGAAATTCCGCTTGTCCAAAATCTACTTTTACTGACTGTTCCAAACCATGTTCCTTTATAACCGCCTCAGCCGTGGCCTGGATATCCGGTAGATGTGAGGTGATCACATCCCTCGCGTCATCCAAAGAAGTAAGCTCCTCGACCCACTTTGTGATATCTTTATTTACCTCATCCCTAATCAGCCGCTTAACCGATTGATCCTCTTCTGTATCACTATTAGCAAGTATCCGCAGACGAATCGCCTCATCCGGGATCACCATCGTTTCCTCTGCACCGACCATTTCCGCTTTAGGCATATATATACTTACGATCGTTCCTATAGTTAAGATTAATAGATAAATAATGGCTAAATGTTTAGTTTTCATCGCCTTCGCCCCCTCACATGAATTAGTCTCACCATTTTCCAGCTATCTTAAACTAGTAAAAATCAAAAAAGTTGATAGTTGGAAATATAGCAATTCGATAGTGAGGGGGAGATTATAAAAAAACCGCCTCTAAGTAGAGACGGATCCAGACTGTAGACCAACTCGATATTTAATTGATTTTTTTGCCTACTGTTGTTTGAGGGTTTGCACTATTAAAACGTTGATTGGAACGTAGGGCACTCGCTTTCCGTCCCAAAGAAGAGACGAATTATTTTAATACGGCAAAGACCATTCTATCTTTTTCGTTAATGTCATTTACAATGGATACTTCTGCGGCGGGAAAGGTTCGCTTCAATAAATCGGCAACCGCCTGACCCTGTCCAGTGCCCACTTCAAAACCGATCAGTCCAGGCACATTTATGATTAGAGGTAACTGTTCCATAAAACGGCGGTAAAAATCCAGCCCGTCGACACCAGCAAATAAAGCCCGATGTGGTTCATGGCCTGTTACGACTACAGACATGGATTTTTGATCATCATTTGGTATATATGGCGGATTCGATAAAAGGATGTCCACCTTCTGGTTCGTGTTAATGAGAGGCTGAAGCAAATCACCCTGCATGAACTGCACTTCGGCACCAAGTGATTCGGCATTTTCCCTCGCCACTTCAAGTGAAGGATCTGCTATGTCCGTGGCCATCACCAACAAGCTTGTTTTTTCAAGTTTCATCGTAATGGCGATTGCACCGCTGCCCGTCCCAATATCCGCTAATCGGAGCTTCTGTCCCTCCATAAAAGTGGCCGGGAGTTTTCGTAATGTATAATAAATCAATTCTTCTGTTTCAGGTCTCGGTATCAGCACTTCTTCATTTACAAAGAAGGTCCGTCCATAAAATTCTTCACTGCCTATTATATATTGGATGGGTGTTCCATCAGCGTGAAGCTCAATAGCTGCCTTAAATTGTCCAAAATCATCTTCACTAAGCTCATCATGAAGGTTGGCTAGTAGCTGGGAGCGAGTTTGTTTTAATAAATGCTGTAACAGGATTTCCCCTGCATTGGCGTCACGATCATTTTCCTTTAAAAAAGAAGAAGCCCACTTAAGGGCTTCAAACACTTTCAGGCCAGAATTATTCATCTGCATTTTCCAGCCTTGAAGATTGGTCTTCCATGATTAAAGCATCCACGACATCATCCAGTTTACCTTCCATGATTTGATCCAGCTTTTGAATCGTTAAACCAATGCGGTGGTCAGTAACGCGGTTTTGCGGGAAGTTATACGTGCGAATCCTTTCGGAACGATCGCCTGTTCCAACAGCAAGCTTCCTATTTTGATCATATTCCGCCTGCACTTCGCGATGGATTTTATCATACACCCTAGCACGCAAAACCTTCATCGCTTTTTCTTTGTTCTTGATTTGTGATTTTTCATCTTGACAGGATACAACCGTATTAGTCGGAATATGAGTCAATCGCACCGCTGACATGGTCGTATTGACACTTTGCCCTCCAGGACCGCTTGATGCAAAGGTATCGACACGAACATCCTTATCATGGATCTCGACTTCCACTTCCTCAGCTTCGGGTAAAACGGCAACCGTTGCTGTAGATGTATGAATCCGTCCACCTGATTCAGTTTCAGGCACTCGCTGAACCCGATGGGCTCCATTTTCGAATTTCAATTTTGAATAAGCGCCATTGCCATTAATCATGAATATGATTTCCTTGTAGCCTCCAAGCCCGGTAGGACTTGCTTCAATGACTTCAGTCCGCCAACCCTGCACTTCTGCAAAACGGCTATACATTCGGTATAAGCTACCTGCAAATAAAGCCGCTTCATCTCCGCCTGCCGCTCCGCGGATCTCCATGATTACGTTCTTATCATCGTTAGGGTCTTTCGGAATGAGCAATATTTTCAGTTTATCCTCAAGGCCTTGTATGGTCTCTTCGAGTTCATTAATCTCTTCTTTTACCATTTCACGCATATCCGCATCAAGTTTGTCCTCCAGCATAGCCTTAGCTTCCTGAAGTTGCTCACGAACCGCTTTATATTCTTTATAAGTCGATGCGGTCTCTTGAATACTGGATTGCTCCTTAGAATATTCCCTTAGCTTCTTATTGTCATTAATGATCTCCGGGTCACTTAATAGTTCATTCAATCTTTCATATCTATCTTCTACTGCTTGCAATCGATCAAACAAATTATTCACCTCATAATTTTCCAAAACATCTGAAACGAATTGGAAGTAATCCATCTTTTCTAACTATAAATAAGTAGTTCAGTGCCCCAGCTCAGTTCACTTCTAGGTTAATTATAGTATAGGTGAATAATCAACGTCAAAGAGGATTCAAAATTGTGGTTATTTCTTTAACTTAACATCTATTTTATATTGGGGCACAACCCTGGTTATCATGTCTTGAATTCGCCGCTTTTCCTCATTTCTTTTCTCTTCCGTCTTGATTTCGCCTTTATCATGGACCGTAACATGTATGGTATTGCCATTTAACCACACGGTTCCCGCTTCATAATTAGTTTTCGACTTAACGACCTCTCGGATTTTATCAATTTCCTGCCCCATGGAAGGGGAATTATTCGATGTTTGATGCGGAGTGTTTAGGACTTGATCCGATGGCCGTTCCGTTTCATTGTCCCAATCATTATTAGACATACGTTTTAAACCTTTGCCAACAAAATCTTTTCCATCCCGGGATTGATCGCCATATTCCGAATCATTATTTATTGCATTGTCATTTTGACCGCATGCTGTTAGTGCAGCAAGAAAAAAGGCCATCATAAAAACCAGTATTGATTTCATATTTTTCCCCTCCATTTTGACTAGTTAAACAAGGACATTTCCTAAGTTAGCCTTCCCAAAATGGGGCAATATTTATCTTTTAATTTCCCTTCCATGTATTGGTCTTACCACCTGAATGCCTTTAGAAAGTTTTTTCAACATGGCTTATCCGCTTTCAGAATAAACTCAATTTCCCGTATAAATTACTTAACCATTTCTTCATAAAAAAGCACCCTAAGATCTCAATCGATCCTAGGGCACCATCATTCAAATATGTTCTTTAATCCCGACAGCCTGCTTACCTGGAACTTCGTGATGATGGCGGCAACGGGGCTCGTATGATTCCGATGCACCCACAAGGATGATCGGCTCATCATAGGAGGCCGGCGCCCCATCTATCAAGCGCTGTGTCCTGCTCGCAGGTGAACCGCACACTTCACACACAGCCTGCAGCTTAGTCACTGATTCTGCTAGCGATAATAGAACAGGCATAGGACCGAATGGTTCACCTCTGAAGTCTTGATCGAGTCCAGCCATAATCACTCGATAACCGCTGTCCGCAAGATGCTGGGCAACCCCGATAATTTCATGATCAAAAAATTGCACTTCATCTATAGCAATGATATCCAGGGGCTTGTCCAAATGCTTAAAAATATCAGTTGAATGGGCAATCGGTTTTGCCATCACAGAAGAGCCATTGTGCGATACGACAGCCTCTTCCGCATAGCGATTATCTATAGCCGGTTTAAATACAGCTATTTGCTCTTTAGCAAATTGAGCACGGCTGACTCGTTTAATCAATTCCTCAGATTTACCTGAAAACATGCTTCCGCAAATAAGCTCAATCCAGCCTGTTTGTTTCATTACATACATGGAAACAGCTACTCCCTTCCACCTGTCGATCCCTTAGCCATAATTGAAGTGGACCCGGCTTTATAAAAATTCTTACCTGTTTACAGAAAATAAAAAACAGGCAAGAAAAATACTTGCCTGTTTTTTAAAAAGTCCGGCTTATTTAATACCGTATTTTTTGTTGAAACGATCAACACGTCCGCCAGCTTCAGCGAATTTTTGACGACCAGTATAGAATGGGTGGCACTCTGAACAAGTCTCAACTTTGATCTCTTCTTTAACTGAACCAGTTTCAAAAGTGTTTCCGCAAGAGCAAGATACTTTTGAAAGTTTATAATTTGGATGAATTCCAGTTTTCATTCTTTTCAGCTCCTTCTGCCCTGAATCATTCGAAACAGAGTTATATACTTCAAGGTGAGGGAAAAGCACCCTCACATTTATTGTAAAAACACATGAACCCATTATAGCAACTTAAGACTAGTTGTGCAACAGTTTGTTTCTTTCACTGTTTAAGAACGTTTAACGCTCGCTGGTCCCTTTTTCATTTCTGACATCTCTTCATCCAACTTACTGAAAAACTCTTCATTACCTTTTGTCTGTTTTAGACGGCGAAGGAATTTCTCTGAGAAATCAGGTGAATCTGACATCGTTTTCCTAATAGCCCATAATTTATCCAGGCGATCTTTCGGAATTAACAATTCTTCTTTACGAGTGCCTGAGCGACGGATATCGATTGCCGGGAAGATACGTCTTTCTGCAAGGGCACGATCTAAATGCAGTTCCATATTACCCGTACCTTTAAATTCCTCATAAATGACATCATCCATTCTTGAACCCGTGTCTACCAATGCCGTAGCAAGGATCGTCAAGCTGCCGCCCTCCTCGATATTCCTCGCCGCACCGAAAAAGCGTTTTGGACGATGGAATGCAGCAGGGTCAATCCCTCCGGATAGTGTACGCCCGCTCGGCGGAATGACAAGGTTATAAGCACGGGCAAGCCGGGTAATGCTGTCCATTAAAATGATGACATCCCGTTTATGCTCCACAAGGCGCATAGCTCTTTCCAACACTAGCTCTGCCACCTTTATATGGTTTTCAGGCACTTCATCGAACGTTGAACTTACCACGTCTCCAGCAACGGAGCGTTCAATGTCCGTCACTTCTTCCGGGCGTTCATCGATCAATAGTACAATCAATTCCGATTCAGGATGGTTCGTGGTTATCGCATTGGCAATTTCTTTGATAAGCATCGTTTTACCAGCTTTTGGCGGTGCGACAATCAGACCACGCTGTCCAAAACCTACCGGTGCCAAGACATCCATAATTCTAGTTGATAAGTTCTTCGGTGTCGTTTCCAGTTTAATTTGTCTGTTTGGATACAGCGGTGTTAAACCTGGAAAATGTACACGCTCCTTAGCCGATTCCGGATTATCGCCATTGACGGCTTCAACATGCAGCAATCCATAATAGCGCTCGTTTTCTTTTGGAGGCCTTACCTTACCGGACACTTTATCTCCATTTCGCAAATCGAATCTGCGGATCTGTGAAGCAGAAATATAAATATCCTCCGAGCTTGGAGAATAATTAATTGGACGCAAGAAACCGAAGCCCTCGGAAGGGATGATCTCTAAAACGCCCTCCATGAATAGGAGACCATCCTGCTCAGCTTGTGCTTTCAGGATAGCGAAAATAAGTTCCTTTTTTGAAAGTTTGCTGTAATAGGAAACTTTATATTCACGCGCGTGCTCATAGAGATCCTTTAGTTTCATGTTTTCTAAATTAGAAATAGTTAAATTCATTATGACACCACACTTTTATTAATTAAACGTTTTCACCCATACTGAAAAAGAAATGGTTTGTTAGATGGAAGAAAAACCGCAATCCATGTACCCGACCAGAGTTTTCTTAGAAAGGATGATACATTTTTACATGTAAAGAAGAAAATTATTTGAAGGCTTCTTGAAGTTTGGAGTGAAAGGGCAGATTTTATATATAAATCAATTAATAGTAAACCAAGCTTTATTTTACTTTTTTTATTTTAATTATTCAACTTAAATTTTTAAAAAGAGAAAGCGAGCGATGAAACCGCTCGCTTTTTAGCTGTGATCTTTTCTAAAAAACGTTCTTAGTCAATCAGACCATTCGGTTTAATTTTAAGACTGTGACGTCCATCAATGAAACGAACGGTTCCAGATTTAGCACGCATGACTACGGATTGTGTTTCGCCGTAATTTCCTTTAAATTGTACACCTCGTAAAAGCTCTCCATCAGTCACACCTGTTGCAGCAAAAATTGCGTCATCTCCGCGAACAAGGTCTTCCATTCTGAGGACTCTTCCTAATTCAAGGCCCATTTTTACACAGCGTTCCACTTCTTCATCACTTTGAGGAATAAGTTTACCTTGAATTTCTCCTCCGAGGCATTTCAAGGCAACAGCTGCAATAACTCCCTCTGGAGCTCCGCCAGATCCGAATAAGATGTCAACACCGGTAAGATCGAAGGCCGTATTGATGGCACCTGCTACATCTCCATCGTTGATCAACTTGATACGTGCCCCTGCCTCACGAAGTTCGTGAATGATCTTCGAATGACGATCACGGTTCAAAACTGTTGCGACTACGTCTTGGATATCTTTATTTTTTGCCTTGGCTACCGCTTTCAGGTTGTCCAACACAGAAGCATTGATATCAATCTGACCAACAGCCTCGGGACCAACGGCTATTTTATCCATATACATATCCGGGGCATGAAGCAAGTTCCCCTTATCTGCTATCGCCAATACAGCCAATGCATTCCAGCCGCCAGATGCAACGATGTTCGTTCCTTCCAAAGGATCAACTGCAACATCGACTAGTGGCCCAAGACCAGTACCAAGCTTTTCACCAATATAAAGCATTGGCGCTTCATCCATTTCCCCTTCACCGATTACAACCGTCCCTTGCATGGGTATTGTATTGAAAACATCCCTCATTGCAGTTGTTGCTGCATCATCTGCTTCGTCTTTCATTCCTCTTCCCATCCAACGAGCAGAATTTAGTGCCGCCGCCTCTGTTACGCGGACAAGCTCCATCGATAAACTTCTTTCCATTTCCGGTTCCCCCTCATGTACACTAGCATGATTTATTTATATATTAGTATAACACATTATATCATATATAGTAACACAATGGGGTAACAAGAAAAGGGATCAGCTTTTAAGCTGCTCCACCTCTTCTTGCGTCATTTCTTCACGCCAAATCGTTGCTCCCAAACCTGAAAGTTTTTCAACCAGATGGCTATATCCGCGATCTATATGTTCAAGCCCGGTCACTTCGGTAATCCCTTCAGCCATTAAACCGGCAATTACCAGAGCTGCTCCGGCACGTAAATCGCTTGCCTTCACTTTTGCTCCATGAAGCTGGACAGGACCATCAATGATGCCTGCTCTGCCCTCGACTTTGATCTTCGCATTCATGCGTCGCAGTTCATCAATATGCTTAAATCGTGCCCCGTATATCGTATCGGTCACCATGCTAGAACCGCTTGCTTTTGTTAAGAGTGAAGTGAAGGGCTGCTGAAGATCTGTTGGAAATCCGGGATAAACCAGCGTCTTGATATCAACGGACTTATATTTATCTCCTGGTGAGACAAAAATCTGATCATCACCGGCTTCAATATTAATTCCCATTTCCCTCATTTTGGCAGTCAATGACTCCAAATGCTGGGGGATGACATTATCAATCAAGATTCCTTCACCGACCGCAGCGGCTAAAATCATGAAAGTCCCGGCTTCAATCCGATCTGGTATGATCGTATGTTTGCACCCATGTAAACTTTCCACACCATCAATACGAATGATATCGGTTCCGGCACCCTTGATTTTCGCTCCCATGTTGGTCAACAATGTGGCAACATCGATGATTTCCGGTTCTTTCGCAGCATTTTCAATCACTGTGCGGCCTTTGGCCAAAACAGCGGCAAGCATAATATTGATCGTTGCCCCTACACTGACGACGTCCAAATAAATGCGTGCCCCCCGTAGCTCGTCCGCCCTAAGGTAAATGGCTCCTTGTTCATTCGTCACTTGTGCGCCTAGCGCTTCAAACCCCTTTATATGCTGATCTATTGGGCGAGGACCTAAATGGCAGCCTCCAGGCAAGCCAATCACTGCCTTTTTGAATTTACCAAGCATCGCCCCCATTAAATAATAGGAGGCACGTAACTTCTTAACTCTTCCATTGGGAAGAGGCATTGAAATCATTCTGCTGGGATTCACTGTCATTTCCCCATCATCAAAGGAAACCTCACCGCCAATTTCCTCCATTAACTCTTTCAGCATCTGTACATCCGAGATATCAGGCAGGCCTTCAATCGTTACAGGAGAGTCCGCCAAAATTGTTGCAGGGATAAGGGCAACCGCACTATTTTTTGCTCCGCTGACACGAATGCTTCCCTTTAAAGGATAGCCACCGGCAATTTTAAGTTTTTCCATAATAAACTCCCTTCCACGCTAAGCACTTAGATGCTACTTCCAAAAAGTAATATTTTACCACAAGAAAATTGCATAATCCGACAACATTCACTATCTGTTCCTTAGTTTACACAAAATTATAAAATTCATGTAAAAAAAGCTAAAAATTTCTAATTTATGTTAATTTTATTTAAAACGGTGCAATCTATAGCGACTTAGCGGCAAGGCATTATGCTTCAGTACGAGAATTCCAATCCTTCAAGAAAGCTTCAATCCCTTTGTCCGTTAATGGGTGGTGGAATAGTTGCATTAAAACTTTATAAGGGATCGTTGCAATATGTGCCCCTTTAAGAGCCGCTTCAGTAATATGCATCGGGTGGCGGATAGAAGCTGCAATGATCTCAGCATTGATATCATGGATCGCAAATATGTCAGCAATATCCGAAATTAAATCCAAACCATTTTGGCCAATGTCATCCAAGCGTCCTAAAAATGGCGATACATAAGTTGCCCCAGCCCTAGCTGCCAATAATGCTTGGTTGGCACTGAAAATAAGGGTGACATTTGTTTTGACACCTTGTTTTGTAAGAGCTGCAACAGCCTTCAAACCGTCTGGAGTCATTGGTACCTTAATCGTGATATTAGGTGCAATTGCAACTAATTCCTTGGCTTCAGCCATCATTCCTTCAAAATCAAGCGCAATGACTTCTGCAGAAACGGATTCCTTAACAAGGCTTGTTATTTCTTTTAACCGTTCATGGAAAGAAACTCCCTTTTCTCTTGCAACAAGGGACGGGTTAGTCGTAACACCTGCTAAAACGCCAAGTTCGTGTGCTTGCTTTATTTCTTCCATGTTTGCTGTATCAATAAAGAATTTCATAAAATATCCTCCGTATGTAATCAATTTTTTTATCTGAATTCTAATTGTTCAAAAAATAGAGCTCGGATTCCAGTCTGCATCTAAAAGAAACCATTAGGGGGGTGCCCCCCCAAATGGAATTATCATCTATTTCATCTTCATCTTACATTTAAGGGATGAAACCCATATTGCTTTTGTTATTTATGCTTTACCGTTTGAACCGAATTCACGCATTTTGCCGATGACAGTTTCTTTAATCGCTTCACGGCCAGGTACCATGTATTTACGTGGATCGTATACTTCAGCATCGTTATTCAGAATTTCACGAACGGCTTTTGTAAACACAATTTGATTTTCCGTATTCACATTAATTTTTGATGTTCCAAGAGAAATCGCTTTTTGGATATCTTTCGTAGGAATGCCTGTACCACCATGAAGAACAAGAGGTTTGTTTGTTAAATCCCGTACTTCTTCCATTTCTTTATAGCCTAGGTTAGGTTCACCTTTGTATGGACCGTGAACGGATCCCAACGCAGGAGCAAAACAATCGACATTCGTTTCTTTAACTAACTGTTCACATTCTTGAGGATCTGCATATACGACTCCATCAGCGATCACATCATCTTCTTGTCCGCCAACTGTGCCCACTTCCGCTTCAACAGAAACATTACGTGCGTGAGCGAATTCGACAACCTTCTTGGTTGTTTCGATATTCTCTTCAATCGGGTGGTGTGAAGCATCGATCATTACTGAAGTGAATCCAGCTTCGATAGCCTCTTTACATTTATCAAAACTTGAACCATGGTCAAGGTGAATGGCCACAGGAACAGTGATTTTCATGTCTTCCAACAATCCTTGAACCATCATGACAGTCGTTTTAAAACCACCCATATGACGGGCAGCCCCTTCGGAAACACCAAGGATGACTGGAGATTTTTCTTGTTCTGCAGCAGCTAAAATGGCTTGAGTCCATTCCAGGTTATTGATATTGAATTGACCTACTGCATATTTTTCATCAAGAGCTTTATTCAGCATATCTTTCATAGAAACTAAAGGCATTTGATTTCCTCCTACTAGTGAATGTAATTATTTTAAAGTTAATTCTTTCTAGATATTCCCTAAAACCAAAGTAGCATACGCTTATAAATCAGAATATCTCGCTTCTTTTAGCATATCAATACATCAAAAAAACAGCAACAAATACACTATATCGTGCTTCAAATTTTATTCCAAAAAAACAACGGCCCATCTTAAAAAAGATAGCCGCGGCAATTCCTTAGTCAAAAATATTAAATTTTCAAGACCATTAACTTGACTGTATCGGTAAATATTCACGAACGGCTTTTCTAATATCATCAATATCAAACGGCTTTGCAAAGTGGGTCATTGCACCTAAATCCTTTGCTTCTTGAATCATATCGAGTTCACCATATGCGGTCATGATTATGACCCGGATGTCCGGATCGACCACTTTCATCCTCTTCAATATCTCAATGCCATCCATTCCGGGAATCTTCATATCCAGTAATACAAGATCTGGTGAATGATTATTTAGCACTTCCAGGGCCTGAATGCCATTTGCGGCTTGAAATGTTTCATACCCTTCTTTATGTAAAACCTCGTTCAATAAAATACGAATCCCAAATTGATCATCAACTATTAATATTTTCCCTGACATTTAATCACCTCTCCCTTACCCGATTTATTTAATTAAGTGTATTAGCCTAGTCGGCCATTACATAGGTTGCATCAAATTACTTGTAGTCCAACGCATTTATTCCCCATTCATGATTTCTATGTTCATATTCGATAATTGTAACAAAATTCCTGCTCTATGGCTAAAAGGATTTTCAATTTTTTTGTTTTTTCGACCGATTTAGTTAATTTAGCCCTTTGGATCAGAAGCCCAGAAGCCTGTCAATGCAAGGGAAAGTCCTTTATAATAAAGATATAATTTTTTAAAGGAGTCCCTAATCATGTTAAAAATTTTCTCGACACAGATAAGCGGTTTATTTAAAAAAATGATTGAAAATGAAGCCTTTGAAATGGAGGATGCCGGCCGCCTGCTGGCTCAGGCGGCGATTGGGGATGGCTCAGTGTTCATTCACGGATTTGGTGAAATGCAGGGCGTCACGTCGGAGGCTTTGGATGGGGCAGAGCCTTTTCCTAAGGCAAAAAGATTTGAATTGGGAGAAACTATGTCCAGGGAAGATCGATTTCTTATATTCACTCGCCATTCAGATGATTTTGAAGCATTGATGCTGGCAAAACAACTAAAGGAAAATGATATACCATTTGTTGCAGTTTCTACATCCGTTCCTTCTAAAGAGGAGTCCCTTCTAGAGTTGGCAGACGTACATATAGACTTACGTATGCAACGAGGGTTGATCCCCGATGAAACTGGAAATCGATATGGGTACCCTACCCTCATTGCCGCTCTTTTCGCTTATTATGGGATTAAATTCACTCTTGAAGAAATCATAAAAGAATATGATGATGAAGAATGATAAATTATCTTAAACAAAAAAAAACAGCCACATGGGCTGTTTCAGACTGTAGACAAACTCGATGAAAATCGAGTTTGTCTATTTTTTATGAGTTGTACAATTTGGCCGTTGATTT